>NZ_JBIVPK010000011.1:0-243858 GCF_044754605.1 Streptomyces sp. NPDC093064
CATGATCCACAGGGGCCGTGTTCGCCTACTTTCGGGGCCCACTACCGACATCAACCGATCAAGTCAGGATGAGCCGGGCAAACGCCGGGGCCCTGGGGGGTAGGCGGGGCGACGGCCCGGCGATCCTGGAGTGCGCCCGGGGAAGACCTTCTCTGCCACGTCGTACAGGTCAGGGTTGGCAACGAGTAGTTCGAGGCGCTCCAGCGCGGGGAGTGGGCGGGCAGGAGGACCGGGGGGCTCGGGGCGGCTGAGACAGAAGACGTCCTTGGGCGCCGGGCCCATGACGTAGTCCGGTTTCTTCTTGGGCTTGGGTTTGGAGACGGCGGGGCGCCGTTTCGGCGTCCCCATCAGGCTTCCTTCCCTGATGGTCGCCATTCGTAGCCGGCGAGCTTTGCGGCGCGGTCCAGCGAGGAGAGCCCGAGGCGCAGCGCGACCTCGGAGATTTGACCGGTCTCCGAGTGGATCTTCGCAGCGAGCCAGCTGGAGACATCCCGCGGTGTGGCGGACCGACCTTCCGGGGCGATTCCGCTGGCGCGTACGACCTCGCCGAAGGCCGTGCACACGCTGGACTGCAGCCGGTTAGCGGGGGCGAGACCGTTCGTGGTGAGCGTTTCGGGGAGGTCGCAGCTCGACTGGTGCTGGACGTACTCGACGCGCAGGCGGAGGACCTCCCGGCTCCACGGATCCTCGAGCGGACAGTAGCGGGCGGTGATCCGGGCAGCGCCCACCGCCCAGACCCGGGAGTTGTCGAGATCCAGATCGGTGGTAGCGGTCAGGCCGATCTCGCCGGTGTGGAGACCGGACAAGAGCAGCCCGAGTACGGCGGCATGCCTGGTTTGCGGCATCCCTCGCTCGGCGTAGAAGCGGAGTCGGTCGATGTCGGTGTCGGTCAGGATGCCGGTGGGCCGCGGTTGCGAGCGCGGAATCGGCGGGAGGTCCAAGAGCGGTGCTCGGGTGGTCAGTCCGATTCTGCGGGCCTCCGCGAACAAGGCGTCGACCGATGAGCGGCGAACCCGGCGGGTACTGTCCGCCGGGCAGGGGACCAACCGGCCTTGACGGTCGTGCCCGGGCGCGTCAATGAAGGCTTGGGCAACGGTGTCGGTGACGTCATCGAGGCGTTCGAGGCCGAGCGCCAGAGTGAACCGCAGAAGCCTTTCCGAGTTGGTGATGTAGGAGTCCGCCGTCTGTGCGCTGAGTGCCCCGCGCACGACCTTCTCCTGCCACTGCCGGGCGACCTGACGTAGGGCCGCCGGCAGGGTGACGCTACGCACGGCCGCCTCCTCGCGGGCCGAACTGACCTCGATGGTGCGTGGGTCTGAGCTGGGGAATCAGCGAAACGTATGGGGTACGACGCGCTGGCGCGCTACCGTGGCTGGTGGCTCTCGCTCTGTGTGAGGGCACGCCAAAGCCCCCTTTCTCGCGGTTGGCGCCGCGATGAGGCTTACGGGGTGACGGTGGCGGGTCCGGAGAGGCGTGATCCTTTGGCGGGGAAGCGCATCTCCGGACCCGAACTCATGACTGGGAGGTCGACTGGCGGCTCCTCATCGAGGGGATGAATGCGGACATCTCCCTGCTGGACGCGTAGACGGCGAGCCAGGTCTTCAAGCTCACTCGCCCAAGGTCCGACAGATGCAGGGGCTGATCGAGTTCGACGGCCGGAGAACCCGGGTCGGCCCGAGCACAAGCGCGTGCGTCGGCGAGGATGCTCAGGACCCCGTGGAGCTGTTCATGCAATTTCGCCGCTTCATCCGGCGTCATATAGCGGACGTACCTGAGCCAGAGCGGGTCGGTTAGGAGTTCAGCCGGGTCATCCTCGTAGACGGGGACAGTACCGTCGTCGTCCGCATCCCCGGCCCTGGGGGAGGTCTGTGCCTGCCCCGCATCGTCGTCTTTCTCGGCAGGAGGTTCCTGCGCCTGAGCGTGCTTCTTGCTGTGGGGGTGCGACGGCCTGTCGCTTCGCGAGGTTCCTGCGCGGCCTTCACGTCCTGGTTCGTCGTCGTCCAGCTGGCGACCGGGCGATTCCTCAGGGGAACGGGGTGCCGCGTCTTCGTACCAGCGCACGAACCCGTCGGGCTGCTCGATGAGGAGGCCGGACAGCATCATCAGCTCCATGAGCTTGTCGACCGACTGGCGGTGCGCTGCGCTGCGCCCGGCCAGCCTCATGAAGCGGGCGTGCACTCCGTCGCGCAGTCCAGGGCCCTGGGCGAGCCTGTTTCGTGCGCTCTTGGTGAACCATGTCTGATTCCATGCCTTGCGCAGTTCCGCCTTGCCGAACTCGGCGTCCTTCGCCCATGCCTCTGCTACCCGAGTCGCCGAGCGGGTGGCGAGGTACATGCCCCTGCCCGGAGCGTTTGTGACGAGCCCGCAGTACTTGAAGAAGGCCATCGTGAGGCCGATGCGCCCAGCGTCCAGACCGAGCTTTGCCTTGACATCGTGCACCGAGAACGGCTGAGGCAGGATACCGATCGTGCAGGCGATGGAGATCTGCTCCGACGCGACCACTCGGTACGTGGGCAACTCCCGCAAGGGTGCGGTCGCCGCTGTGGATCCCTGACCCGGCATTGCCCCTCCTACGACCTCTGCGCACAGATGGGCGCCTGGGCAGCGTAGGGCAGGGCAATGCTGTGATGCAGAGGAATTGACCACATTGCAGTGCAGGGCAACCTGCAAGCCCTGCAAGGGTGTTGCCCCACGTGCGGCCCCCTGCTGGCTCGCGTGACAGCGAGCGCACATCGGGGCGGGTGAATCCCGCAGGTGGGTGGCCAGACGGTAGTCGACTGTGGTGGTTGCCTGGTCGCCTCGGCAAGTTATGCGAGTCGCTCTGCGGCGGCTCTGCAGAGGCTTTTGCAGAGCAGGGGCCCCCAGGGGCTTCCCGAGTGGATCGTTGCACCGTTCGCCGTCGTGCTTCATGCGCGTCTTCCCGAGAAATCACGCTCCGTTACTTGCTATACAAGTAGCATGCGGGGGCTTGGGGCGCATCCGGGGTGCGCCTCGGTCACACTTGTGCGGTGCCTGGAGGAATCAGACGTGCCAAGAAGCCGAGCAGTTTCGTCATCGACGGCGACTGGCCGCACGCCATGATGGAGCCGCATCGAGGCGCCCTCGTCGCGCAGGCCATAGCCCGCAAGCTCGCTGCGGCGATGACGGAGCAGGGGATCAGCGCCAATGCCCTCGCGAAGAAAAGCGGTGTCAATCGACAGGTCATCACCAACGTGCTCAACGGAACCGTTTGGCCCGACATGCTTACGGTCGTGGACCTCGAAGGTGCGCTGAGTATCTTGCTCTGGCCCGACCACACGCAGTGGAAGATCCCCGAGCCGGGGCATCCGGGGGACCGTGTTGCCCCAGATGGAGAGGCTTCCGAGCCGAGGCGCCAGAGGGGCGCTTGAGGCGCGCGTCGCCCGCCGTACCAGCGCCGGCGGGGGGGAGCTCCCGGCCGGCCTACCCTTCTGGCTCACTGCCGAGCTTCAGGACTTCCTGGAGGGCAGCGACGCGCCGAGGACGGACGGGCGGAAGAGGAAGGCCCCGACGCGCAAGCCCCAATGCGCCGACCACCACCGGCCCCCGTCCCCGCGTCGCAGCAGGAGCACGTCCGCCGGAGTCGCCCGGCCCGACCCTCCCAGGACCGGCCACCGTCCGCTGCCTGAACCGGTCCGGCCGTGCAGCCGCGCCGTACGGCCGCTTGCGGTCCGCGACGTGACGTACCCGGCACTGTGCGAGCCGCCCATCACGCTGCTGGACACCTTCGGGGACGTCGTCCGCGCGGCCGTACGGGAGACCGTGAGGAATTGGGACGCCGGGCCAGAGGTGACGGCCTGGCTCGGGCTGGCCGCAGAGCACCGCAGCCACCTCTACGAAAGCCACCAGGCCGACCGCATCACGTCGCACGTGCTTGGCCTGCTCGATCGACTCCGTGGCACAGCGCTCGACGTGATCCTGCTCGACGCCTACGTACGGTGGGCCACTCCTCAGACGTCGGGCGAGCAGTCCAGCGAACACGCTCGGCGGCGCGCCGCCGCAGACCGCGCGTTGGGCCAGTGGGCCGTCGAAACGTCGTCTGGTGCGCATGGGCGCCGGCGAAGCGCAGCGGCCCGCGAAATCCGTGTCCGAAGCGGTCGCACGACAGATCCTCGGCGCGCTCAGCCTCTGTGGTGAGCACCAGTTCGCCCGTCGGCTCGTCGCCGCTGTCTGGCCCGACCTCGACCGCCCGTCCGCAGAGACCGGCGCCGATCCCGTCACGCTGGCGCACATGGCCTTCCACAAGGAAGGACTTACCTACGACTACGACGAGGAAGGCCCCGACCACCGGAAGGTCTTCCGCGCCACCGCCCGCACGGGCACCGGCCGTACGGCCGAGGGCACCGGCCTGTCGAAGAAGGCCGCACGAGCGGCCGCGGCCCGAGCCCTGCTGGACAGGTACCCGCAGGCGGCCGGAGCAGTGGACCAAGGGCAGAAGGCGGCGCCGGCCACCAACCGGAGCATGCCGCCGCTGCCGTACGCGCAGCCGGGCAACAGACACCGGGACGCCGTCAGCGATCTGGCGACGATGTTCGAACTCGGCCACAGGGCGGACGGTCTCCTCGCGCAGGCCCTCACCCACGCCTCCTGGATCCTGGAGAACCAGGCCGCCGTGACCGCTGCCCGCCAGCACAACAACCACCTCCTCGCCCACCACGGCTCGCACGTCATCAACTACCTGGCCGCCCACGTCAGAGCCCGTCGTACCCTTGCGCGCGGCCTCACACCCGACGAGGACGAAAGCCGCATCCTCACCGCCTCGGACGAGGACACCGCCCAGCTCGGCGCGGCCCTCCAGGTGGCGGAGGGGCTGCTGACCAGCCGCGGTGAGAGCGGGCAGGGCCGTACGGCGGTGTCGGACGCCACCCAGGCGGTCGTCGCCGCGGCCTGGCGCACACACGGGTCCCGACTGCTGTGGCGCCGACCCGATGTGCTGGACGACTGGCTCACAGGACTGAAGCACCGACACGACCCGGTGACCGTCCTGGCCGCCATGACCGCCGCGTACGGCATCGACAACGACTTCGAGTACCAGATCTGCGGACCCGACCACCTTAAGAGCTACACGGCGACAGTCGTGCTGCGGGACACACGTGGCCGTGTCCACCGATGAACGGAGCAACTGCCCGGCACCTCCGGGAAGCCGGAAGCGAAGAAGGCGACCGCCCAGGCCGTCCTCGACATTCTCGCTGCCCCGGCCACCGACCTGGTCGGCGACCTCCTCGACCCGGAACGCGGGTTGTTGACCTACCTGCTCCGCGCCCAGCTCGAGGGCCTCGGCCCGGCGATGGAACGGCAGCGCGCCCGAATCCTGGCCCGCGGCGACCTCGGTACGGACCTCCTCGCCACCGGCGACACCGAGGCGTTCCTTGCCTGGGCTGACCGTGTCACGGCCCTTCTCGGCCCGGACGACGCGGGGGCCCCGACGCATTGCGGGAGCTGTACCGCAAGATCGTCGACGACACCCGGTACGGACCGCGCTCCCTGCTGCGCCGGATGGCTGCGGAGCAGGACACCGACACCGCGAGCGTGGTCCGGCGCCAGGCCACCGAGTCCGTCCGGGGCGCGGCGGGCACGGGAGCCTGGGCCGCTTCCGTGCGGGACATCCTGCAGGACTGGTGGCGTGACCAGGCGCCCCACACCGGCGTGTCGGTCCGGGACGACATGCGCCAGGAGGCGTTCCTCCCGCTTCCGGTTCAGCTTGGGGCTCTGCACGAGACGCTGAAGTGGTGTGGTGAAGCGGCCGTTGCGGCCGGCACTCGAGTCGACGTCGAACTGGCCATTCGAGATGGCACGTTGCACGTGTGGATCAGCCTCAACAACGTCGACGTCCGAGCGACTTGCCACGACTTCGGACGGCTGCTGTCACGCGTCCTGCCGTGCACTGACTGCATCATCGCCGAGGACCACTTCCTGCTGCGGCTGCACGGCAGCCCTGACCCACAGGACTTCTCCCCGCTGGCGGCGGCCGGCCTGGATGCTTATCTGGGGCAGGTGTCGAAGTAGGGCGGCCCTTGGAGAAACGCGGTGGCCGGATGCGCGACTGCGCACGGGCGAACGCACTGAACAACCAAAAAGTCGGACAGCCGGACTGCGTCGGTACCAGGTGATAGACCTCCTGTATGGCCGGAATTCAACACGTGTCGATGAGGGTTCCGTGGCGGGACCGCCCCTGGGACCAGTTCATCTGCGACGACCCGTTAGGGAACTCGTCATGTACGTTGCTCGCCGCGATCGGCAAGGGTCGGGACGACTCGTTCGAGGTCGCCCACGCCGGTGCCGGGATCGACACCCTCGATCAGGACCGGCTGCCATGCCTCAGCGAGCGCGCGACGTTCATGTCTCCACTCGGCTACACGGTCGTCAAACAGCATCCGTACCGACAACACCGTGCACTAAAGGGAAAGATCCACGACACCCACGTCACACTCCCCGGATACGCCTTCGAGGCGGTTCCCTTCCGCTGGATGAACCGCGAAGTCTTCGCGCAGGAGATCGGCCATGAGCGAGTCCCCTTGTTCAGCGAGGCCGCGGAGGACGCCGCCGACGCAGCGCTGAACTCCAACCCGCTGTGGGTGATGGACGGAGGCAACCAACGTGCCATCATGGATGCCTTTTTCGAGCCGGTCGCCCCGGGTGACTCGTTGGTCTTCGCCTATCTGAAGCACTCACCGTTTCAGGAGCAGCGCACCGACCGGCTGCTGGTGGGCGCCGCACGGGTCACCCGCGTCACTCCGCCGCCGATGTGGAACCAATCGGGGAACCCGCCTTTCAGTTCCGCCATGTGGGAGACGGTTGTCGAGCACTCGCTCCGCGCCGATATGACCGATGGGGTCTTGTTGCCTTACCAGCAGCTCGTCTCCCTGATGGACGAGGGCATTGACGTCGACAGGGCGCTCGCGTGGGCCCCTGAGGGCCGCGTCGTCGAGTTCTCGTACGTCACCGAGCACCTGTCCGACGATGCCGCCATTGAGGCGCTCACCTCGCTGCAGTCGGCCGCCGATGGCATGCGCGAACTGGGTGTGGATCTCCCTGACGCCGGCCGCGAATGGCTTCAGGCCCAGATCGAGCGACTCTGGCAGCTACGTGGCCCCGTCCCCGGCCTGCCGGGTTTCCTCAAGGTGATCGGCGTCCAGCAGCCGTACGCGGCGGCGCGAGCGGTGATGGCAGAGGCGGGGGACGATACTGACCCGTGGGACCTCCTCCAGACGGTCTTTGCCGACCCATCCGGCGCACCGAGTGCGATAAAAGTACACATCGGCAATCTCCAGGCCAGGATCTGGAAGAAGGTGCCGCCAGAGCGCCAGGCTGTGCTGCGCCTGCTCTCTGGCTTCGACATCTCCCCGGCCCAGGGTCGGATGCTGCTCGAAGGCGCCACGGAGGTCGAGATGACGGCCGAGGACCTGCTCCAAAACCCGTACTTCGCTTCGACGTGCACCTACGGCATCGCGGAGCATGTACCGTTCACGACCGTTGACCGCGCCCTCTTCCCCCCGGCCCACGTCACCTGGAAGCCTCCGGTTCCCGATGACGTCAAGCTGGAGGGCCACCTCGATCGGCGTCGGATCGAAGCATTGCTGACCGACGTGCTCGAACGGCGAGGCTGGCAGGGCGACACAGTCGTACCGGAAGGCGAGACCGTCGCGCTGGCAAACGACGTCCCACTCGCTCAACCGCCCGCTCTGACCAAGACCATCCTGACTGGCCTCGATCTGGACCATGACGGCATCAACGAGTGGAGCGAGTGGTCACCCCTGACAAGCGTGTCGCTCGCAGACGGCACTCCCGCGTACAAGCTCACACGGTTCGACGAGACCTCCTCCGTCATCCGGGACTGGATCAGGACTCAAGAGAACAGGGACAGCCTCGGGCCGGTCACGGACGCCAGAAGAGTGTTGGACAGCGCGCTCGACCGGAACCAGAACGTCACGGGAGAGCTCGACGAATTGGAGGAGCGCGCTCGCACCGAGAAGGCTGCCGGCCTCTCGGCCCTTCATGACGCCCCGCTCTCGGTGCTCATCGGGCCGGCGGGAACCGGCAAGACCACGCTGCTGCGCGCCTTGGTCGAGTACCCCGGTGTCGCCGCGGGCAATGTGCTGCTCCTCGCTCCCACCGGCAAAGCGAAGGTCCAGCTGGAAACCAAGGTGAAGCTGCCCGCCAAGACTCTGGCGTCGCACCTGAGCGCCAGTCACAGGTACGACGGAGAGACCGGCCGGTATCTCGTGTGGGGAGACCAGCAACCACGACACAACTACGCCTTGGTCGTCATTGACGAAGCATCGATGCTCACCGAGGAGATGCTCGCAGCCACCCTCGACTCCTTCACCGGCGTCAAACGACTCGTCCTTGTCGGCGACCCACGACAACTCCCACCGATCGGCGCAGGCCGCCCCTTCGTCGACCTCGTCAACAAGCTGCGGCCCGACGGTTTCAGTAACTGGGTGCGGGTGGCACCCGGCTACGTCGAACTCCAGGTGCCTCGGCGCCAGCTCGCGGACGGAAGCCACGGCACCAGACACGACCTTGAACTGGCAGCCTGGTTCGGCGACAACACTCGGGGCGCAGGCGACGAGGCCATCTGGGCAGAACTGGCCGCCAACCCTGACTTGCCCACCGTGCGATACGTCCCATGGGGCAACAGAACTGTCGTCGAGGCACTGACCGATGAGCTCAAGCACAACTTGGTTCTCGATAGCCACCCGGACCCAGCGCGAGCCTTCGCGCTCACCTACGGCGGCGTCATCAACGGCGCGTACCTCAACTGGCAGGTCGGCGCAGGTGAACATGCAGAGGACTGGCAGATTCTCTCCCCGAGCCGATCCCGGGCGTTCGGCACAGTCGAACTCAACCGCCACATCAAGCGCACGTACCGGTCAAGCGACACCACGTGGGCACAACGAGACACCCGTCGGGGCAACATCCCGAAGCCGATCGGACCCGAGCTGATCGTTCGCGGCGACAAGGTCATGCAGACCACCAACAAGCGTCTGAACGCATGGCCCAAGCAGAACGCAATGAACTACGTGGCAAACGGCGAGATCGGCGTGGCGATCGGATTCGTCACACCGGCGACGAAGACACCCAAGTCCCAGCTGCGCCTCAACGTTGAGTTCTCCTCCCAATCCGGGTTTCAGTACTCGTACTGGCCAACGGACTCCGATGACGCCCTACTGGAACTCGCATGGGCAGTCACGGTCCACAAGTCGCAGGGATCGGAGTTCGGCACGACCTTCCTCATCCTCCCCGCCCGGGCGAACGTCTCCCGGGAACTCATGTACACCGCCCTCACCAGGCAGAAGGACAAGGTCGTCATCCTCCACGAGGGCACGCTCTCCGATCTACGCGACCTTGCACAGCCTTGGCGCTCGGAGACGGCCCGGCGACTGACTGACCTGTTCGACGCGCCGCACCCGGTAGCGCTTGAGATCCAGGGCACGGCCCGCCGCTTCGACCGGAAGCTCATGCATGTGTCAGCGAGCGGCATCCCGATGGCGTCGAAGAACGAGGTCATCATCGCTGGCCTCCTTGACCAACTCGCCCCAGGCCAATGGCAATACGAGGAGCCTTACACCGGTGCCGACGGACGCGTCGTCCTGCCCGATTTCACGATCTCAGCCAGTGATGGCCGCACGGTCTACTGGGAGCACGCAGGGATGCTCGACCTACCCGACTACGCCCGGAAGTGGGAGCTCAAGAAGGCTTGGTACGCAGACAACGGCATCCTTCCGCACAACCAAGGCGGCGGACAGAAGGGCTCGCTCATATGGACGGACGACCTCAACGGCGCCGACGCGCAGGCCTGGTTGACCTTCGCGTCTGAGGTTCTGAGAGTAACGCCGGCCATGCCACCTGATCCAGCGGGCGACCAGCCGGGGCCAGCACGGCGAGTCGCCAAGAAGACAGCACAACGGCGTCCCAATTCGTAGTGATCAGGAGTTCTCCCCATATGGGTAACGCGCAGCGACGCTCAGACTGAGGGTGCCGCTGACGGCTCGACCGGCAGGACATCCCCTTCAGTTTCAAGATCGGCGCCGGTCGCACCCGTGGGTATCGGACGACCTCACACCGATGGTAGAGGGATGCCGTAAAGAACTTGCGAAGATGGATGCCCGCGTTGGGCGGCTACGGCCTCATCCTCTCCAGACGCTCCCGGCAGGCATGCCGAATTCCGCGCTAGCGTGATCACCGGGCATGGGGCTTGCTCTGACCATAGACGCAGGGGGTTCGGACTGATGACGTTCATGCAGATTCCGTGGGGCGACATGTCGTCTGCGATGGGGGCCTTCTTCGCCTACCAACGCGTCGAGTCAGCGGTCCGCGAAAGGCATCCCGACTTGAACGACCGACTCCGCATGCAGGAGTCGGTCGGAGGGAATCGTGCCACGGCCCTCACCGTCACCGTGGACGACGGCACGAAGACTCTGCTCTGGATGACGAGGTTCGGTCGCCCCTACGACTACCACCTGTTCTGGCACATATACGGTCCCACCGACGGAGACACTCCTCGCATCTGGGATCCGCAGACGGGCGAGGACGTCCTGGCTGACGCTTTCCATGAGCGCACCACCGCTTGGAGGGATAGACGCGAAGAGGTGAGCCCTTGGAAGTGGGACGAACCGGAGATGTGCCAGATCGTCCGTCTAGCGGACGTGTTGGCCGGACAGGGCATCCCCGTCGCCCAGGTCGTGGCGAACAACAGGCTGCGGGCCACCTTAGCGCCGAAGGGATGGGAGGCCCGTAGTTTTCGGCAGCACGAGGGCGACTTCCTCGTGGTCCGGAGTGGCCCTCGGACGGTACGTGTCTCCTGCAAACCCACCCTTGGATGGATGGTTGACATCCATGACCTCGAGCACGGCGTCCAGTGGCGCCTTGATCTCAACAGCCTCATTCACGGGCAGGCGAGCCTCACACCCGGGACGCCACTACCCGACATCGGCACGACACGCTTGGCGGACGTGATCGAGGAACTCCTGGACCACCCGTTTGTCTTCGCTCCCGGTCCTGAGGCGGTTACCAAGATCGAGACGCATGGGGATAACGAGTCGGAGGGACTCACGATCTTCGGTGAAGAGGTGGTCCCACCCAGCCCTCACGTCCTGGTCACGGAAGTCGTGGCCCAGCTCCGGTCCATGGGGTTCACAGACATGGAGCTCTCGTCCTCCGACGGCTCACCATTCCGCTCGGACGGAGTCCACGTCGTATGGTGGGAGCGGTCCAAGGACCTGGGAACCTCCGACGTCAAGCAGCTCTATGCCGACGCAGCGGTTGAGGGAAAACGGCTGGTCGTCGTCATCAACGGTGGCATCACGCGGCCCGCGACGGACTTCGCCAACAGGGCCAAGGCCTTCATCTTCCACCTGTATCGGGACAGCGGTCGTGTAAGGCCAGCCAACAAGCTTGCGCAGGAGGCTGCCTTCACCAACGAATACTGACCCGCCCCTCACGTGCGACAGGGCCCGCGTTCAGTCCCTCCAGGTAAGAGAAACGGGCCGCTATATTGCGGCCCGTTTCTCTTGACAAGTCAACCACCAGCCACACAGACCCCACTGATGTGAGCCCGCTGGCATACGGAACCGTGGCTCAGTCTCCCTTCATTTCCTTCGTGGACCACTCGTTGGCGAAGTGCTCCATCTGCTTCAGGACCAGGTTGATGGCCTCGACTTCCTGGTCCGGCGGGTAGTTGCGGCGGGCCAAGAGGCGCTTGATCGCGCTGCGGAGGCGGGCGCGGACCGGTTCGCGGGCGATCCAATCGGGCTTGAGCTTGCTGCGGACCTCCGCGACCAGCTCGCGGGCGATGCTGGCCAGCACCTCATCGCCCATCACCGAGCGCGCCGTGCCGTGGTCGGCCACCGCGTCGTAGAAGGCGAGCTCGCGCCAGTCCAGCGGCGGCTCGAACTTCTCGCCGCGGCGGGCGTCGTCCACGACCTCCTTCGCCATCTCGACGAGCTTGGCGATGAGCTCCGCGCTCGTGTACTGCTGCCGCATGTACCGGACCATGAGGTCCTGTAGCCGCTCTGAGAACGTCGTCCGCCGGACGATGTTGTGCCGTGTCACCTCGCGCATCTTCCGCTCGATGAGCCGCCGCAGCGCTTCCGCCGCCAGGTGCGGGGTCTCGCTGTTCTGCAGCTGCGCGACGAGCGCGTCGTTCAGGTGCGTCAGGTCGGCGGTCTCCAGGCCGGCCTCGGCGAACAGGTCCGTCACCCCACCGGTCTCGACGACCGAGGACGTCAGCTGCGCGAGGTACAGCTCGACGTCGCGGGCAACTGGCAAGCCGCGGGCCTCGCGGTCCATCGCGTCGTACTTCGCCATGTACGCGCGGACCTCGACGAAGAACTGGATGTCCCGGCGCCAGGCCGGGTGGTCGGGGAAGCGCTCGCCGATATTCGTGGCGCTGGCGGACAACGCGTAGAAGCGCTCGAGGCGGTGGGCGCGCTCGCGGAAGCGTCGGCCGAGCGTCTGGCGGGGGTCTTCGAGCTTGTTTGGGTCGTTGCCCGCCGTGCGCGGGTCCCGCAGGTAGTTGGCGGCCCTGATCGCAGCGTCGATGAACGCCGTCTTGGACGGCATGGCCAGCCTGGTCTGCCAGTCGAAGCCGCGCAGGATGTCCGTGAGGATGTCGTATTCGTTGCGCAGCTCGTCCAGCGCCCGGTCGATGTCCTGGCCGAGCGTGCGATCCTCCTGGTCGGCTTCGGTGTACTCGGCGATCGCCCGCTGAAGGTTCTCGGTCAGCGGCGCGTACCCCACCAGGAGACCGTCCTCCTTGGCGCGGAAGCGGCGATTGACCCGCGCCAGGGCCTGCATCAGGTTGGCACCCTTGAGCGGCCGGTCCAGGTACATCGTGTGGACCGGCGGAGCGTCGAAGCCGGTCAGGAGCATGTTGTTGACGATGAGCAACTCCAGCTCGTCGTCGGGGTCCTTGGCCCGGTTGATGACTGTCTTGCGCCGGCTGTCGCTCAGGGCATGGGCGAGGAGGTGTTTCGGGTCCTTGCGGGAGTTCGAGGAGAAGACGATCTTCATGGCACCCTTGTCAACCTCGTCGCTGTGCCACTCGGGCCGCTGCTCGCGCAGGGCGTCGTAGACGCGGACGCAGATCTCACGGGTCGCGCACACGACCATCGCCTTGCCGACCGCGCCGCCGGTCGCGGAGACGCCAACGAACGACTTCATCCGATCGCGCCGCCCCTCCCAGTGCTCCACCAGGTCCTGGGTGAGGTCCCGTATGCGGGCGGGCAAGCCGTACATCGCGTTCATCGTGGCGACTGCCTGCTCGACGCGCTCACGCTCGGTGTCGTCGAGGCCATCGGTGATGCGATCGGCCTCCTCGTCGATCTTCGTCGGATCGACGTCCTTGTCCAGGACGAGCTGGACTACGCGGCTCTCGTGGAAGACCTTGACGGTCGCGCCGTCGTCGGCGGCGCGCTTGAGGTCGTAGACGTCGATGTAGCCGTTGTGATCGCCCTTGTCGCCGAACACTTCGCGGGTATTGCGGTCGGCCTGGGAGAGCGGGGTGCCGGTGAAGGCGAGGAGCGTGGCGTGCGGGAGTGCGTCGCGCAGATGGCGCGCGTAGCCGTTGAGCGAGTCGTAGTGGCTGCGGTGCGCCTCGTCGACGACGACCACGATGTTGCGGCGGTCCGACAGCAGCGGGTGGTCCGCGCCGGACTCCTTCTCCTCCTTGGTACGGCCGAACTTCTGGAGGGTGGTGAAGAGGATGCCACCCGTGCGCTTGGCGGCCAGCTCCTCGCGCAGCTCGGCCCGGGTGAGAACCTGCTTGGGGCTCTCCGGGAGGATCTCGCTCTCCAGGAAGGTGGAGTACAGCTGGTCGTCGAGGTCCGTGCGGTCCGTGATGACGACGACGGTCGGGTTCAGCAGCGCCGGGTCGCGCATCACCGTCGTCGTGGTGAGGACCATCTCCTCGGACTTGCCCGACCCCTGCGTGTGCCAGACGACGCCGGCCTTCCCGTCACTCGCCGAGGCCTCCCGTACGGCCTCGGCGGCGCGGGTCACCGCGTGGTACTGGTGCGGCTTCGCGATGCGCTTCATCCGCTTCGACGGGACGAAGTTGATGAAGGACCGGATGAGGGAGAGGAAGCGCGGCTGGGTGAACAGGCCGTGCACGGCCAGGTTCTGGCCCGAATCCCATATCCCCTCGGCATCGAGCGGGTCGACGCGGGCGCCGAACTCGTCCGTGTTCCACGGCGCGAAGTGCTCGTACGGGGTGAAGGGCGTGCCGTACTTCGCCGTGATGCCGTCGGAGAGCAAGACAACCGCGTTGTAGCGAAAAGCGGTCGGGAACTCAGCGACGTAGCGGGTGACCTGCGAGTGCGCGGTCTGGAGCGTGGCATCCTCGTCGCCGGCGCGCTTCAGTTCCAGGACGGCGAGCGGCAGGCCGTTGACGTACAGGACGACGTCGAAGCGACGGTTCCGCTCGCCGTCGATGACGGTCACCTGGTTCAGTGCGCGGTAGACGTTCGCGTCCGGGTCGTCCAGGTCGACGAGGCGGATGGTGGGGTTGTGCTCAGCGCCGAAGGCGTCGGTGTACGTGACGGACCGGATGCCAGCCGTCAGGTGTGCGTGGGCGGTGCGGTTCTCCTCGTACGCGTCCTGGGAGCCCGGGGTCGCGGCGGCTGCGACGGCGTCGCGGACGGCGTCCGTGGGGAGGTTCGAGTTGAGCCGCTCCACCGCTTCCTGCAGGTCCGGGTAGAGGATCAGGTCGGCCCACGACTTGCGGTGCCCGGAGCCGGGGGCGAACTCGTTTCCGGGCGTGTGCTCCCAGGCCAGCTCGGCCAGCTCGTCGAGGGCGAGCAGCTCCCAGTCGGACTCGAAGGGTCGGTGGTGCTCGTTGTCGTCGTCGGGGTGCGTCATACGTGGTCCTCGACAATCTTCTCGGCGTCTCTGACGCGGAGGCGGCCAGACATGAGCTGAGGGAGCAGGGTGTTGCGGAGGGTGGCGAGGGCGCGGTTCTCGCCCTGGAGCGACTTCATGTGCGCGAACGCCGCCGTGGCCTCCTTACCGAAGGCCGCCAATGCATCGGCGTCGGGGCGGTTCACGAAGTAGTTAGCCGCGTCCGCAGCACTGACGCGCTGACGCCCGGACGTCCCGACCATGTTGCGAATGGCGTGCTCGCGGAACCTGCTGTCGCGTGCCATGAAGTAGCTGAGTTCGCTAGGAATTCCGGCACGAGAACGCACAACGATGAACTCGGTGGAACCGAGCCCGACCTCGCCGTCTTCCATGAAGTCGACATAACCGGTCTTCCCGTTTTCCAGGCACGGGGTGATGCGGGCAAGGAGCGTGTCGCCGTTCATAAATCGCGGACCGGACTTAGGGGCGCGTCGAGCCCAGGTTGGAATGCTGGCCCGATTGACCTGCAACGCGGCCATGTCCACATAGACCGGCTCCTCGTCGGAGGGCTTGGCTAGCTTCGGGTTGAAGGCAACCAGGTCCGTGACCGGAATGGCGTTTTCGTCGTCCGGCTCGTCCGACAGACCTAGCCCCGTGTACATGCACTGAAGCAGTTGCTCGTACGTGGCCGCGATGCGCTCGTTGACGGCGATCTTGTCATCCAGGGCCCCGAGTACGTCAGCGACGGCCTTCTGCTCCGACAACTTTGGGTACGGCACCTTGAGGTTACGGATCGAGGTGAGCGGAGTGGAGATGCCTGGAACTCCGACAGTGGAGGCATGCGCCAAGATCGAATGCTGGCCCCCAGGAGACTGAAACCAATAATAGTAAAATTCCGGCACGGCCTTCTTCTCGTCGAGCCGAGTCTTGACTTGACTGGATCCAATCACGTATCGATCAAATCGAGGTTTGCGCGGCACCATGGAGACCTGTCCGATCGTTCCGCGATGCGTGAAGATCAAATCCCCCGGTTCCACGTTGGCAGACAGGATTTCGTCCGCCTTCTCGCTTGTAACGAAAACAAAATCGTCATCCATGAAGATTCCCTGCGTAAGGTTGACGCCCCGAATTACGGGAATTCCGTCACTTACATAGTTTTCCTTCGTGATTTTCGACCCAAACGGCCCCATGGAGAATGATGATTTGTCGGTGGAGGAAAGGGATTCGTAGCTAACAAAGTTCCAGTCAGGCATCGATCCTCCCCAGCTGCTTGCGAACCGTCTTCTCTGCTTCCGACGACTTGTTGAAGAGTTCGTAGAGCACTTCCGTCAGCGTGGCAATCCTCGCCGCCACCGCCTCCGCGTCCTCTTTCTCCGCTTCGACGGCCCCCACGTATCGCCCCGGCGTCAGCACGTACCCATGTTCACGCACGGTCTCCAGATTGGCCGAGAAGCAGAACCCGAGCTCGTCCCGGTACGTCAGCCCCTCCTCGCGCGCCGACGCCGTACCCCGCCATGCGTGGTACGCCCCAGCGATCTTGGCGAGGTCGGCATCCGTCAGGATTCGTTCCGTGCGGTCCTTCATCTCGCCCATCCCTCGGGCGTCGATGAAGAGGATCTCCCCGCGCCGGTCGTCCAGGCGCTTCGCGCCCTGCGGGGTCTTGTCTTTGGACAGGAACCACAGGCAGGCCGGGATCTGTGTCGTCCGGAACAGCTGGGGGGGCAGTGCGACCATGCACGCCACAAGGTCCGCCTCGATCAGGGCTTGCCGAATCTCTCCTTGTCCACCCTGTTGGTCAGTGAGCGAGCCGTTGGCCAGGACGATGCCGGCTACGCCCCGCTCGCCCAGCTTGGAGACCATGTGCTGGAGCCACGCGTAGTTGGCGTTGTTCCTCGGCGGGACCCCGAACTTCCACCGGGGGTCGCCCTCGTCCCGCGCCCAGTCCTTAATGTTGAACGGGGGGTTGGCCATCACGAAGTCGGCCTTGAGGTCCGGGTGCTTGTCGTCGGCGAAAGTGTCGCCCCAGCGGGGAGCGAGGTTTCCGTCAATGCCGTGGATGGCGAGGTTCATCTTGCCCAGGCGCCAGGTGCGCTCGTTGAGCTCCTGGCCGTAGACCGCGATGTCGGCCTTGTGGCCGCGCCCCCGATGGGCCTCGATGAACTTGCTGGCCTGGACGAACATGCCGCCCGAGCCGCACGCCGGGTCATACACACGCCCCTCGTACGGCTCCAAGATCTCCACGATCAGCCGGACCACGGACTGCGGCGTGTAGAACTCGCCGCCACGCTTGCCCTCGGCGCGGGCGAAGTTGCCGAGGAAATACTCGTACACCTCACCGAGCACGTCCTGCGCTGGCTTATTCTCGCTGCCGCCGAAGCGGGCGTCGCTGATGAGGTCAACGAGCTCGGCGAGGCGCTTCTGGTCGACGTTGTCGCGGTTGAAAATCTTCGGGAGAACGCCCTTTAGCGAAGCGTTCTCCGTCATGACCGCGTCCATCGCCTCGTCGAGGAGCTTGCCGACACCCTGGCTCTTGGCGTGGGCGGCGATCCACGACCAGCGGGCGGTCTCCGGGACCCAGAAGACGTGGGCGCCAGTGTACTCGTCACGATCCTCCAGGAAGTCGTCGAGGCGGTCCTCGGAGATTCCGTCCTCGGCGAGTTCCTTGGCCAGCTCGGCGCGGCGCTCCTCGAAGGCGTCGGAGACGTACTTCAGGAAGATCAGGCCAAGGACGAACTCCTTGTACTGCGCGGCGTCGATGGAGCCGCGCAGCTTGTCCGCGGCCTTCCACAGGATCGCCTGGATCTCCTTGGCGGTGGAGGCGCTGAACAGCTCCGCCTGGTCAGTGGGCTTCTTTGCAGCGGTAACCATTAGGCAGACCGTCTCCTTCAGTCATTGGTTCCGGGAAGGTTCTGAATGGTCAGCGTGCCGTCGGCGATACCGGCGGCCGTGATGCGGGCCAGGTCATCGAGGGCGGCGGACTGCTCCCGCAGCAGCGCCGCGCGGCTCTCGATCTCGGCGAGCGCGGCGTCGTAGCGCTCGGCCTCGACTCGCCCCAGGTCAGGGATGAGTAAGTCCTCGATGCCCCGGGACGCCCTTACGGCGCCGCTGGTACGCGTGTACTCCGTGGCCGCTGCCCGCAACAGCGCCGCCAGCACCCGTGGCCGGACCGGCGGGTCGGCGTCGGGGTGTACTCGCAGAATGCGGGCCGGAGCAGCGACGACCGACAGGCCCTCCTCGTCGACGTGGACGCCGAAGCGCGGGTTGGCGGTGACAACGACATCGCCGGGCTCGGTGAACTGTGCGTGCTCGTACGCGGTGAGGAGTAAACCGCGGTCGATACGACGGCCGCCCAGCCGCGCGGTGCCGAGAATCTCGTCCGGAGCGAGCACCGGGTAGTGGCCCTCGGAAGTGAGGTGTTCGGGCGCGATGCGGTGACCGGGGCGTCGACGCAGGCGACGCTCCTCGAGGAGCCGGCGGACCGTGGTGCGCCGTACCGGCTGATCCTCGGGGCGCAGGACGGCCTGGATGCGCAACGCCGCACGCAGGTCGGCCTGCTGCCGGCGGGCCTGCTCCTGGAGCTCGGTCAGGCGCTGCTCCAGGTCGCTGATGCGGGCCGGACGCTCCATGACCGCGCGGGTATAGCGCGCCTCGACGGGGCCCTGGTGCGGGGTGAAGGCGCTCCCCGGCCGGTCGTCAAGGTCCTTCGCGGGGACGATCACGGCGTGCCGCGGCTCGTGCCGGCGGTCCCCGCGCCAGCCCGAGGATCGCCAGATGGCGATGTCCTCCGCGAGGGCGTTGAGGACCGGCTCGGTGAGCGGTTGCGCCGAGAAGTCGGAAAGGAGAACGCGGCCCGCGCGCTCCGCCTCCGCCGTACGGGACAACACCCACACGGCGGTGCGGTAGCCAGGACGGTAAGCGAACGCCCCGTCGGGGAGGCTGATCGCGACCTTTAGGAGGCCCTCGTGAAGGAAGGAGCGGCGCAGCCGGTCGGCCTCGCCATGCCGGGGAAGCGGGCGTACGAGTACGTCGGCGGGGCCGAGCACGACGGCCACGGAGCCGTTGCCGAGGTAGTCGGTAAGCGCCTGCACCTGCTCCAGGACGACCTGGGGGCTGCGGGTCTCCGCGCCTTCGTACGGAAGGACGCAAGCCAGCAGGTCCGGGTACCCCCACTCGTCGGCGGAGGAGGACAGGTCCTCGCCCTCCATGACGTCGAGATGGAACTCGTACACCCCGCGTACGAGCATCCGTCGGCGTACGAGGCGGACCCGGGCCGGGTCGGGGTCGGCGGCAAGGTAGGTGTGGCCAGAGCCTTCGGCGGCTCGGTCGTGCAGGACCGCGAGGAGGTCGCCGGCGCGGGCGTGGGGGGTGGCGATGACGGACTCCTCGCCGAGGACGTCGACACCGGACAGGGCTGCGAGAGCCTGGACGATCGCGGGAGTGGGCTCGTCAGCGGCCAGGTCGTGGGAGCCGAGGCGGCGGCGGGCCTCCAGGACCCAGTCGAAGGCCTCTGCCGGAGTGTAGGCGGCCTCGGTCAGCTCGTCCGCGAGAGCAGCAAGGGCGGGCCCGGTGCGGTCCGGGTCGGGCACGGCACGCAGCTCGGCGAGGAGAAAGGTGTCCTCGGAGTCGAGGTCGTCGGCCCGGGCCAGGAGCGCGTCCCAGCTCTGGCCCGACACGGCGGTGTCGAGCTGCTGGCGCAGGCAGATCAGTGCGGTCAGCGCCCCTACCAGAACAGATGCGGGCAGGTCGGGGGTCCGCCAGGCGGAGAGGGTATGCAGGGCCAGCTCGGCGCGCAGCCGACGAGGGTCAGCATTGCCGCGGCCTGTCGTAGTCAGCCAGTCGACGACCGCACGGGCATCGAACAGGGGACGACCGTCCTCATGGACCACGGGGGCGGGGAAGTCTGGGTGCCTGCGGCTCCAGGTGGTGGGGACGGGCCGCTGCACATGTGCGAGGGCGGCGATTTCGGCGTATGTGATCCGCCAGGCCGGCATCTCGGGCAAGATGTGGGATCCCGCTTTGAGCGCAGCGCTCATCGTCTCCACCCCCTTCAGGCAGTCCCTTGTCCTGTCGGCTCCGGGAGGAAATCCCGGCTACGGAGCAGGTGGCAGAACCTTACTGCGAACGGGTCCCGCTACGGCCGACATGCTTGATAACCGGGGTTATCGCATTCGTTCACTCATCTTGTCATCCACGAACGTCACCTTGGCCTCCGTTGACACACCACCCGCGTGGGACTGACCACGCGACGACCTGGAGGTCCCGGATATGACCGGCACGCCCTCGATGCCGCCCGCCGCCCAGCCCGACGGGCCAAGCCCGGCCACCAGCTGGGGCACCGTGCCGCCCCCGCTGCCGCCGGTGCAGAAGCCGTCCCGCCGGAAGGCATGGCTCACTCATGGTGCGACAGCCTTCGTCGCGCTGATCTTCGGTGCCGCAATCGGCGGGAGCGGAGAGTCGGGCAGTGCAGCGGACTCCGTGCGGCCCGCACCCGCCATCACCGTCACCAAGACCGTCGATGCCTCTGCGCCGAAGCCGGCCGCGACCGTCACCGAGACAGCCAAGGAGACGGTCGCCGCCAAGCCGAAGCCGACCAAGAGGCCCGGCCCGCCCGACGCCATCGACAGCGACGGCCAGTACCTGGTCGGCGAGGACATCCAGGCCGGCACCTACAAGACCGCCGGACCCGAGAACGACAACTTCGGCCTCGGCTGCTACTGGGCCCGGAACAAGAACGCCTCCGGCGAACTGGGGGCGATCATCGCCAACGACAACATCACCGGCCAGTCCCGCGTCACGGTCAACAAGGGCGAGTACTTCGAGACCAAGGGCTGCCTGAAGTGGGAGAAGGTCGGCTGACGCCGAGCCTTTTCGGCTCTCCCCACCGGACGGGGTGGGTCTGCCGCACTCACGGCCGCCTGCCTCCGCCCCCGTCTCGAGTCCTGAGAGGCAGCACCGCGATGTCTGACTCCGAGCCGCCTGCTCACGTCCCCGCCCCGACTCCAGGTCCCGAACCCGTCGTATCGAACCCTGCCCCGGCGGCGGCTCCAGTCCCGTCCATGCCAACATTCGCACCGGACGGGGGCCGTGCCCCGGCCGGACCGTCAAGCCCTTCCCGCTGGGCGCGACTGCAACGGGGCACTGTCCTGGCCCTCGGTGTCGGAGCAGGAGCCGCGGCGATGGCGGCATGCTGGCTGACCGTGTCCCTCATCGGCGCAAACACAGTCGGGGCGAAGGGCGACAGCCCTTCGAAAACCGCCACGGCCGAGGAGACGCAGGCACCGAAAGCGTTCGAGACCGATGGCACGATCACGATCACCGACGTCGGCGCGGGGCTCGAAGACGGGGAGCCGTGCTCCGGCACGGGCGGCTACTCCGACATCGACTTCGGCACCCAGGTCAACATCACCGACGCGGCGGGAACCCTGGTCGCCACCAGCTCCCTCGGCCTCGGGGAGAAGACCGAGGCGGGCTGCACCTTCGCGTTCACGGTCGACGAGATCACCCCGGGCTCGAAGTTCTACACCGTCGAGGTGTCCCACCGCGGCGGTCTCACCCAGACCGAGGCCGAACTACACACCGGCGGACTCAAGTTCACGCTCGGCGACTGACGTGGGTTCGCCAGGAGCAGCGAGAAATCAGCACATGCCCAGGCGCCACGTGTCCTTATTACGACCTGAGAGGGCCGTCCCGTGAGCAGTACGCAGCAGCGCAAGCGCACCACCCGTAAGTCAACCCTCCACCGTCTCAGAGTCCCTGCGGAGCGCACGGTCAAGCTCCGGGACCTCGTCCGCAGCCGCTACCTCGATCGCCCCGGGTACAAGGTCCAGGACTTCTTCAGGGACGGCATCGAGGGCCTGTTGATCACGGGAGGGATTCCCCGTGAGAGAGTCGACTGGTGCGCCGCGGTCCAGGCCATCACCGGGATCGAAGTCAGCGAGCGCAGCCACTCCGCTGCCGGCCTCATCGTCATGAGGACAGAACGCGGTCTGTACGCCCTCAGCTACGGCGTGGGCCACCACATGCTCGATCCCTACTACCGCGACGACGACTTCGGCCTGGAGTTCGCCACGCGCAGCCTTGACGAAGAAGGCGTCATCAAGGTCCGCAACCAGATCATGGACGGGCGAGGCCGGGTCGACGAATACTCGGTCGCCCGGGGCGAACGCATCGACGGTTTCGGGCTGGACCGGTTCGGCGCCATTGTCAGACGCCTGTGCGGCACCGTCAGCGGCATCCCTCTGACCTCTGTGCGGGGCGGAAAGGCTCAGCGGGTCAAGGTGGAATGCGCGGAAGCGACCATCAAGCTGCCCCTGGCGACCCACCCGGAGGACTTCCTCGGCGATCTGCGAGCGATCGAGGAGGTCTGCGCCCGTGAAGAGCCTCTTCCGGAGCTGCGTTTCGTCGACCGAGTTCGCACCCTCGCCCCCTCCGGTTACAAAGCGGAAGATGCCCAGGGTGCCCTGGAGCGGCTGATCGCAGATCCGAACAGCGCTCGCCTGGCTCTCAGTGTGCCGGAATCCTGCCTGGAGGCGCTCGGGTCCGCCCAGGCATTCCGGCTCACCAGACCGGGACACGGCCGCGAGGAGGTGACCGATCTCGACCTCCGCACCCTTCTGCAGTTCATCCGGGGCGAGGAAGAGGGTGACCGTTTGAAGTCTCTCGAACGAGTGCGCATCACGATGTACAGCGATGAAGATTGCCGTACTCCTGCGAGTGCCTCCACCAAGGGCTGTGAGTGGCTCATCGCGGACGTCCCGGTCGGAGCACACCGGTACTTCTACGGTCATGGGAAGTGGTATGAGGTTGGCGCCGACTTAATGACGACGCTCGAAGAGGAGCTGCGGGAGCTCCTCGCGCAGAAGGGAACGCTCACGCTGCCCGCCTGGCCGAAGGGCGCTCGCAACCTTAAGGGGCAGGACTCCCACGACGAGGGTTGGTACAACGACCTGATCGCAAGGCAGCCCGGTTACACCCTGTTCGACAAGAGGACCATCGTTACCGAGAGGTTCAACGGCGGCGGTCTGGAGATCTGTGACGTTCTCGGTCCCCAGGGTGAGCTGATCTGCGTGAAGAAGGCGTCGAAGACCGCGCCTCTCAACCACCTCTTCGCCCAGGGGGTGGTCGCGGTCGAGACACTCCGCACCGACAGCGAGGTGCGCGAGAAGTTCCTCGCGCAGGTGGCCGCCCGCTCCGGAACGCGCAGTGGGGTAGAGGACCTCGGCGCACTGCGGGTGGTGTTCGGGATCCTCCTCAAGGACGGACAGGACATCGACGTTGATTCCCTCTTCGCCTTCGCCCAGATCTCGCTCCTGCACTCGGCCCGACGACTGCGAGCCATGCATGCCGAGGTAGAGGTGATCCCCATCCGTCGTTGACCGGGAGAACCCCCCGGGAAGTAGCTGCGCGAACTTGACCGCTCGTGCCTCCGCCGCCTGGTCGGACGACCAGTCACCGGGCTCAGACCGTCTCTGTCCATGAAGCCGTCGCCGGAACAGCCAGGACTGCGGGATTGAACGCGAACACCATGAGTGGTCAACTGTCCATGTTCCGCTGATAGTTGATAACCCTAGTTATCAACGCATGAAAGGCTCCCAACACCTCGTTCTCCCTATCGTTCCTGGTGTCGGATGCGGCGCAGGAGTCACACCCTCCACGGTCGCAGCCGGTGTCCCACCCCTCCTCCGCATCAGCACCGGACCCCGGGAGACACCCATGACAGTGACGGAACGGCCCGAACAGAACGTGCTCCACCCCACCCGCCCCGCCCAGCCGGCCCAGGTCGAGCAGCCCGTCCCCGTGGCAGAGCTGGTGCAGACGCGCCTGGCGGCCGCAGACCTCACCGAGGCCGTGAAGGTGATCCTCAAGGAGGCTCTGGGCGACGGCGAGATCCAGGAGGCCGCCCAGGCCGACCGGATCTACCTCGAGTCCGTCGCCGTCGCCCGGTTCCGCGGCATCGGCCCTCGTGCCTGGCTGAAGCTCGGCCCCCGGCCCGGCGTGAACCTCGTCGTCGGCCGCAACGGCTCCGGCAAGTCCAGCATCGCCGAGAGCATCGAGACGGCCTTCACCGGCACCAACCTGCGGTGGCACGGAAAGGACGCGACGCGCAGCCGCAACTGGCGCAACCTCCATGACACCGGCAAGCCGGAGATCGAGGTGAAACTCGCAATTGAGGGCGACACCGGCCGCAGCACACTTACCCGGACGTGGAAGGGCGAGGACTTCAGCGACTCGGAGGGTGAACTCAAGCGACCTGGGCACGGCCGTGTGCCCCTTGACCAGGCGGACTGGAGGCAGGCGCTGACGGATTATCGGCCCTTCTTGTCGTACGTCGACCTGGACCGCATGATCAGCGGCAAGCCCTCTGAGATGTACGACGCCATCGCCACCATCCTCGGCCTGGGGCAGCTCAGCACTGCTGGTAGCCGGCTCCGCGAGGAGGCCAAGGCGCTCGACGACGCGGCAAAGGCGGCGAAGGCGGAGCTGCCGGGCCTCAAGGAAGGCTTGTACGAGCTCGAGGACGACGAGCGCGCGGTAGAGGCACTCGTGGCAATCGACACGAAGGGAGCCCCCGACTTCGCGACCCTTGAAGCACTGGTCAGTGGTCTGCCCAACGCCGACGAGGGTCTGCTCGCCGAGCTGCGCGCCGAGGCCGACGTAGAGGGACCCGACATGGCGCGGGTCGGTGCGGCTGTGGACCGGCTGCGCAACGCCCTTGCCGACGTCGAGGACCTGCGCGGTACCGGCGCCGAAGACGCTCTGCAGCGTGCGGAACTCCTCGAGCGGGCGGTGGCTCACAACGACCGCCACCCCGACGAGGACTCGTGCCCCGTGTGCCGGACCGACGGGATGCTGGACGCTGCCTGGGCCACGGATGCCACCGCCCAGATCGCCGCACTGCGGCAGGAGGCGACGGCCGCCGCGGAGGCGCGCAGCGAACTTCGGTCGGCCGCTCGGGCTGTGCAGGACCTCGTCCACACGCCCGGGCGGATCCCCGTCGCCTTGACCGATTTGTGGGGCGCCTGGACCGCCTGCCGTAGGATCAGCGATCCCGCCGAACTCGCCCGGCGCGCCCACGAAGCCGTCGCACCCCTGGCCGACGCCTGTGCTGCGGTCAAGGAGAGGGCCTGCAGGGAGCTGGAGAAGCGGGACGAACGCTGGCGCAGGCTCGTCACCCGCCTGGCGGGCTGGGCGGAGAAGGCCCGTGCCGTAGAGGCGAACAGGGGCCGGCTGCGTGACCTCAAGAAGGCCAGCACCTGGATCAAGGCCCTGGCCGCCGAGCTGCGGGAGCAGCGCATGGAGGGCTTCGCCGACCAGTCGCAGCGGATCTGGGAGAGGCTCCGCCAGGAGAGCAACATCGACCTCAAGGCTGTAAGCCTGAAGGGCAGCGAGAAGGCCACCGTCCGCAAGCTCGTCATGGACGTCTCCGTCGACGGTCAGGAGGCCTCGGCGCTCAGCGTCATGAGCCAGGGCGAGCAGCACTCCCTCGCGCTGTCCCTGTTCCTGCCCCGGGCCGCCACCGCCGACAGCCCGTTCGGCTTCATCGTCATCGACGACCCCGTTCAGTCCATGGACCCCGCCAAGGTTCACGGACTCGCCCAGGTCCTGTCCGAACTCGGCAAGCACCGGCAGGTCGTCGTGTTCACCCATGACACCCGGCTCCAGCGGGCCTTCGCCAGCCAGGAACTGCCCGTGACCGTGTTCGAGGTCGACCGGGGTACGTCGTCGAGGGTGACGGTCAAGCCCGTGACCGATCCGGTCGCCCAGGCGCTCGCCGACGCCATGGCCATCGTCAGCACCCCAGGCCTTCCGTCGGCGACGCGGACCCATGTGCTGCCCAGCCTGTGCCGTATCGCACTCGAAAACGCCTTTCTAGAAGCCGCCTGGATCCGGCACCACCGCTCCGGCGGTTCCGAGCACGCGCTGCAGGCCGCCGTCGGCGACGCCGACAAATTCAGGAAGATCGCTGCGCTGGCCCTGTTCGGCGACATCGGGCGGACCGCCGACGTCGACCAGGAACTGCGCACCCGCTACGGAGCACAGGCGGCGTACCTCATCAAGCAGTGCCAGTCGGGTGCCCATTCCGGGGGCGCGCAGATCACTGACGCGCGCCGTTTCGTGAAGGACGTCGAGGCCCTAGCGCAGAAGGTTCGCAAGCCGGAGGTGACCGCGTGATGACTGGTCCTGCCATCTCAGTCGAAGACCTCCTGCTGACGGCCGACCGGCTCCTCGCCGGCAACCTTGGCGCCACGGCCTCCGGCCGTAACCGCGGAGCGGCCCTGGCACTGCGGACCGCCTTGGAGATCGCTGTCGGCCAGGTGCTGGACACCGCGGTGCCGGGGCTGTCCAGGACAACGGCGAGGGCCCGGATGCTCTGCCTGCGCTGCTACGCCGCTGCGGAGACTGCCCGGCGGGCCAAGGCTGTCTGGTCTCACCTGTGTCTGGGGTGCCACTACCACCAGTACGAGATCGGCCCCACGCACGGCCAGGTCCTCGCCTGGCGGACGGAGGTCGGCGAGCTGGTCCGAGAATTGGGACTCTGACTGGGTGTCATCAACCGATTTTTGATAGTTCTTTCGCCGGGGTACGGGCGCAGGCCCGTAGCGGCGTCCTTCGTTCGGGGCGTCGCAAGGGAGGGATGCACATGGGCACCACCACGCGTGACGAGATCATCGCCGTCGAGCAGAAGGCGGTGGACCACGCGTATGACTGCTATGCCGCGCGACTGGCTGAACTTTCCGGGGGTTCGGTCGCCTCGGCCTCCGCCAGCGGCAAGGACAGCGTCGCCAACCGGATCGAAGTCGAGGAGCGGGCGGCGTCGTACGGCGGTCTCGGCAACGAATCCCTGGTCATCAGCCGTGTCGACGTACAGGACGAGCCTGACCCCTGGTACGTGGGACGACGTGGCGTCAGCGATCCCGCAACTGGTGACCGTGTGGTCCTGCTGTGGACCAGCCCACTGGCCAAGAAGTGGTTCGAGGTCCGGCCTGACGCGCCGGGCGAGGTTCTCCTGCGGAGGCAGTTGCGCTGCGTCCAGCGTGTCGTCGAGGACTACTTCGACGAGATCGCCCCCGCAGCCACCGTTCCGCAGCCGCGGCCGGCGGTGGACGACGCAGAACCGGAGGCGCTGCCTGCGATTCCCGCCACCGGCATCCAGAAGGGGGGAGTACCACGACCGCCCGTTCCCAGCCCCGTCCTCACCCCCGCCGACATCGTCCGCATCCAGCGCCAGAAGCCACTGCAACCCGACGAGTTCCTGCTGCGCGAGCTCCAGCGCTCGCGCCGCGGCAACATGCGGGACATCGTCGAGACCATCCGCCGCGACCAGATGGAGTTGGTCACCGGTTCGCCCACCGACGTCCTCGTCGTGCAGGGCGGCCCGGGTACCGGCAAGTCCGCGGTCGGCCTGCATCGCGTGACATGGCTGGTCAACAACGAGCACTTCAAGGCGCAGGACATCCTCGTCGTCGGCCCTCACCAGGGGTTCCTCGACTACGTCGGGCAGGTCCTGCCCACCCTCGGCACCCGAAACGTCAACGCTGTGCAGGTGACCCGCCTGTGGGACGGCGAGATCCTCGGTACTGACACACCTCAGGGGCGGGTCGTCAAGTCCGACGAACGCATGGCGGCCGTCCTGCGTCAGCGCGTTGAGCACGAGTGCCGCCCCGAGGCAATCGACGAGTTCACCAGCACCCCTTCCTACAAGGACGCCAAACCAGAACTCACCGTCACTGCTGGCAGCACCACCCTGCGCATCCCGCGCTCGGAGGTCCTCGCCCTCTTGGAGGAAGTACGCGAAGGCGAGGGCTCCTATCGTGAGCGCCGCGACCGCTTCCGTAGCCTGCTCGTCGACCGCCTGCTGCAGGAACTCGTCGCAGTAGCCCCGCGCCGCAGCGGCGGTGACACGATCCGTCGCGATCTGGAACGCAACCGCCAAATCGAGCGCCTGATCGAACGCATCTGGCAGTCGCCGGGTGCCAGGGAGGCTCTGCGGAGCCTCTACGACTCCCAAGACCTCTTGCGCACCTGCGCCGACGGCGTCCTCGACGTCGAGGAGCAGGCAGCCCTGCACCGCTCCAGAGCCGACAAGGCCGACGCTGACTCCTGGACCCTCGACGACCACGTCTGTCTCGAAGAACTGCGGTACCTCATCACCGGGGAGACCCCGCAACGCTACGGGCACATCGTCGTCGACGAAGCCCAGGACCTGACACCCATGCAGGCCCGCTCCCTGCGCCGACGCTCCGCGGTGAACGGCTCCATGACCGTCCTCGGCGACCTCGCTCAGGCCACAGGTCCCCACACCTACACCGATTGGGGCCGCCTCGGCACCCTCCTTTCCGACCACGGCGACTGGCGCGTGGCAAAGCTGAACACCAGTTACCGCGTACCCGCAGAAATCATGGAATTCGTCGCGCCCCTGGCCTGTACGATCGCCCCCGCACTGCCCTACCCGCAGGCCATACGTGAAGTCGGGGAGGACGCCGTCCAGACGTTGGCAACCGAGCCGTGGAAGCTACTCGACGAAACTGTCGCCCAAGCCACCCGACTCCTCGGCACCAGCGACGGGAACACTCTGCGCTCCGTGGCTGTCATCGTCCCCGATGACTCCGGCTGGCTCGACGAAATCAGCCGCCATCTGGATCAGTCCGCCAGCATCACCGACGAACGGCGGGAGGCCGTTTCCGTCCTGGCTGCCGCCCAGGCCAAGGGCATGGAATACGACCACGTCCTCGTCGTCGAACCTGCCACCATCGCCAACCGCGGCCCGGCCGGCCTTCGCCAGCTCTACGTCGCTCTCACCCGCAGCACCCAGAGCCTGACCGTCCTGCACACTTCCCCGCTCCCGGAGGCTCTCACGGACACCGACAGCACCACCGAAACGGCAACCGTCCAAGCCGGACCAAACATGGCAGACGGCCACGTCCCCGAGATCGGTACCGACATCCATGTCCGAGTGATCGGCCAAGCCCCCGGCGGCCGCTACAGGGTCAAAGCCCTGTCTCCCGTGATCGACGTCCCTTTGCTTCTGACCGTCCGCCACGGCTCGGCTCCCCCACGTGCCGGCGAGGAACTGGACTGCTGGGTGTTCGCCCACGAGAAGACCCACTGTCTGCTCACCGCAGATCAGCGCGGGCGCCAGCCCATCTCAACCAGAATGGCCGAGCGTTACGTGGCGGCACTCGGCGTTCTCGACGAACTGGCCAATGGTGACGGCACCGTTCCGGAGAACGCCCGCGAACGTCTCTCAGAGCTCAAGGGCATGGTCAACCGCGTCCTCCGCCGCGACCAGGTGGACTGGGTGGACGTGCGGCGTGTGCTCGGATCTCCGGACAAGGACGGCCTGAGCCTCCTGCGCGATCTCGCGGCGAACACCAACCGCGCGCTCAAGGACAACCGCCTGGACGTGAACCGACTCCAGGAGGACTTGGCGCGCACCGGCTGGGCCCAGCCCCTAGTCGAAGCCCGCGAGGCGCTACGACACCGCCTGGCTGCCTCGCCCGAACCGGGAACCGAGACTGCACCCGTCTCAGCCATCCAGCAGCCCGCGCAGAAGGAAGCCGAGCCCATGACACCCGTTGAAGAGATGCCCGCGACGCCGGCAGCGCCCGCGAAGGATCTTCTGGACACACTGGAGACTGCGGCGGCTGCTGACCGCACGTGCAAGAAGCACGAGGCGGTGCGCCACGCCCTGATGGCAGACCTGCTCTGGGCGGACCTGCAGCCGACCGAGTCCCCGATCATCGATGTCAGCCGCGTCGCTGAGGACGGCCACTTCCTTTACGAGGTTCTCGGAGCCGGACGCTCCACTTACGCCGACCTCCGCGCGGGCGCCACCCGCCTCCTGGAGATCAACCACACCCTGTCCACTGCCGCCGACCGCCTCTACCTGGTCCTGTCCGAACCGCCCGTCGAGGATTGGTCGGCCGATGCCTTGCATGGCATCTTCGGCGTCCACGTGCTCTGGCGCAGCCCTGGCAGCTGGGGCGGCCGAGATGCGGAATCCGCCCTAGGCTCGGGCAAGCCGTAGCAGGATCACACAGGCGGGAGACCAGGCGGAAACAGCGGCGGTCACCAGTGCCGTCATCGGCGTACGCAGCCTCGACCTTCACGTGCCTGAGCGACTGGCCGAGGAGCAGTTTCCCTATGGCGCGCTTCGTCACCGTGCTGCTGATCGGCAGCTGGTTTTTGTTGCGGCAGAGTTCGCCCTGGCCGCGCCAAGCGGCACCGCGTGGGGAAGGCCGTGGCCCAGGGTCAGCGCGGCGCCAAGGTAGCGCTGACCGGCATTGGTATGCGCGAGCTGTCGCTGATGCTGGCTGGTACCCGCAAGGACATGGCCTTGAGCCTGAGTGGCTGGCCGATGAGGGCGCTGACCGCGGCGTCGATCAGCCTCCGCTGCATGGCGAACCCCGCCACCTGGACCACCGCGCCCGGCTCGCAGACGGCGGACCCTCGACCGAGAGCGGGATAGTCCTTAGTGGTTGGTTACGGAAGCACTTCGGGGGTTGACGCGGCGGTTGGTTTCGTGGCCGAGGTGCGCAGGCGCGCCGACCGCTGGTGGGATGCGGTCATTACGGTCTTTGAGCAGCCCCGCGGCCCTCACTCAGCCCCCATCCAACATCGCCAACCGACGATGAGCGCCTAGGTGCAACCCTTGGGTTGCACCTGAAGGGTTCGATGTGCAACTCTGAAGTTGCACTCAATGGCAATGACAGAGGAGTCCCCTCATGAGTGAGGACCGGATCGAACGCGAAACCCTGATCGCGGCACCCCTGGAGCGGGTCTGGTCGCTGGTGGCCCAACCCGGGTTCTGGGTGGCCGACAAGGCGAGCCTGCCCGGCACCGTGGCCAGGGAAGGCGAGTCGATGATGGCGAAGAACGCCGAGCACGGCGACTTCCCGGTGCGCGTGGAGAAGGTCGAGCCGCCCACGTACCTGGCGTACCGCTGGACCAGCGCGTTCCCTGGAGAAGAGCTGCGCGAGGACAACAGCACCCTCGTAGAGTTCACGTTGACCCCGGAAGGCGACCAGACGCGGCTGCGCGTCGTCGAGAGCGGGTTCGCGGCGCTGGCCGGGTCCGATGAGCTGCGCAGTCAGAATCTGAAGGACCACAGCGAAGGCTGGCCCCTGGAGCTCGACGCGCTCAAGACGCGCGCCGAACAGCCCTCCACGTGACGGAAGAACGTCCCGGCGCCGCCGAGGTCGTCGACAGCGTCCTCGGTGCGCTGGCCGACCCGACGCGACGTCAACTGCTTGACCTGCTCGCCGCACAGGGCGAGGCCACCGCAACAACGCTGGCCGAACACCTACCCGTCTCGCGGCAGGCGGTGGTCAAGCACCTCGCCGTCCTGGACGCCGCCGGGCTGGTTTCCGGCAGCCGGATCGGGCGCGAGGTGCGGTACGCGGTGCGGCCTGCGGCGCTGGACACGACGGCACGGTGGATGGCCTCGCTCGCGGCCGACTGGGACCGGCGGTTGGCGAACATCAAACGCGTCGCTGAGGCAGCGGAGCGGGATTCGAGTTCGACACGCCCCGATTGAAGGGAAGCACGCTATGGACACGACAGTCCTTCGCAGCGCCTACGAAAGGTTGCTCGATGCGGCGGCCATCCCCGGCGGTGGTCCGCGAGGGCAGCATCCGGGCCGTGATCATCCTCGAGTAGCCCGACACCATGACCAGGACCGGAGGCCGACCCGTCTGCCCGTAGCCGAGCGGGATGTCCGCCGGCGGGAACCACAGATCGCACGGGGCGAGCTCACCGGGCGAGTAGACCGTGCGCGAGACCGGGTCGACCGGCAGATAGGCCGGCCGCAGCTCGCGCACCCGCTCCTTGAGGATGGTCAGGCCGCGGTCCCACCCGATCCGCTCGGCGATCACCGTGGCCGGCATCGTCGGAGTCTGCTTCAACAGCTCGCGGATGGCCGGCTCGACCACGTCCACGGCCGAGCCCTTCAGCGGGCGCTGGTAGACCGGCGGCCGGTCCGAGGCCAGGGCCCGCAGGACAGTGCCCCTGGAGATCCCCAACTGCCGGGCCACCGCCCGGGCCGACAGGCCCTCGGCCCGGTGCAGCCGACGGATCTCAGCCCAGTCCTCCACGCCGATCACCTCTCTTCCCTCCTGACTCCCGTACCAGTGAAGTCAGGATGATCAAGAGATCACGCAGTGGCCCGCTTTTGATCCGCCGTCCGTGGTCCTCATTTCACCCGTCGACGACAAAGACCCGCCCTACCGTGAGATACCTCACACATCGGGGTCCTGACACGTCTCATCCCGAGCCGTGCGATACCTCACATCCGCCAGGAAACAACGAGAAACGGACCCCTCCAGGCTGCGGGGTGGGTGAGTTGGGCACATTGCAAGGCTGCACGGCTAGCTATTCAAGTAGCAAGCGGTGTGCCGTCCTATGGGTGAGACCCTCACCCCACAGCGTCAGATGTGTGGTGCCAGTGGGGGGCGCCCCTGCCACCGCCAGTGCACAGGTTGCGGTGCATCACGGCATCGTTCCGTCGGGTGCGATACCTGTCGTGAACTGCGAAAACACTGCAGAGACGTTTGGGATTCCGCGCTGCAGCGTTTGCGGGCGTCGCATGGCATTAGGCCTGAGCTGCGACGACGGAATTTCCCACAGATCCCACGAAGGCGGATCGTGGCGTGTGGGCCACAGGCGTCAGCGTACCGGATTGGGGCGGTGGGGAGTCAGGCCAGGGCGACACGGGTGAAGCGGGAGGCCATGTGGAGGTCTTCCTCCAGGTGGTGGGCGGTTCGGACCAGGGCGGGGAGGAGGTCTTCGACGCACTCCTCGCGGGTGTGGCGGGCCGCGTGCAGGGCGATGTTCGTCGCGGCGACCGCTCTGCCCGCGCGGTCGCGGATGGGGACGGCGATCGAGCGCACGCCCTGTTCCAGTTCCTCGTCGACCAGGGCGTAGCCGTGGCCTGCCAGGAGGGCTCGGCCCAGGGACGTCGCGCGGGCCGGAAGGCGGGCGCCGACCGTGATGTCGACGCTCATGATGCGGCTCGTGGTGGCACGCGCCGTGTACTGGATCTCCTCGCCGGACGGCGTCAGCACGGCGAGGGAGGTCGTCTCGTGCACGCGGGCCGCCAGGTCCTCCAGATGCGGCTGGGCGATCCCGGACAGGGAGGCGCGGGAGAGGGGCGGGAAGCCCAGGGACAGGACTCGGGGGGTGAGCGTGAATGTACGGGTGTCCCGGGACTGGCTCACCAGGCCCAGGTGCTCGTAGGTGATCAGCGCCCTGCGCGCCGTCGCCCTGGCCAGGCCCGTGGCCTTGGCCACCTCCGTCAGGGTCAGGGCGGTCCGGCCCTCGTCGAAGGCCGTCAGGACCGTCAGGCCGCGGGCCAGGGATTCGATGAAGTCGCGGCCCAGTTCCTGTTTCGAGGCGGCCGTCCAGGTCGCCAGGCCCGACGGCGGCGGGGCGGGCGCCGGGGGCGGGGCCTCGCGCAGGTCCCGTTCCATGGCCGCGACCGTCTCCCGCAGCCGGGGCAGCAGTGTCGTGCGCAGGTCACGTGCCGAGTGGCGGCTGGTGTGGCTCACCACGCTCGCCACGCACGCGATCCGGCCATCGGCGGGGTTCCGTACCGGGACGGAGACCGCGACCAGGCCCGGTTCGATCAGCTGGTCGTCCAACGACCAGTCCTCCCGGCCGGCTTGAGCGGTTCGTTCCTCGAAGTCGTCCGGCCGTCCCGGCGAACGTGGCGGTACCGCCGGGAAGTTCCGGTCCTCCGGGTCGGCCGAGCGGCGCTCGTGCCAGCGGTGCCAGTCCTCGTCCGTCCACTCCGTGGCGAACAGCGCGCCCGGCGCGGTGCGTTCGGCCGGGAGCAGGTCGCCGATGCGGAAGCTCAGGGACATCGCGCGGCGGCGGGTCGCCTGGTGGATGAAGCGGATTCCGTCGCGGTCGCCGACCGCCAGTGACACCGACTCGTCCAGTTCGTCGGCGAGTGCGTCGGCGCGCGCCCCGAGCAGGGCCGGCAGGCGCAGGGCGGCCAGGTAGGCGTTGCCCAGTTCCATCAGGCGGGGGGTGAGGACGACGTCCCGGCCGTCGAGGCGGACGTATCCCATCCGGGCGAGCGTCGCCGTGATGCGGTCCACCGTCGAGCGGGCGAGGCCCGTCGCGCGCTCCAGGGCGCTGGGGCTCAGCGCGCCCCCGGCCAGCGTCAGCTGCCGCAGCACCGCTACGCCTCGCATCAGCGGGGCGACCGCCTCGGCGGGTGCGGCGGGTGCGGCGGGTGCCGCAGGTACGGCGGGTGAGGCCGGGTGCGCGTCTGCCGTGGAGGGCCCGGTGCGGGCGTCGGCCCCGGCGGCCCCGTGGGCCTCCGGATCCGTCGTGGTGTTCGCGGGCATCGGTTCGGCTCTCCGGTACGGCGGCGGTCGCAGCAGGCCTACGGTAGTCCGTTCGCGAACTCGTCCGCGTCACTCACCCGCCTCACCCCGCCTCACCCACCCGTCTCACCCCGCCTCACTCCACCTCACCCCATCTCGCCCACCCACCTCGGCCCCGGTGCGCTCCCGCTCCCGCAGACTCCGCGCGTCACTGCCGAGTGACCCGCACCCGGTAGTTCCCCGCGCGGTCGGCCGAGATCACGTCGACGCGGATGTGTGCCTTGGGGTCCTTGAAGGACTCGCCCGGTGCGAAGGGCGCGTCGGACAGTTCCGCCTCGACGTTGGGGCTGCGGGTGCAGCCGCCGGAGTGGGGGTGGGAGTCGTGGATCTTGATCGGGCCCTGCCCGGTGTCGACTTCGGCGTTGACCTTGTAGACCAGGATCCCCGGCCGGCACACCTCCTCGTCGTTGCCCTCCCGGGTGCGTAGTTCGAGGGCGTAGCCGGTTCGTCCGTCGAGGGGGACGAAGACCAGTTTGTGGCCGCCCGCCCGGCCCAGTGGGGTGAGGGTGTACTCGGCGGACCCCTTCTTGGACGCGCAGCTCACCTGGGAGGCGTCCAGCCAGCCCAGCTTCCACTTGTGCCAGCCAAGCAGGTCGTTGTTGGCGCCCCAGTCCTCGCTCATGATGTCCCAGTGGCCGACCGCCTCCCCGCCTTCCTGGGTGTAGAGGTCGGGCAGGCCGAAGACGTGGCCGTTCTCGTGGGGCAGGACGCGGAAGCCGGTGTTCTCGTACGAGCCGGAGCCGTCGTCCTGGCGGGAGTAGATGAAGGAGACGTTTGCCATGGCGACGCCGTTGGCGACGGGCGCGTCCGAGTTGCCGGCGAAGGTCACCGACAGGACCGTGTCCAGGGCGGAGGGGCCCGCGTTCGGAGTCATGAGGATGTTGATCAGGTCGTAGTCCCGGAAGTTCACCGTCGGTCCGGCGGCCTTGACTATGTCCTTGATCAGTTGGCGGTAGCCCGGGTCGAACGGGGCGCCGCGCTCCAGGCCGTAGTCCTTGAACGGTTTCGGCATGCGCAGCCACCGGGTGATCGGGGTCTCCGCGCGGTAGTCGAGGCGGCCGTAGGAGGCGGTGCGGAACCACTCCTGGGTCTGCGGGAAGAACTCGTGGAAGCGGTCGAGCGCGTTGTCCTCGCCGGGCGCGTCGGAGAAGTCGATCATCAGGGTCAGGGCGTGGACGGTGCCGACGGAGCGGGCGTAGCCGGCGGTGGTGGGGACGCCTTCCGACATCTGGACCGAAGAGGCTCCGCTGATCATGCAGGGGATCAGGGCGGGGGAGAGCGCAGCCGTTCCGGTCCCGGTCTCCGGGCCGCCCGCCGTGAGGTGACCGGTTCCCGCGGAGGTGCCGACCGCGAGGATCAGCGCCGTGACGGAGCCCAGGGCGACCGCACGGCGCTTGGGTATCGGGCCTTTACGGCGGCGGCGGGGCGGCTGCACCTGCATGCGTTCACCTTTCGCGCCGGGCAGCCACCGGTTCCCGGCTGCACCCTTGTGATCACCCTGTGTCGCTGGGGCGTTCGGCGCGCGCTGGAGCGGTCCGGTCGTGGGACAGGCCGCCCGGTCGTGCGAAATGCGCGCGTCCAGGTGGGTGTGACCCAGGTCACGGAAAAACTCGCGGCGGTCGGGAAATAACCGGGGACCTCTTCCCCGTTTGGTCATGTGTCCGAGCGAAACGGGGACTCGCTCCCCGGATCGCCCCGTCCGCCCGACTCACCGACCGCCCGCCCGGCGGGCCGGCCGGCCGATCGACCGCCCGACTGACCGACTTACCGGCGGGCCGGCTGACCAGCCGGCCGCGCGACTGACTGACCGACCGACCTGAGGAGTACGCCGTGAAGACCGCGACGACCGCGAATCCCGAACTGCGCAAGGCGACCCGGCCTCGCGCCGACGCCCTGCGCAACCGGGAGCGGATCGTCACGGCCGCCCGCGAGATGTTCGTCGAGCACGGTCCCGAGGTGCCGCTCGACGAGATCGCCCGCCGGGCCGGCGTCGGCAACGCCACGCTGTACCGCAACTTCCCGGACCGCGACGCCCTCGTACGCGAGGTCGTCTGCTCCGTCATGGACCGTACGGCGCGGGCGGCCGAGCGGGCGCTCGCCGAGACGGGCGACGCCTTCGACGCCCTGGAGCACTTCGTGCACGCCTCCGCCGACGAGCGGATCAGCGCGCTGTGCCCCATGGTGTCCAGCACCTTCGACCGGAACCACCCCGACATGGAAGCCGCCCGCACAAGGGTCGAGCACCTCGTCGAGGAGGTCATGGACCGCGCCAAGGAGGCCGGGCAACTGCGCCCCGACGTGGGCGTCGGCGACGTGATGGTCGCCGTGGCCCAGCTCTCCCGGCCGCCGGCCGGCACCGGCTGCGGCAGCATCGACCGCTTCGTGCACCGTCATCTGCAACTGTTCCTGGACGGGCTGCGGGCCCCGGCCCGATCCGCCCTGCCGGGTACGACCGCGACCCTGGAGGACCTCCGCCGAGCCTGACCAGCCGGGAGCGATCGGCCCGGACCCGTACTCCGGCCGTCACCGCGTCACGGCCGGCCGCCGCCCCGCCAACCGAACTCATCATCCGCAACCGAGCCCCGGGCCGACCGTGACGGTCGGCTGCGATCTTCCGACACCACTTTTTCCGCCTTTCCTCGTCTTCTCCTCTTCTTTCCTGCACCTTCTCGTCTTTTTCCGTCACGAAGTTCCGAAGTGGGTACCCCCATGTCTGAAACAGCCGCAAAGGCTCCCGGCGTCCCGGACGAGTCCGGCGATCCGGGCCGCTGGAAGGCGCTCGTCTTCATCGCGCTTGCCCAGCTGATGGTCGTGCTGGACGCGACCATCGTGAACATCGCCCTCCCCTCCGCCCAGCAGGACCTGGGCATCTCCGACGGCAACCGGCAGTGGGTCGTCACGGCCTACGCCCTTGCCTTCGGCGGACTGCTGCTCTTCGGCGGTCGGATCGCCGACCTGTGGGGCCGCAAGCGCGCCTTCGTGACCGGTCTGATCGGCTTCGCGGTGGCGTCCGCGCTCGGCGGCGCGGCCACGACCGGCGCGATGATGTTCGGCGCCCGCGCGCTGCAGGGCGTCTTCGGCGCGCTGCTCGCGCCCGCCGCGCTCTCCCTGCTCGCGGTGACGTTCACCGACGCCAAGGAGCGCGCCAAGGCGTTCGGCATCTACGGCGCGATCGCCGGTGGCGGTGGCGCCGTCGGCCTGATCCTGGGCGGATTCCTCACCGAGTACCTGGACTGGCGCTGGACGTTCTTCGTGAACATCCCGTTCGCCGTCGTCGCCGCGGCGGGCGCCTACTTCGTCATCCGTGAGCCGGCCGGCGGCCGCAACCGCTCCCCGCTCGACGTCCCGGGCGTGGTGCTGTCCACCCTCGGCCTGGTCGCCCTGGTGTACGGCTTCACCCGCGCCGAGTCCGAGGGCTGGAGCGACACCCTGACCGTCTCGATGTTCGTCGCGTCCGCCGTTCTGCTGGCGACCTTCGCGCTGGTCGAGTCGCGGGTGAAGGCCCCGCTGCTGCCGCTGCGCGTGGTCACCGACCGCAACCGCGGCGGGATCTACCTGTCGCTGGGCCTCGCGGTCATCGGGATGTTCGGCCTGTTCCTCTTCCTCACGTACTACCTCCAGGTCGTGCGGGGGTACACGCCGGTGCGGACCGGCTTCGCCTTCCTCCCGATGGTCGCGGGCATGATCACCGGCTCCACCCAGATCGGCGCCCGCCTGATGACCCGCGTGGCACCGCGGCTGCTGATGGGCCCCGGCTTCCTGGTCGCCGCCACCGGCATGCTGCTGCTGACCCAGCTGGAGATCGGCTCCTCCTACGCCGCCGTGCTGCTGCCCGCGATGCTGCTGCTGGGACTCGGCATGGGTACGGCGTTCATGCCCGCCATGTCTCTGGCCACGCAGGGTGTCCAGCCGCGGGACGCGGGTGTCGCCTCCGCGATGGTCAACACCTCGCAGCAGGTGGGCGGCGCCATCGGTACGGCCCTGCTGAACACGATCGCGGCCTCGGCCACGACCTCGTACATCCAGGACCACATCGCGAATGCCGCCACCAAGCCCCAGCAGCAGCTGGTGCAGTTGCAGGCCATGGTGAACGGCTACACCAGCGCCATCTGGTTCGCCGTCGGCATCCTGGTCGTGGCCGCCGTGATCGCCCTGACCCTCGTCGACGCGGGGCGCCCGGGCGGTACCAAGGTGACCGGGTCCGGTTCCGGCGCGGACGCCGAGGACGAGGTGGCGGTGCCGGTCATCGCCCACTGAACCACCCGCTGAACCACCCGCTGAACCACCCGCTGAATCACCTGCTGAGGCGCCCGCTCAGACACTGTTGAGGCGCCCACCAGGCGGTACGTACTTCAACCCCCCCCGGGGCCGTACGTACCTCAGCGGAGCCAGGGCAGGTCCGCACCCGCTTCGTTCGGCTGGAGTCCCTCGGCGACGATCTGCATGATCTCGCCGAGGGACTTCTGCTGTTCCGGGCTGAGACGGTCGAACAGCGCCTGGCGTACGGCGGTCACATGGCCCGGCGCGGTGCGTTGCAGCACCTGGAGGCCCTGGTCGGTCAGGACCGCGAACTGGCCCCGCTTGTCGGAGGGGCAGTCCTCGCGGCGCACCCAGCCGTTCTTCTCCAGGCGGGCGATCGCGTGGGAGAGGCGGGAGCGGGTGATCTTGGCGTCCATGGCCAGCTCGGTCATCCGCAGCCGGCGCTGCGGGGCCTCACCGAGCTTGACGAGGAGGCCGTAGTAGATGTGCGGCATGCCCGCGTCGCGCTGGAGCTGGCGGTCGAGGTGGTCCTCCAGCAGGGTGGTGGCATGCCGGTAGGAACGCCAGACGCGCTGCTCCTCGGCGGTGAGCCAGCGGTGGGCATCGGCCTCGGTGGAGGCGGGCTCGGGGGCGGAAGCGGGTGCCGTGTTCATACGTCCACTGTACGAGCTACTCCTTGAAGGTTAAACAAACCGGGCGTAATGTGAGGACAGAGCTTTAGCTTTCAAGCATCCAGCCGCAGGGAGTCGTCACCATGTCCGCCGCCACCCGGGAGCGCATGCCCGCCCTCTACCTCAGTCACGGTGCCCCGCCGCTCGCGGACGACCCGGTCTGGCCCGGCCAGCTCGCCGCCTGGTCCGCCGAGCTGCCCCGCCCCAAGGCGATCCTCGTCGTCTCCGCGCACTGGGAGGAGGCCCCGCTGGCCCTCGGCGCCACCGAGACGGTCCCGTTGGTCTACGACTTCTGGGGCTTCCCCGAGCACTACTACCGGGTGCGGTACGACGCCCCCGGTGCGCCCGAACTCGCCGAGAGCGTACGGAAGTTGCTGCGTGCGCCCGGAACGCCCGTGCAGGACGTCCCGGACCGGGGCCTCGACCACGGCGCCTATGTCCCGCTCGTCGAGATGTTCCCCGAGGCCGACATCCCCGTGCTCCAGGTCTCCATGCCGACCCTCGACCCGGTCCGGCTCATGGACATCGGCCGCAGGCTGGCGCCGCTGCGCGACGAGGGCGTACTGATCGTCGGCTCCGGCTTCTTCACCCACAACCTGGCCGCCCTGCGGCACACCGGGGGCGGGGTGCCGACCTGGTCCGCGGAGTTCGACGACTGGGGCAGGCGCGCCCTGGAGGCCCGCGACTGGGACGCCCTGCTGGACTTCCTCGACAAGGCCCCGGCCGGCCGGTACGCCCACCCGCGCACCGAGCACTTCGCCCCGCTGTTCGTGACCATGGGCGCGGCGGAGGCCGGTGGTGAGCTGGGCACGCAGAAGTCCGTGATCGACGGCTTCTGGATGGGGCTGGCCAAGCGCTCGGTGCAGTTCGGCTGAGACATGCGCGCCCCCGCTGCGTAAGACGAGGGTGTGGAGAGTCTTGGATTTTCCCGAGAGTCCCTGTTTGCGGCAACCTTCCACCGGAGCGATTCGTCCACCAGGGTGGAAGGCGGTCGAAGAGGTCGAAGGGGGCGATCTTCCCGAAGTGGCGCCATTGGTGTGAGCGGAGTCTCACATACGGGGCATCCGGCGGGGTCCGCGAGGGGCCCGGGAAGCCCTCGGTGCCGCGCTGACCTGCGGTTCCGTATCCGTCAGCGGCGACGTTCGACGGCTGCGGCGAAACAGGGTACTGCATGATCAGAAAATTGGGGGGCGGGTTGGGAATTCTGTCCGGATTCCAGTCGTTGTTTCCATCGGATGCCGGGCACCCGAGGAGAGTTCCGAGGCAGGTGCCAAGCATCTGAAGGACCACCCGCTGACCCACCATCGCAAGGGAGCACGCATGGCAACCCGTGCCGTCGCCCGTCGTCAGTCCGCCACCGGCGAGACGGCCGACGCGGCAAGCAGTGTTCGCGCCCATGGCGGCGAGATCGCCGATCGCGACCTGGTCGGCATGTATCTCGACGAGATCGCGCGTACACCGCTGCTCGACGCCGCCAAGGAAGTCGAGCTGTCCCAGATCATCGAAGCGGGTGTGTTCGCGCGGCAGGTCCTCGACCGGCACGAGGAGACGAAGACGGACGCCACCGAGGAGGAGCTCCGGGCCCTGGTCGCCCAGGGGGAGCGGGCGAAGGACGTCTTCATCCGCTCCAACCTGCGCCTGGTCGTGGCGGTCGCCCGGCGCTACCCGCGCAGCGGCCTGCCCCTGCTGGACCTGATCCAGGAGGGCAACGCCGGCCTGGTGCGCGCGGTGGAGAAGTTCGACTACCGCAAGGGCTTCAAGTTCTCGACGTACGCCACCTGGTGGATTCGCCAGGCGATCACGCGCTCGATAGCGGACCAGTCGCGCACCATCCGGCTGCCCGTCCACCTCGTGGAGGAGCTGGGCCGCATCCGCCGTGTCCAGCGCGAGTTCAACCGGGAGCACGGCCGCGACCCGGAGCCCGCGGAGATCGCCGAGGACCTCGGCTCGACGCCCGAGCGCGTCTCGGACGTCCTCGACTGGGCCCGTGACCCGGTCTCGCTGAACATGTCGGTGGACGACCAGGGCGAGACCCAGTTCGGGGATCTCCTGGAGGACACCTCCGCGGTGTCGCCCGAGCAGTCGGTCATGACGCTGCTGCGCAGCGAGGGGCTCGACGACCTCATCGGCCGCCTCGACCAGCGCACGGCCTCGATCATCAAGATGCGGTACGGCATAGAGGACGGCCGCGAGCGTACGCTCACCGAGGTCGGCAAGGAGCACGGCCTGACGCGTGAGCGCATCCGCCAGATCGAGAAGCACGCGCTGCTGGAGCTGAAGAAGCTGGCCCGCGACACCGGGTTCGACGCGGCGGCGTGAGGCCGTTCCGAACGGGATCCGGCCAGGGAGACGTCCAGGGGCGCGCAGGGATGCCCGTCCCCGAGGACGTTCGCCCCGGCCGGGACGTGGTGAGACCGGGCAGACCGGGCAGACCGGGCGGGTGAGGCTGTCGGCGCACCGGGCGACCGCGTACGCCCGGTGGCGAAAGGCCGCGCAAACATGGCCGTGTACCGCCGCTTCAAGCGGCGGGGGCACGGGAACAACCCTTCAGAGCCCAGGAGTTCGACCGCCGGACGGGTTCCGGACCGGACCGGCTCCAGGCCGCTTCGGCGGAACGCACTGACGTCCAGAGCCACGTCCCGACGCACTCCCCCCGGCGCCGGGACTTTCCCAGAGCCGGGTTTCGGCGCCTCTCCCCCCGGGGCGCCGGAGCCCGGCTCCACTTCAGTCGCCCGGGGCGCGCGCCGCAGGGAAGCCGCCGCCCCCGCCGGCCCGCGTCAGCCGTGCCCCCAACCGCCGTACGCACTGCACGAGTTCGTCGGGCTCCTCCACCGTGAACTCGCACCCGAGCATCGCCAGCCGCACCGCGAGCCACTCCACCCGGTCGCCGACCGTGGCCCGCAGCCGGCAGCCGCCGGTGTCGAGCGGCTCCGGTGCGCCGAGCCACGAGGGCAGCCGCGCCGCGACCACCTCGGCCGGGTCAGCGAAGGCCACCGTGAACGTGTAGGTCTCCTGCCTGCGGTACATCGACTGCCTGAGGTACTCGGCCGCGCTCCCGGTCGGCAGCTCCCGCGGAGCGAACCGCGCACCGGTGGCGAAGGGGTCGCTCACCCGGTCGACGCGGAACGTCCGCCAGTCCGCGCGGTCCAGGTCGTACGCCACGAGGTACCAGCGCCGACCGGTCGACACCAGCCGGTACGGCTCGGTCAGCCGCCGCGACACGGCTCCGTCGCCGGCCCGGTAGGCGAACCGCAGCCGCTCGTACCCCGCCACCGCGGAGGCCATGACGGTGAGCGTCTCCGTCGCGACGCTCGCCCCGTCGCCGCTGGTCAGCGGAGTCGTCGCGGCCTGAAGCGTGGAGACGCGGTGCCGCAGCCGGGTCGGCAGCACCTGTTCCAGCTTCGCCAGCGCCCGCACCGACGCCTCGTCGACGCCCTCGATCGCATGCCCGGCCCCCGCGCGCAGCCCGACCGCGATCGCCACCGCCTCCTCGTCGTCGAGCACGAGGGGCGGCATGGCCTTCCCCGCGACCAGCCGGTAGCCGCCGTCGGCGCCCTTGGTCGCCTGCACCGGATAGCCCAGCTCACGCAGCCGGTCGATGTCCCGCCGGACCGTGCGCCGGGACACCCCGAGCCGGCCGGCGAGTTCGCCGCCGGGCCACTCCCGGGGCGTCTGGAGGAGGGAGAGGAGCTGGAGGAGCCGGGCCGGAGTGTCCGTCGTCATAAATCCGAGGATGCCGCAGAAGTAGGACACGATCTGACCTAATGCCTGCCTAGTTTGGCGTCATGTCCTCCACCGAAACCCTTGCCGACAGCCCGGCCGCGGCCCCGGCCCCCGCCGCCGACCGCCGTCGCTGGTTCGCGCTGGCGATCGTGATGACCGCGGCCTTCATGGACCTCGTGGACGTCACGATCGTCAACATCGCGATTCCGTCCATCCAGCAGGACGCCGGCGCGTCCTTCAGCCAGATCCAGTGGATCACCGCCGGGTACGCCCTCGCCTTCGCGGCCGGTCTGATCACCGGCGGCCGGCTCGGCGACATCCACGGCCGTAAGCGGCTGTTCCTCCTCGGCATCGGCGGCTTCACCCTCGCCTCCGCGCTGTGCGGCTTCGCCGCGAACCCCGACATGCTGGTCGCCGCCCGTCTCCTGCAGGGCGCCATGGCCGCGATGATGGTCCCGCAGGTGCTCTCGATCGTGCACGCCACCTTCCCGGCGCACGAACGTGGCAAGGTCTTCGGCCTGTTCGGCGCGATCGTCGGCCTGGGCGCGGTCTCCGGCCCGCTGCTCGGCGCGCTGCTCACCGAGTGGAACCTGTTCGGGCTGGAATGGCGGCCGATCTTCCTGATCAACCTGCCCGTCGGAGTCCTGGCCCTCGTCCTCGGCAACCGTTTCATCAGCGAGTCCAAGGCCCCTCGGGCCCTGAAGCTGGACCTCGTCGGGGTCGCCCTGGTCACCCTGGGCCTGCTGATGCTGCTCTACCCGCTGACCCGGGGCCGCGAACTGGGCTGGCCGCTGTGGGGGTACGTCTCGATGGCGGGCGCGCTGGTGGTCTTCGCGGGGCTGGTGGCGTACGAGCGGAGCAAGGCGGCGCGGGACGGCTCGCCGCTCATCGAACTGTCGCTGTTCCGGGTGAAGAGCTTCGCCGCGGGCATCGCCGTGCAGACCGTCTTCGGTGTCGCACTGGGCGTGTTCTTCCTGGTCTGGACGCTGTACATGCAGGTCGGCCTGGGCTGGAGCCCGCTGCGGGCGGGCCTGACCGGCGTACCGTTCTCGATCGCCGTGTCCATCGCGGCCGGGATGTCGGTGCAGAAGCTGGTCCCGCGCTTCGGCCGCAAGGTGCTCCAGGCCGGCGCGCTGGTGATGGCGACCGGTGTCCTCCTCTACATCTGGGAGTCCGAGCGGTACGGCCTGCACATCGCCCCCTGGCAGATGGCGCTCCCGCTGGTCGTGATGGGCGTGGGCATGGGCCTGATCGTGGCGCCGCTGACCGACGCGGTGCTCTCGGAGGTCCCGCGTGAGCACGCGGGTTCGGCGTCCGGCCTGATCAACACCGTGCAGCAGATGGGCAACGCGCTGGGACTCGGCCTGGTGTCGGTGGTGTTCTTCGGGGTCATCGGCGACCGCCTGGCCCCGGCCGAGGTGGGCCCGGCCTTCGTCAACGCCTTCCAACACGCGCTGGTGTGGGTGGCGGCGGTGCTGGGCGTCATCTTCGTCCTGATGTCGGCCCTGCCCAAGCGGCCGGGCCGGCAGGCGGAGGACGCCGAGGAGGCCGGGACGGAGGCGGCCGGGGAGCCGGGCGTGGTGGCGCAGCGGGCGGGCGAGCTGGTGGGCTGACCTGCGCGAACGTGGGCCGACCCCGAACGTGGGCCGATGGGCCCGGCACCCTTGGTGCCGGGCCCATCGGCGTACTCGGACACAACCGGAAGTCCGTTCATGCCTGGTTCCATGCCCGAACCTGTTTACTTTCTGGATGCCTCGGCGTAGCCTCCGGGAGAAACCACAAGTTCGGGCATCAGTCGGAGGCGAGCGGACATGTACGCACCGGAGCGGCAGCAGGAGATCCTCCGGCTCGCCCGGGACGGCGGGCGCGTGGACGTCGTGTCGCTCGCCGAGGAGTTCCAGGTGACGGCGGAGACGATCCGCCGCGACCTGAAGGCCCTCGACCGCGCGGGCCTGCTGCGCAGGGTGCACGGCGGCGCCATCCCGGCCGGCCGTCTCGACTTCGAGCCCGACCTCACCGAGCGCGAGTCCACCGCCGCCGACGAGAAGGACCGCATCGCCAAGGCGGCCCTGGCCGAACTGCCGGCCGAGGGCACGCTGATCCTCGACGCCGGTACGACGGTGGCCCGTGTGGCCGCCGCCCTGCCCCTGGAGGCCTCGCTCACCGTCGTCACGCACTCCCTGCCGATCGCCGCCCGCCTCGCGGACCACCCCGGTCTCCAGCTCCACCTCGTGGGAGGGCGGGTACGCAACCGCACCCGCGCCGCCGTGGACGCCTGGGCGCTGCGGGCCTACGGCGAGATCCGCGCCGACGTGCTGTTCGTCGCCGCCAACGGCTTCTCCGCCGAACACGGCCTGACCACCCCCGACCTCGCCGAGGCCGCGGTGAAGCGCGCGGCGATCGCCGCCGCCCGCCGTGTGGTGCTGCTCGCCGACTCCGCCAAGCACGGCCAGGAGCACTTCGCCCGCTTCGGCGGCCTGAACGACGTGGACCTGCTGATCACCGACAGCGGATTGAGTCCCGAGGACGCGGCCGCCATCGAGCGTGCCGGCACGGAAGTAGTACGCGCATGATCGTCACCGTCACCCCCAACCCCTCCCTGGACCGGACCTACGAGGTCCCCTCGCTCGAACGCGGCCAGGTCGTCCGGGCCACCGGCGAGCGCATGGACCCGGGCGGCAAAGGTGTGAACGTCTCGCGCGCTGTCGCGGCCGCCGGTCGGCGCACGGTCGCCGTCCTGCCCCTGGGCGGTGCCCCGGGCGCGCTCGTCGCGGACCTGCTCGACGCGCAGGGCATCGACGTCGCACCGGTGCCGGTCGCCGGGGCCACCCGCTCGAACATCGCGCTCGCGGAGGCCGACGGCGTCCTGACGAAGATCAACGCACCGGGTCCGGAACTCTCCGCCGAGGAGCAGGAGTTGCTGCTGGAGACCGTGCGGCGGCAGTCGCACGGCGCGGACTGGATCGCGTGCTGCGGCAGCCTGCCGCGCGGACTCGCGCCGTCCTGGTACGCCGATCTGGTCGCGCGGGCGCACGCGGCCGGTGTGCGCATCGCCCTCGACACCTCCGGGCCCGCCCTGCTGGCGGCGCTGCGCGAGGGCCCCGACGTGGTCAAGCCCAACGCCGCGGAGCTCGCCGAGGCCGTCGGCCGCTCCCTGACGACGGTCGGCGACGCGGTGAAGGCGGCCGAGGAGCTGCGCGGGCTCGGCGCGCGTACCGTTCTCGCGAGCCTGGGCGCCGACGGGCAGCTGCTCGTGGACGCCGCGGGCGCCTGGTTCGGCAGCGCGCGCGTGGACGCCGTCCGCAGCAACGTCGGTGCCGGCGACTCCTCCCTCGCCGGGTTCCTGATCGCCGGCGGCACCGGGCCGGAGGCCCTGGCCCTCGCCGTCGCACACGGCGCGGCCGCCGTCCAGCTGCCGGGCAGCCTGATGCCGACACCCGCCGACCTGGACCCGGCGGCGGTGACGGTCACGGCGGACGTGCCGGTGGACCGCGCGCTGACGGAGCCGGTGACATGACCCCCCGCCGGCCCCGCACCCGGTGCCGTACGACAACTCCGCCGACCCACATCCCTTACGACTCTCCCCGCACTGCCCCCGTCCCCACCCCCGCCCACCTCACTGACCGGGCGATACGCGCGCTAAGGAGCCCGCGATGAGCGACATGATCACCGCGGACCTGGTCGACCTCGACCTGTCCGCCGACACCAAGCAAGCAGCGGCGCGCTCCCTCGCCGAACGGATGGTGGCCCTGGGCCGGGTGACCGACCTGGAGGGCTTCCTCGCCGACGTGGCCGCCCGCGAGGCGCAGATGCCGACCGGCCTCGACGGCGGCATCGGCATCCCGCACTGCCGCAGCGAGCACGTCGTCGAGCCGACGCTGGCCTTCGGGCGCAGCGCGGCCGGGATCGACTTCGGCGCGGCGGACGGCCCCGCCGACCTGATCTTCCTGATCGCGGCCCCGTCCGGCGCCGACGACGCCCACCTGAAGATCCTGTCGTCGCTGGCCCGGCAGCTGATGAACAACGAGTTCACCTCCGCGCTGCGCTCGGTGGACAACGCGGCGGCCGCCGCCGCGCTCATCCGCGGGGACGAGACTCCGGGCGAGGCCACGACAGAGGCCGAGGGCTCCGCCGCGACCGCCGAAGGCGCCTCCGCGGAGGCGCAGGACGCCCCCGAAGACACCGCCGCGACGCCGGGGGCGGCCTCCTCCGGCGCCGTGGCGGGCAGCACGGCCCCGACGCCGGACGCGAGCGGCAAGGGCGAGCGCCCGTTCCGGATCGTCGCCGTCACCTCCTGCCCCACCGGTATCGCGCACACCTACATGGCGGCCGAGTCGCTGGAGAACGCCGGCCGTGAGGCGGGCGTCGAGATCGTCGTCGAGACCCAGGGTTCGGCGGGCTTCACCCGGCTCGACCCGGCGGTGATCGCGGCTGCGGACGGCGTGATCTTCGCCCACGACGTCCCCGTACGCGACAAGGACCGCTTCGCCGGAAAGCCGGTCGTCGACGTCGGCGTGAAGGCGGGCATCAACCGGCCCGGCGAACTGATCACCGAGGTCCGCGGCAAGGCCGCGCGCGGCGAGGTGACCGCGGCGCCCGCGCCGGGCGGCACCCCGGTCGAGCGGGCCGGCGAAGCGGGCGAGGGCTACGGTACGAAGCTGCGCAAGTGGCTCATGTCCGGCGTCAGTTACATGGTTCCCTTCGTCGCCGCGGGCGGTCTGCTGATCGCCCTCGGGTTCGCGATCGGCGGCTACGAGATCAACAAGGCGCCGTCGGTGATGGACCACTTCGTCTGGACCCAGGCCGACAGCTGGGCCGCCCTGCTGTTCCAGATCGGCGGTGTGGCCTTCGCCTTCCTCGTCCCGGTGCTGGCCGGCTACATCGCGTACGGCATGGCGGACCGCCCCGGACTCGTCCCCGGCTTCGTCGGCGGCTCGATCGCGCTCACCATCAACGCCGGATTCCTCGGCGGCCTGGCGGCCGGTCTGATCGCCGGTGGTGTGGTGATGGCGATCCAGAAGGTGCGCATCCCGGCGGCCCTGCGCGGCATCATGCCGGTGGTGGTGATTCCGCTGATCTCCTCGGCGGTCGTCGGGTTCCTGATGTTCGTGGTCATCGGCAAGCCGATCGCCACCGCGCAGAAGGGCATGACCGACTGGCTGAACGGGCTGACCGGCACCAACGCCGTCCTGCTCGGCGCGCTGCTCGGCCTGATGATGTGCTTCGACCTCGGCGGTCCGGTCAACAAGGTCGCCTACACCTTCGCCACCGCCGGTATCGCGGTCTCCGACCCCAGTGACTCCGCGATGAAGATCATGGCCGCGGTGATGGCGGCCGGCATGGTCCCGCCGCTGGCGATGGCCCTGGCCACGACCGTGCGCGGCAGGCTGTTCACCTACACCGAGCGGGAGAACGGCAAGGCCGCCTGGGTCCTGGGCGCCTCCTTCATCTCCGAGGGCGCCATCCCGTTCGCGGCGGCCGACCCGCTGCGCGTCATCCCGTCGTCGATGGTCGGCGGCGCGCTCACCGGCGCCCTGTCGATGCTCTTCGGTGCCACGCTCCGTGCCCCGCACGGCGGCATCTTCGTGGTCCCGCTGATCGGCAACCCGTTCCTCTACCTGATCGCCATCGCGGCGGGCGTGTGCGTGACCACTGCCCTGGTGGTCGCCCTGAAGACCCTGCGCAAGCCGGTGCAGGGCGCGGCGGTCGCCGAGGCGGGTGAGGGCGCGCCGACCGAGCCCGCCGACCGGAAGCAGCCGGTGGCGGCCTGAGCGGCTCCCTCTCGCCCCCTTGTCCCTTTAATACAGTGTGAGTTGTTCACGGCACCTGCGAGATACATCACGGTCCGGGGCCAAAGTCCCGGACCGTGGTGTCTACTGTGCACATGCCTCAGCATGTCTCGACCCTGATGTGGATAGGTGTGGCCGTCCCCGCCACGCTGACCGTCGCCTGCCTGATCGGCCTCGCCCGCATCCGACGCGGCATCCGCCTCGAGACCGCTCGACAGCAGTCCACCCCGAGGCTGTCGGGCCTCCCGCTCCAGCGCGGGGCCGGACCGGGCCGGGAGTTCGTGGAACTGACCCCGGAGGAGAGGGACGCCTTCGCGGGCCTGGTACGTCGACTCGGCAACGGCCACTGAGGCTCATCCCGGCCGAGCGGGCAGCGGTCGCCTCCACGCCGTACCCGTCGGCACCGGCCGACGAGGTCTAGGACATCTGCGCCGCGCGCTGTTCCATCGCGCCGCGGGCCGCGTCCTCCGTCACGTACACCTCGCACATGTGGCGACCGTCGGGGGTCGCCGTGTGCTCGACCTCCCAGAGTGAGATCTCCACGCCGTCGTCCAGCAGGAACGCGTGCTCGTAGAGCGAGAAGCACAGCCCGGCGCGGCCCGCGCGGCAGGGGCGGCCGAAGGCCTGGGTGATCCGGTGACCGGACGCCGCCGCCAGCAGGGACGCGACGTCCGCGCCCGGCCGGTCGGCGTTCTCCGCGCGCCGCAGCAGGCGGCGTGCGTGGTCGGCGGAGTCGTCGGACGCGTACGCGTGCCGTGCCTGGGGCAGCGGCGAGAGCTGGACCAGTACCGGCAGCTCGAACTCCGGCGCGTCCGGCGGGAGCGGCAGCCGTGCCGTGGCGGTGCTCAGCTCCTCCTCGTCGTCGTACACCTCGTGCTGCACCTCGCTGCCCGGCGCGGTGTTGTGCACCAGCTCCCACAGGGTGAGCGCCGAGCCGTCGGCGAGGAGCCAGGTGTGCCGGTAGGTCTCCCGGTGCAGTCCGGCACTGTGGTGCGCCGAGTGCAGCGAACCGTCGTAGGCCAGGGCGCAGTCGAGTCGCCGTATGGTCTCGTCGGGTAACTCGAAGGAGTTCAGGGCGCGGCCGAGCAATCGCGCGAGGTGCTCCTCCGGAGACTCGGGCGACTCGCGTGGCTCGTACGCAGTCGTCTCGTACGGAACGCTCAAGGTTTCTCCCGGCGTTGCTGCATGTCACCTTGTGGGTGCATACCGTAGCCCCTCGGTCTAGCATCATGTCCACGAACCGAGAAAACGTCCGCGAGGAAAACGCCCGGCCCGCGCGAGAAGTTCCCGTGTGAGCCGTCGTCCCGTCAAAATCCGCTGGTCAACAGGGTGTTGTGAAGCGGAGACCGGATAGAGGGCGGCACCGGAGGTCAACGGGCGCCGTACAACTCCTCGTAGGCCGGCCACTCTCCGCCCGGTCCGGTCACCGCCTCGGCGGCCCGTACCGCGCGGACGATCGCGCGGGTCACCTGGTCCGCGCCCGCCGCGAGGATCTCGTTCAGGGCGAGCGGGGAGCCGGGGTCGAGCGGACGCGCCCCGGTGGCCAGCGCGAACACCGTGTCGCCGTCGTTGAGCAGGTGCACCGGACGTACGGCGCGCGCGATGCCGTCGTGCGCTGTGCCGGCCAGCTTCTGCGCCTGCGCCTTGGTCAGGTCCGCGTCGGTGGCGACCACCGCCAGGGTGGTGTTCAGAGGAGGCGGCGCGTTCCTCGCGGCAGCCTCGGCGAGGCGCCTCCGCGCGGCCTCGTGCACCCGCGCGTCGGGGTAGTCCACCGGTCCCTGGAACAACTCCCCGTACAGCACCCCCGTTTCCGGATCGACCGCCGATCCCACCGCGTTGGCCACCGCCAGGGCGGCCACCGTGATGCCCGAGTCGAGCACCGTGCTCGCCGTGCCGACTCCTCCCTTGAGCGGTCCCACGGCGGCTCCGGTCCCGGCGCCCACACACCCCTCTGGCACGCGCCCGCCCACTTCGCTCGCCGCCGCGGCCTCGACTGCGGCGCGCCCGGTGACCGCGTCCGGCCGGGCCCGGAAGTTACCGCCGCGGCCCAGGTCGAACACGCAGGCGGCGGGTACGACCGGTACGACATGCGAAGGGTCCGGGCCGACCCTGACCCCGCGCTCCCGCTCCTCCAGCCAGGCCATCACTCCCGAGGCGGCGTCCAGCCCGTAGGCGCTGCCGCCGGTCAGGACGACCGCCTCCACCGTTCGCACCAGGTTGCGCGGATCGAGGGCGTCGGTCTCCTTGGTTCCGGGGCCGCCGCCGCGCACCTCCACGGCGGCGACGGCGCCGCCCTCCGGCGCGAGCACGACCGTCGTGCCGGTGAGCCAACCGCCGCCCGTGCGCGTCGCATGTCCCACCCGCACGCCTTCGACGTCCGTCAGAGCGTCCACTGTCATGGGAGCCAGTCTCCCGGGCGCGGCGCAGTCACGGGCCTCTTCGGAGGAACGGCGTGCAACGTCACGCCGCCTGCCGCGGACCGTACCCTTGAGGCATGAGTACCGCCCCCGAACCCGCCCCCGAACCGCGTGACCCGAAGGCCGCGCTGATCTTCGACGACCCGCTGAGCCAGCAGTCCGCGGACGACACCGACCGCGGGTGGGGCGAGCGCACGGACGGCGACTCCGCCGCCGATCTCAAGCGCTTCCTGGACGAGAAGCCTCCCCACCACCTCTGAGGCGCGCGGGCCCGCCGGACCGCGGACGCTACCGCTCGCCGTATTCGGAGCGGCGCCGGGCGACCAGCTCGTCGCGGATCTCCTTGAGCACCTCCAGCTCGGTCAGCTCCACGACCTCCGCCGTGCCCTCCCCGGCCTTCTTCCGCGCCTCCTGCCGGGCCAGGAACTTCGCCATGGGCAGGACCATCAGGAAGTAGACCACCGCGGCGGTGATCAGGAACTGGAGAGCGGCGCCGAGCACCGAACCCCACATGATCTGGATGCCCTGATCGCCCTTGCAGGTGGCGCTCAGGCACGAGTCGTAATGGTCGAGGTTCTTGGTGCCGATCGCTCCGATGACCGGACTGATCATCCCCTTCACCACCGCGTTGACGATGTTGGTGAAGGCGGCGCCGACGACCACCGCTACTGCCAGATCGACGACGTTCCCGCGCATCAGGAAGGCTTTGAAGCCCTGCCAGACACTCGGGTCCTTCTTGTCGCTCACCTGGGGCCCCTCCTTGGACATGCAATTGCAACGTGCGGAACAAACAGCTCCGCAACCTACGGCTCACCACAGGGTCACCGCCAGCCTGGCCGTCGCGCTCGCCCCGGCCAGCCCTGCCGCGGTGGAGCGTGGTACCGACAGCGCCACCAGTGCCCCGCCCCCGGCCGCGTCGTCCACGGGCTCCGGGACCTTGGCCACCCGGGCGCCGTGTGCGATCACCCGGGCCTGCCCTCCTGTCGCCGGATCCTCCGCGGCGATCACGTCGATCCGGTCGCCGGGGCGCAGCAGCCGGACCGTGGCCGCGTCCGCGATGCGCACGGGTGCGATCACCGTGCGCACCTCGTCCGCGTCGCGTCGCCCGGCGGCCTGACCGGCTCCGTCGGCCGGCGAGGGCTGTCCGCGGGCCGGTCCGCCGCGAGGGGGGTCTGGAGCATCCCGCGGGCCCGCCGCCACGAGCGCGGCCGCGGTCACGGCGAGCCCGGCCGCCACCGCACGCCCCCGGTGCCGTACGAGCCGGCGCAGCCCGTACCGCCCGCCGCGCACACGCACCGGCGCGAAGTGCGGTACCTCACACGTGGCCGGGGCGTCCGTACCGGGCGCGTACGGAGAGGACCGCGTGAGGGGCGCCGAGGAAGCAGAGCGCCCCGGCAAGGGTGAGGGCAGCGGAGAGGAAGGCAGGGGCGGGGCGGGCAGGGGAGCGGGCGGCACCGGAGAAGACGGCGACGGCCAGGACGAAGACGGAGAGGAGGGAGACGGAGAGTGGGGAGACGGCGAGGACGGAGACGGCAGGGACATGCGGACCACCACCAGCGACGGGGATTTCGGCTTGCCACGCCCACGATGAGGCATCGCGCCGCCGCCCGTCGGAGCCCGTGTGCTACCCGCCGGTTGTGGACAACCCCCTCACCCGAAGGAGCAATTCCGCCCCACTACGGCAGCGCGAACCCCGGGTCCATCCCGCCCAGCGCGCCGGCGCACAGGCAGTCCCGCTGCTCGGTCGTGGGCAGCGCGGCCACCGCGTCGAACAGAACGCCCCGCAGCCGTTCCACGTTGGCCGCGAACACCCGCAGCACCTCCTCGTGCGAGACGCCCTCGCCGGTCTCCGCGCCCGCGTCCAGGTCGGTGACCAGCGTCAGCGAGGTGTAGCAGAGCTCCAGTTCACGGGCGAGCGCCGCCTCGGGGTGGCCGGTCATGCCCACCACCGACCAGCCTTGCGCCTGGTGCCACAACGACTCGGCCCGGGTCGAGAAGCGGGGTCCCTCCACCACGACGAGGGTGCCGCCGTCCACCGCGTCCCAGTCCCGCCCGCGCGCCGCCTTCAGCGCGACGGTCCGGCCCACCGGGCAGTACGGGTCGGCCAGTGAGACGTGCACGACGTTCGGCATCGTGCCGTCGGGCTGCGGCAGCCCGTCGAAGTAGCTCTGCGCCCGGGACTTCGTACGGTCGACGAACTGGTCGGGCACGAGCAGCGTGCCCGGCCCGTACTCGGGGCGCAGCCCGCCCACCGCGCAGGGCCCGAGCACCTGGCGCACGCCCACCGAGCGCAGCGCCCACAGGTTGGCCCGGTAGTTGATGCGGTGCGGCGGGAGGCGGTGGCCCCGGCCGTGCCGGGGCAGGAAGGCGACCCGCCGGCCGGCGACCTCACCGAGGAAGAGGGAGTCGCTGGGTGCCCCGTACGGCGTGTCCACCCGGACCTCGGTCACGTCGTCGAGGAACGAGTAGAAGCCGGAACCGCCGATGACACCGATGTCTGCGTTCGCCATGACCAGCACACTAGCGCCCGCGCACACGCCGAGGACCCCACCGTCCCACGACGGCGGGGTCCCGGAAGGAAGACGTCAGGCGGCGGAGCTGCCGGCCGAGCTCGTGGACGTCGAGGACGACCCCGACGAGCCGGACGAGGAGGACGAGCCGGAGGAAGACTCCGACGAGGAAGACGAGGAACCCGAAGAAGACGAGCTCGACGACTTCGACGACGACGCCGGGCTGCTGCTCGACGAGGAGCCTCGGCTGTCGTTGCGGTAGAAGCCGGATCCCTTGAAGACAATGCCGACCGCGGAGAACACCTTCTTCAGGCGGCCACCGCAACCGGGGCACTCGGTGAGCGCGTCGTCGGTGAACTTCTGCACCGCCTCGAGGCCCTCGCCGCACTCGGTGCACTGGTACTGATAGGTGGGCACTGTCTTCCTCCTGGCACTCTCACTCGATGAGTGCTAACGACGGTCCATAGTGACGTATTCCCGAGGATCAGTCCACTGTGACGTGAGCGCGGTGACCGACGCCACGTGCGACCGTGCGGCCGTGCGACCGGGCCGCGAGCCGCGATCTGAGGGCGACCAGGGTGAGGAGGGCGAGCACCGTGCCGGCCATCGGCACCAGGAAGCCGGCTCCGCCCCACAGGCGGTCCTCCAGCTGCCCGGCGACGGTGACCGCCGCCGCCTGGCCGAGTGCGACCGCGCCCGTGAGCCAGGTGAACGCCTCGGTGCGGGCGCCGGCCGGGACCAGGCTCTCCACCAGGGTGTAGCCGGTGATCAGAGTGGGTGCGATGCACATGCCGACCAGGAGGCCGAGTGCCGCCAGGAGCGGCACCGAGTGCGCGGTCCACAGCGCGGACGCGGCCAGCGCCAGGGCGGTGTAGCCGACGAGGAGACGGTGCTGCGGGGCGGCCTTCCAGGCGATGGCGCCGCAGACGACGCCGGAGAGCATGTTGCCCGCGGCGAAGGTTCCGTACAGCACGCCGTTGAGGCCGGGCTCGCCGATCGACTCGGTGAACGCGGCCAGCGAGACCTGCATGCCGCCGAAGACCGAGCCGATGCCGAGGAAGGTCGCGATCAGCACCCGCACCCCGGGGACGCGCAGGGCGGAGGTGTGCTCCACGCGCGCGTGCCCATCGCCGGTGACGGACGGCTGGGTGCGCTTCTGCGCGGCGAACAGCAGACCGCCGACCAGGGTCAGCGCGGCCTCCGTGACCAGCCCGGCGGCCGGGGCCACGGTGGTGCACAGGGCGGTCGCCAGGAGGGGGCCGAGGACGAACGTCAGCTCGTCGGTGACGGACTCGAAGGCGGCCGCGGTGGTCATCAGCGGCGAGTCCTTGAGCGTGACGCCCCAGCGGGCGCGCACCATCGGACCGACCTGTGGCACTGAGGCGCCGGTCGGCACGGCCGCCGCGAACAGCGCCCACAGGGGGGCGTGCGCCAGGGCGAGCGCGGTCAGCGTCAGTCCCGCGAGGGTGTGCGCCAGAACGCCGGGGACCAGTACCGCGCGCTGCCCGTAGCGGTCGGCGAGGCGTCCGCTGTAGGGCGCGAACAGCGCCATGGAGACGCCGGTGACGGCCGCGGTGGCGCCGGCCGCCCCGAAGGAGCCGGTGGTGTGCTGCACCAGCAGCACGATGGAGATGGTGAGCATCGCGAACGGCTGGCGCGCGGCGAAACCGGGGAGCAGGAACGTCCAGGCGCCGCGGGTGCGCAGCAACTGCCCGTATCCAGGGCGGGAGGATGCCGTCGCGGTCGACGCCGGTTCGGTGTTGGTGACCGTGGATCCCACGGCCGTGCCTTTCTGCCGCCTGGTAGCGCGGGCCCGGGCGTGCGGGCGCGCCGAGAGCTGTCCTCTTGCGCAAACTGCGGTAGATACCGGCGCCCACTGCGGGGGACTACCCGGCCGCCATACGGTCGCGCCAGCTCTGCGTCAGGCAGAGTTGGTTCGATCAGGGTGCGTCCTCATCGTACAGGGGCGCGGGGAACACCCCTTCAGCCTCGGCTGCCCGCCCCCGCTCCGCCGGCGCCCAGCCATCCGGCCAGCTTGCCGCCCTTGCCGACCGCGCGCAGGCGCTGTTCGGCCGCCTCCCGGACCGGGTCGGTGGCGACCACGAGGAGTTCGTCGCCGCGCCGCAGGGTGGTGGTCGGCAGCGGTACGAACGACTTGCCCTCGCGGACGACCAGGGTGACCGCGGACCCGGACGGCAGCCGCAGCTCGTTGATCTCGACGCCGTGCATCCGGGACCCGGCGGGGATGGCGACGGACAGCAGGTGGCCGCGCAGCCGCTCCAGGGGCGCCGACTCGATGCCGAGGTCGGCGGCCTCCTCGCCGGAGCCCAGCCGCAGCTTGCGGGCGAGCCAGGGCAGGGTCGGCCCCTGCACGAGGGTGTAGACGACGACCAGGACGAAGACGATGTTGAAGATGCGGTGGGTGGCGTCGACCCCGTTCACCATGGGGATCGTCGCCAGGATGACGGGCACGGCGCCGCGCAGTCCGGCCCAGGACATCAGGGCCTGCTCCTGCCACGGCACCCGGAACGGCAGCAGGCTGGCCACCACGCCCAGCGGGCGCGCGACCATGGTCAGCACCAGGCCGATGACGAGGGCGGGCCAGACGTCGTCGAGCAGCTCGTGCGGGGTGACCAGCAGACCGAGCATGACGAACATGCCGATCTGGGCGATCCAGCCGAGTCCTTCGGCGAAGCCGCGGGTGGCGGGCCAGTGCGGCAGCTTGGCGTTGCCGAGCACCATCGACGCGAGGTAGACGGCGAGGAAGCCGCTGCCGTGGGCCAGCGCGCCGGCGGCGTACGCCGTGACCGCGATCGCCATGACGGCGATCGGGTAGAGGCCGGAGGCGGGCAGCGCCACATGCCGCAGACCCCAGGAACCGAGCCAGCCCACCGCCAGGCCGATGGCCGCGCCGATGGCCAGCTCCAGGGCTATCTCGCCCACCAGGACGTACCAGTGCTCGATCGGTCCCGCGGTGGAGAAGGCGACGACCAGGATGACCACCGGGGCGTCGTTGAAGCCGGACTCGGCCTCCAGCGTGCCCGTCACGCGCGCGGGCAGGGGGATCTTGCGCAGCACCGAGAAGACGGCCGCCGCGTCCGTGGAGGACACCACCGCGCCGATGATCAGCGACTGACGCCACCCCAGGCCGCTGAGGTAGTGGGCCGCGGCCGCGGTGACGCCGACGCTCACGGCGACGCCGACCACCGCCAGGGCGGTGGCGGATGGAAGGACCGGCTTGATCTCCTTCCACTTCGTGCCGAGACCGCCCTCGGCGAGGATCACGACGAGGGCCGCGTAGCCGATGACCTGGGTCAGTTCGGCGTTGGTGAAGTGGATGCCGCCGAGGCCGTCCGAGCCCATGACGACGCCGATCCCCAGGTAGACGAGCAGGCTGGGGAGCCCGCTGCGCGAGGAGATCCGGACCGCGGCGACCGCGACGAGCAGGACGACCGAGCAGGCGAGCAGGAGCTGGTTGAGGTGGTGAACAGTCAGCAGCGGTTCCTTCCGCGAGTTCCCGGTTTACTTCGTTACCTTACCTAACTCTTGACGCTTTCTTGACGCGTCCCGTGACGAGATGGAGACGTCTCGCCGCGGCTGGACCCGACTCCGCGTCAAGTGCTACCGGGCCCTGCGCCTATGGTTGCTCCAGCGCTCATTCGAAGTCACAGCCCGACCTGCCGCTCGCGTTAGGACAGCAAGGACAGCGATGCCCCCGAACACCACCGCCTCAACGGGTGACAAGGCCGGCAAGTCCGGCAGGAAGAAGGGGCGGAAAGCCCGCTTGGTCGCGCTTGTCCTGGTCCTGGCCCTCGTCGGAGGCACCGCCTACGGCGCCTACTGGTCCGTCAGCACCGTGCGCGCCTCCTTCCCGCAGACCAAGGGCACCATCACGCTGCAGGGCCTGTCGGGACCCGTCGACGTCAAACGGGACGGAAACGGCATTCCGCAGATCTACGCCTCCAGTTCGGAGGACCTGTTCATGGCGCAGGGCTTCGTCCAGGCGCAGGACCGGTTCTACGAGATGGACGTGCGTCGGCACATGACCTCCGGGCGCCTGTCGGAGATGTTCGGCAAGGGCCAGATCAAGAACGACGAGTTCCTGCGCACTCTGGGCTGGGACCGGGTCGCCCGGCAGGAGTACGACAAGACGCTGTCGGCCTCCACCAAGAAGTACCTCCAGGCGTACTCCCAGGGAGTCAACGCCTACCTCAAGGGACGGGAAGCCAAGGACATCTCCCTGGAGTACGCGGCCCTGGGCTTCGCCAACGACTACAAGCCCGGGCAGTGGTCTCCGGTCGACTCCATCGCCTGGCTGAAGGCGATGGCCTGGGACCTGCGCGGCAACATGCAGGACGAGATCGACCGGGCCCTGATGACCAGCCGCCTCGGCCCGAAGCAGATCAAGGACCTCTACCCGGACTACCCGTACAGCCGGAACAAGCCGATTGTCAGCGAGGGCCAGTACAGCACGCTCACCCAGGCGTTCGAAGCGAGCGGCGGCACGACGGGCACGAGCGGCGGCACCTCGACCGGCACCGGTACGCCCGGTTCGGCCGACTCCACGGGCACGGGCGGCGTCACCGGCACCGCGACGGACGCGAGCGGCACCTCCGGTGTGCAGAGCCAGCTGATGGGCCTCCACGACGTCCTGGACGGCCTTCCGACGGCCGTCGGCGTCAACGGCAACGGCATCGGCTCCAACTCCTGGGTCGTCTCCGGGCGGTACACGATCACCGGCAAGCCGCTGCTCGCCAACGACCCGCACCTGTCGGCCTCGCTGCCCTCGGTCTGGTACCAGATGGGCCTGCACTGCCGCGAGCTTTCCAAGGCGTGCCCGTACGACGTCACCGGCTACACCTTCGCGGGCATGCCCGGTGTGATCATCGGCCACAACCAGGACATCGCCTGGGGCATGACCAACTCCGGTGTCGACGTCACCGACCTTTACCTGGAGAAGCTCAGCGGCGACGGCTACCTGCGCGACAACAAGACGGTGCCGTTCCGGACCCGTGAGGAGACCATCAAGGTCGCCGGCGGCCAGTCCAAGACGATCGTCGTGCGCGAGACCAGCGACGGAATGCCCCTGCTGTCCGACCGCTCCGACGAGCTGATGGCGGTCGGCAAGAAGGCGGCGGTCAACACCGCGGCGCCCGACCGCGGCGACGGTTACGCGATCGCCCTGAAGTGGACCGCGCTGGAGCCGGGCACCAGCATGGACGCCGTCTTCGCCATGAACGGCGCGAAGGACTGGAAGTCCTTCCGGTCGGCCGCGGAGCTGTTCGACGTGCCCTCGCAGAACCTGATCTACGCCGACACCAAGGGCAACATCGGCTACACGCTGCCCGGCCGCATCCCCACGCGCGCGAAGAACGACGACGGCTCCGTCCCGTCGCCGGGCTGGGACTCCGGCTACGACTGGACCGGCTACATCAAGCCGCAGGAACTGCCCTACGAGTACAACCCCGAGCGCGGCTACATCGTCACCGCCAACCAGGCCGTCGTCGACCCCAAGTCCTACCCGTACACGCTCACCACGGACTGGGGCTACGGCACCCGCAGCCGGCGGATCACCGACCTGATCCAGAAGAAGATCGACGGCGGCGGCAAGATCTCCACCGACGACATGCGCCAGATGCAGATGGACAACAGCAGCGCGATCGCCAACCTGCTGGTGCCCAAGCTGCTGAACATCGACATCGGCGACAAGGACGTCCGCGAGGCGCAGAAGCTGCTGGAGGGCTGGGGCCGCACGCAGGACGCCGACTCGGCCGCCGCCGCGTACTTCAACGCCGTCTGGCGCAACATCCTCAAGCTGGCCTTCGGCAACAAGCTGCCCAAGGAGCTGCGGGTCAAGGGCCAGTGCCTGTGGGTGGAGCCGACCGGCAACACGGGCCCGGCCGACGAGAACCAGAAGGTCCGCGAGTGCGGTCAGCGCGACGCCGACCAGGCGCAGCCGGACGGCGGCGACCGCTGGTTCGAGGTGGTCCGGGGGCTCGTCGAGAGCCCGGACAGCGACTGGTGGAAGACTCCGGCGTCGGGCACCCGCCCCAAGGCGGACAACCGCGACGAGCTGTTCAAGCGCGCCATGATCGACGCCCGCTGGGAGCTGACCGCCAAGCTCGGCAAGGACATCGACACCTGGAGCTGGGGCCGGCTGCACCGCCTGTTCCTGAAGAACCAGACCCTGGGCACCGAGGGACCCGGCGTCCTGAAGTACGTCCTCAACCGCGGGCCCTGGAAGCTGAGCGGAGGCGAGGCCGCGGTCAACGCCTCCGGCTGGAACGCCGCCGGCGGCTACGGCGTGGTGTGGGTGCCGTCCATGCGGATGGTGGTCAACCTCGACGACCTCGACAAGTCCAAGTGGATCAACCTCACCGGCGCCTCCGGGCACGCCTTCAGCGCCCACTACACCGACCAGACGGGCAAGTGGGCCAAGGGTGAGCTTCTCTCGTGGTCCTTCTCGCCGAACGCGGTCGACCAGAGCACGAGCGACACACTGGTGCTCAAGCCGTGAGCCGCTGAGGCCACAACGGCGGCGAAGGCCCTCCACGCGCGCGTGGAGGGCCTTCGCCGTGCCCGAGCCGTGCCGGCGGCCGAAGCGGTACCGGCCGTGCCGGAAGCCGTGCGCGTCAGGTGAAGCGGCGTACCCCCGAAGGTGTCACCACGGCCTGCACCGGCCGGTCGTGGGGTTCCTCGGGGAGGTGCTCGACGACCTCCGTGTCGTACAGCAGGACCACGAGGGCGGGATGCGCCCGCGCCGCCTCCAGGCGGGCCAGGACACGGTCGTAGGACCCTCCGCCGCGGCCCAGGCGCATCCCGCGCGCGTCGACGGCGAGACCGGGCAGCAGGACCACGTCGGCCGTCGCCACGGCGTCCGGGCCGAGACGCTCCCCGGCCGGCTCGAACAGCGCCATCCTCCCGCCGTGCTGCACGCGCGTGAGGGAACCCTCCCCGGTGTACGCGCCCCAGTCCAGGTCGTTGTCCGGCAGCAGCGCGGGCAGCAGCACACGCGCGCCCCGCGCGCGCAGCGCGTCGAGGAGCGGCGGTGTTCCCGGTTCGGTGCCCACGGAGACGTACGCGGCGATCGTGCGCGCCCGCGTCAGCTCGGGCAGCTCCAGGGCGCGCTCCGCCAGCGCGTGCGCCGCCTCCCGCACTTCATCCACGGTCAATGTCTTCCTCACCGTGAGGATTTCTCGCCGCAAGGTGCGCTTGGCAGGCTCGGCGTCGTGTCCGTTGTGGCTCACTGGTCCTTCCGTACCCTTCCTTATGCCGGTATGTCTGCTCATATGAGAGTCAATTAACCGGAGAGGCAGATTCCGCGCAAAGGCAGCGGATAGGGTTGCGGCCATGACACAGGCGCACCCCAGGATCAGCAAGGCTGTCATTCCCGCGGCAGGTCTTGGTACCCGGTTCCTGCCGGCCACCAAGGCCACTCCCAAGGAGATGCTGCCGGTCGTCGACAAGCCGGCGATCCAGTACGTGGTCGAGGAGGCCGTCTCCGCGGGCCTCGACGACGTCCTCATGGTGACCGGCCGGAACAAGCGGCCGCTGGAGGACCACTTCGACCGCAACTACGAGCTGGAGTCCGCCCTGGAGAAGAAGGGCGACGGCGAGCGGCTCGCCAAGGTGCAGGAGTCCAGCGACCTCGCGTCGATCCACTACGTCCGCCAGGGCGACCCCAAGGGCCTGGGTCACGCCGTGCTGTGCGCGGCCCCGCACGTGGGCAGCGAGCCCTTCGCCGTCCTGCTCGGCGACGACCTGATCGACCCGCGCGACCCGCTGCTCCAGCGGATGATCGAGGTCCAGGAGACCTACGGCGGCAGTGTGATCGCCCTCATGGCGGTCGCGCCCGAGCAGATCCACCTCTACGGCTGCGCGGCCGTGGAGGCCACCGAGGACGGCGACGTCGTCCGGGTGACCGGCCTGGTCGAGAAGCCGGACGCGGCGCAGGCCCCCTCCAACTACGCGATCATCGGCCGTTACGTCCTCGACCCGCACATCTTCGACATACTCCGCAAGACCGAGCCCGGCCGCGGCGGTGAGATCCAGCTCACCGACGCCCTTCAGCACCTGGCCGAGGCGCACGCGTCGGCGACCACCGACGAGCAGCGGGCCGGCGGCCCGGTGCACGGCGTCGTCTTCAAGGGCCGCCGCTACGACACCGGGGACCGTGGCGACTATCTGCGTGCCATTGTCAGACTCGCGTGCGAACGTGAGGACCTGGGCCCGGACTTCAGGGCCTGGCTTCAGCGGTACGTAGTCGAGGAGATGTAACGACGTTGAGCAGCGCCGAGCCCTGCACCGCCGGCCCGGACCACCTGTGGTCGGTGGACGAGCACCTGGAGGACATCCTCACCACCGTCCGCCCCCTGGAACCCATCGAGCTGCAACTGCTCGATGCCCAGGGCTGTGTCCTGGTGGACGACGTCACGGTGCCGCTCTCGCTGCCGCCGTTCGACAACAGCTCCATGGACGGCTACGCGGTACGGGTCACGGACGTCTCGGGCGCGAGCGAGGAGTTCCCGGCCGTCCTGGAGGTCGTCGGGGACGTCGCGGCGGGCGCGGCCGGCCTGCTCCGGGTGGGGCCGGGACAAGCGGCGCGGATCATGACCGGTGCCCCGCTGCCGCCCGGCGCCGAGGCGGTCGTCCCCGTCGAGTGGACCGACGGCGGGCTCGGCGAGGGCCCGGTGAGCGCGATGCGCGCCCGGAGCCTTGCCCCCGAGGGCGCCGACGGGCACGTACGCGTGTACCGGCCGGCTGAGGCACGCGCGCACGTGCGCGCGAAGGGCAGCGATGTGGAGGCGGGCGAGCGAGCCCTGCGGGCCGGTACGGTCCTCGGGCCGCCGCAGATCGCGCTGCTCGCCGCGATCGGCCGCGGCACGGTCCTGGTGCGTCCGCGCCCGCGCGTGGTGGTGATGTCCACCGGCAGCGAACTCGTCCAGCCCGACGAGCAGCTCGGCGACGGCCAGATCTACGACTCCAACAGCTTCGCCCTGACCGCGGCCGCCCGGGACGCGGGCGCCATCGCCTACCGGGTGGGCGCCGTCGCCGACGACGCCGACACCCTGCGGTCCACCATCGAGGACCAGCTCGTCCGCGCCGACCTGCTGGTCACCACCGGCGGGGTGAGCGTGGGGGCGTACGACGTGGTCAAGGAGGCACTGTCCGACGTCGGCGACGAGGACGAGCCGGGTGGCGGCGTGGAGTTCCGCAAGCTCGCCATGCAGCCCGGCAAGCCGCAGGGCTTCGGGACCGTCGGTGCCGACCACGTGCCGCTGCTGGCCCTGCCCGGCAACCCGGTGTCGTCGTACGTCTCCTTCGAGCTGTTCGTCCGCCCCGCCATCCGCACCCTGATGGGCCTTCAGGACGTCCACCGGTCGACCGTGCGCGCGACGCTGGCCGCGGACCGGGCGCTGAGTTCGCCGAAGGGACGCAGGCAGTTCCTGCGCGGGGTGTACGCCGACGGCGAGGTCAGGCCCGTGGGCGGCGCCGGATCCCATCTGATCGCGGCCCTCGCGCTGGCCGACGCGCTCATCGTCGTCCCCGAGGACGCCGAGTCCGTCGAGCCCGGTGCCGAGGTCGAGGTGGTCCTGCTCGGCTGAGCCGTCCGGGGTGGCGGTACCGTGTCGCGCACAACAGGCCCGTGCGCCGCACGGCGACGGGCCCGGACCGGGAGCCCCACACGATCATGACTGTGCCTTCCCGGGGGGAGACCCCCGGACCTCCAGCGCCGGACCGGCTGACGCACATCGACGACGCGGGCGCCGCCCGCATGGTCGACGTCTCCGGCAAGGACGTGACCGCGCGCACCGCCCGCGCCAGCGGTCGCGTCCTCGTCTCGCCCCGCGTGGTCGAGCTGCTGCGCGGCGAGGGGGTGCCCAAGGGCGACGCCCTCGCCACCGCGCGGATCGCCGGGATCATGGGCGCCAAGCGCACACCGGACCTCATCCCGCTGTGCCACCCGCTGTCGGTGTCGGGTGTGAGACTGGAACTGTCGGTCGCGGACGACGCCGTGGAGATCGAGGCCACGGTGAAGACCACGGACCGCACGGGCGTCGAGATGGAGGCGCTCACCGCGGTGTCCGTCGCCGCGCTCACCGTGATCGACATGGTCAAGGCCGTCGACAAGGGAGCGGTCATCACGGACGTGCGCGTGGAGGAGAAGACGGGCGGCAAGTCGGGCGACTGGAGCCGGGCATGACACTGGACGCATCGGCCGGAGACGCACTGCGCGCGCCGTACAGCGCTCTGGTGGTCACGGCCTCCAACCGGGCCGCCGCCGGGGTCTACGAGGACACGGGCGGTCCGCTGGTCGCCGACGGCCTCCGGCGCCTCGGCTTCGCCGTCGACGGGCCGCAGGTCGTACCGGACGGAGACCCGGTGGAGGCCGCGCTGCGCGCCGCCGTCGAGGCCGGGTACGACGCCGTCGTCACCACCGGCGGCACGGGCGTCTCGCCCACCGACCGCACGCCCGAGGCGACCCGCCGGGTGATCGAGGCCGAGGTGCCGGGAATCGCGGAGGCCATCCGGGCGTTCGGCATGCGGAAGGTGCCGACCGCGGCGCTGTCCCGAGGGCTGGCCGGAGTGGCCGGAGGGACGCTGATCGTCAACCTTCCGGGCTCCACGGGCGGGGTGAAGGACGGACTGGCCGTTCTGGAGCCCGTGCTGAAGCACGCCGTCGACCAGCTGCGCGGCGGCGACCACGTCAGACCCGGTGCCGGTAGTGGGGGTGCGAGCTGAACAGCCCATCCTGGCCCGTCGTGCTCGCGGAGGGCGATGTCGTCCTCCGGCCGATAAAGCTGCGCGACCAGCGGGCCTGGCGCGAGGTGAACCGGCGCAACCGGGACTGGCTCAGGCCCTGGGAGGCGACGATTCCGCCGCCCACGCCCGGCGGGCCCATCACGCACCGGCCGACCTACCGGCAGATGGTGCGCCACCTCAGGTCCGAGGCGCACGCGGGCCGCATGCTGCCGTTCGTCATCGAGTACCAGGGGCGGCTGGTCGGGCAGTTGACCGTCGCCGGGATCACCTGGGGCTCGATGTGCTCGGGTCACGTCGGCTACTGGGTCGACGAGTCGGTGGCCGGCCGCGGGGTGATGCCGACGGCCGTGGCGATGGTCGTGGACCACTGTTTCCGCACCGTCGGACTGCACCGCATCGAGGTCTGCATTCGGCCCGAGAACGGGCCGAGCCGGCGGGTGGTGGAGAAACTCGGATTCCGCGAGGAGGGTCTGCGGCCCCGTTATCTCCACATCGACGGCGCGTGGCGCGACCACATGGTGTTCGCGCTCACCGCGGAAGAGGTGCCCGAGGGGCTGCTGAACCGCTGGCGCCGAACCCGGGCCCTGAGGACGCCGAAGGAGAATCCCGCCTCACCCGGAAATTGAATGAATGTTCGAAATTGATCGACCTGCGATCCGAACCGGACCCGCTCGCGATCGTCCGGGTGGCATTGAATTCGCGTCCTTGACGTCCTGCTGATCACATCGATCGCAAAAAAAGTTCGAAATATCAGCCAGATCGTGCGACACACCGGCGCAATTGGCAGATGGCCTCATGCAAACCCCTCTACCGTGTGAGGCGTGAGCAGCAGCGGCCTCATCTACGCAGTCATCGTCGGGGCCTGGGCCGCCTACTTGGTGCCGATGTGGCTCCGTAGGCAGGACGAGCTGAACGAGGCCCGTCCGACGGAACGCTTCAGCACCGCCATCCGGTTCCTGTCCGGACGGGCGGGGATGGAGCGCCGGTACGCCAAGGACCTCAGGGCGCGCTCCGCCGAGGAGGGGGAGCCCGCCGACGGGGAGCCGGACGCCGTCACCGACTCGGTGGACGTCCGGGCCTTCGCCATGCCCCCGGGCCGGTCGCCGGAGCGGCAGCAGCCGCCGGCACGGGAGGAACGGGAGCCGGTCCGCGGCCACGACGAGCGCGACCGGACCGGCAAGCCGGCCGCCCGGGCCGCGTCCCCGTCGGCGGCCCCGCCCGCCGACGCGTCCGCGCGTCCGCGGGTCACCGCGGCCCGGCGCACGCCCCGCGCGGAGGTGTCCGCGGCGCGTGCCCGGCGCACGAAGGTCCTCGCACGCCGCAGACGCACCACCGTCCTCCTCTTCCTCGCCTTCACCCTCGGCGCGATCGTCGCCGCGGTCGGCGGGCTCACCTTCCTGTGGGCGCCCGGAGTGCCCGCCGTGATGCTCAGCGCGTACATCGCGTACCTGCGCTCCCAGGAGCGGCGCCGCTTCGCCTACCAGATGGACCGCCGCCGCGCCGAGGTCGCCGCGCAGCGGCTGCGTGAGAGCCGTCGCCAGCCGCGTCGGCGCACGCCCCTGGACCCCGCCGCGGACGAACCGGAGGCGGGGCCTGAACCGGAGACGGACCCGGGCCTTTCCTCCCTCGCCGCCGACCGGCGCGCCCTGGTCGAGCAGACCGACCACGCCGAGTGGCTCGACCAGCAGCGCGAGCGCCAGCGCCGCCCCGGCCAGGGCGACAGCTGGGACCCGGTTCCGGTGCCGCTGCCCACCTACGTCACCGCCCCGGTCGCCCCGCGGGCCACCTCCGACGTGGACCTCGGTGCTCCGGACGCCTGGAGCTCGGCGCGGTCGTCCGCCGCGGTGCCGGAGCAGGAGGAGGCGGCCCCGGCCGCGCCCGAGCCTCCGCCGCACGCCGAGGACAGGTCCGCCGCCGACGGCCGCACCGACGCCCGCCGCGCCGCCTCGGCCCGCCGCTCCCGCGAGCGCGGCCGCACCCCCCTCTTCGACCAGTACGAGGACGGCGACCGCCGCCGCGCGGCCAACGAGTGACTCCCGCCCCTGACCAGCCAGGGAACGGATTACCAACCACCCCAGCGAGGATGCTAGAGTTTCACTCGTTGCAAGGGCCTGTGGCGCAGTCCGGTAGCGCACCTCGTTCGCATCGAGGGGGCCAGGGGTTCAAATCCCCTCAGGTCCACGCAGCTCAAAGCCCCGGTCGGGAAACCGACCGGGGCTTTGACGTGTCACGCGGGGCTCACAGAAACATCGGTCCCGCTTTCGTGAGGCGTACGTCGCAGGCGGTGGGCGCCGCGCCCACCACCCTGCGCAACGTCATCCACTAGAGCTGGTAGGGCGAACCGAGAGCCCCTTCCGCCGCGCCGTGGCGGGAGGGGCCTCGCGTCAGGACTGGAGCGGCTTCGCCAGGCAGATGCTCGACTCGTACTCGCGGTAGTAGCCGAACTTCGTGCACGGCTCGTAGCCGGTGGAGGCGTACAGGGCGACGGCCTCCGGCTGTTGGTCGCCGGTCTCCAGGACCATGCGGAGGCGCCCGGCGGCGCGGGCGTCGTCCTCCAGGGCGGCGAGGATGCGGCGGGCCAGACCGCGGCCGCGCATCGACTCGATCACGTACATCCGCTTGAGTTCGGCGTCGCCGTCCTCGTTGCCCTCGGTGTTCTTGTCCCGGCTGCGCCAGCCGCCCGTGGCGACGGGGGTGCCGTCCTCGTCGTAGGCGATCAGGTACGCGCCGTTCGGCGGCCGGAAGTCGACCGGGTCGAGGGGCGTGGCGTCGCCACCGTCGCCGTAGCGGACGTGGTACTCGGCCTGTACCTCGTCGTTCAGCTTGACGGCGTCGGGGTGGTCGAAGGGCACGGGGCGGATGTTCATGTGGGAACCGTCTGTCGATGCGGATGTCGGGACAGGTGGCCTCCGGGAAGACCTCGTCCAGTGTGCCGGTAGGGTGCCCGGGTGCTGACTGTGACCTCCGTCAACGCGTCTGGAGGGGGTCGTCGGTGAAGGCAAGGAGAGCGTTTTGCTGACTGTGACCTCCGTCAATGTGAATGGATTGCGCGCCGCCGCCAAGAAGGGCTTCGTGGAGTGGCTCGCGGGGACCGGGGCCGACGTGCTGTGCCTCCAGGAGGTGCGCGCCGAGCCGCACCAGTTGGCGGAGCACGTCCGCACGCCGGACGGCTGGCACGTCGTGCACGCGCCGGCCGCCGCCAAGGGCCGCGCGGGCGTCTCCCTCTACACCCGCCGCGAACCCGACCGGGTCCGGATCGGGTTCGGATCGGCAGAGTTCGACGGCAGCGGGCGCTACGTCGAGGCCGACCTGCCCGGCGTCACGGTCGCCAGCCTCTACCTGCCCTCCGGCGAGGTCGGCACCGAGCGGCAGGACGAGAAGGTCCGGTTCATGGACGAGTTCCTCGCCCATCTCAAGGAGTTGCGGGAGCGGGCCGCCGCCGACGGCCGCGAGGTGCTCGTCTGCGGCGACTGGAACATCGCCCACCGGCAGGCCGACCTCAAGAACTGGCGCGGCAACACCAAGAACTCCGGCTTCCTCCCGGAGGAGCGGGAGTGGCTGAGCACGGTCTTCGCCCCCGAGACCGGCGGGTACGCCGACGTCGTGCGCGAACTGCACCCGGACGGCGAGGGGCCGTACACCTGGTGGTCCTACCGGGGGCGGGCCTTCGACAACGACACGGGATGGCGCATCGACCTCCAGGTGGCCACGCCCGGGCTCGCCGCCAAGGCCGTCAAGGGGTACGTCGAGCGGGCGGCCACGCACGCCGAGCGCTGGTCGGACCACGCCCCGGTGACGGTCGTGTACGACCTCTAGCCGTCACTACGGCTGTTTGCGCAGCCGCCGGTCCAGGGCCATCGACACTTCCGCCTCCACCACGCTCTTGGCCAGCGGCCGCAGCCGCTTCAGGTCGTCCTCGGGACCGTGACGCAGGATCAGGGCGGTGAAGAGCTCGGCGAGGGCGTCGGCGTGTTCGCGGACGCGGCGGCCGGCTTCGAGGACTTCGGCGAGGGGGATGCCCTCGCGGACCAGGGCGGCGGAGACGTCCAGCAGCCGGCGGCTGATGTGGACGAGCTCGTCGCCGTCGGTGCCCAGGTAGCCGAGTTCCATGGCGGCGGCCAGGTTCTCGGCGGTGACCTCGCCCGCGAAGTGGTCGGCGAGTTCCTCGGGGGTCAGGCGGACCGGGGTCTCCTCGGTGGGGGCGCCGAGGCCCAGCAGATCGCCGACGTCGCGGCCGTGGTCGAAGGCCTCAGCCAGTTCGGCGATGCCGTTGAGGGTGTGACCGCGTTCCAGCAGCGCCGAGATCGTACGCAGGCGCGCCAGGTGGTGGTCGTCGTACCAGGCGATACGGCCCTCGCGGCGCGGCGGCGGGATCAGTTTGCGCTCGCGGTAGAAGCGCAGGGTGCGCACGGTGATACCGGCCAGCCGGGCCAGCTCCTCCATGCGGTACTCGCGTCGGCCGCCGCGTGCTCCACCTTCTCCTGCCACGGCAGCAGCCTATGTTGTACCGGCGGTAACTTTTCCTCTGCCGCCCCCTACCGGTCGGTACGGACCTCCTCTACTCTCCCCATTGCGCCAGTGTTCACTGGCAGAGTCGCTGAAGGCTGCACGCGGGTCGCTGTAACGCGAGTCATGGGAGGGGCGCTCAATGGCCGAGCACGAACACGAGCACGAGCACGAGGACCGGCATGTGCGGGTGGCGGTGATCGGGTCCGGCTTCGGCGGACTGGGCGCCGCCGTGCGGCTGCGCCGGGAGGGGATCACCGACTTCGTCGTGCTGGAGCGGGCCGGCGGCGTCGGCGGCACCTGGCGAGACAACAGCTATCCGGGATGCGCCTGCGACGTGCCCTCGCACCTGTACTCGTTCTCGTTCGCGCCCAACCCCGACTGGCCGCGCACCTTCTCCGGGCAGGAGCACATCCGCGCCTACCTGGAACACGTCACGGACGTCTTCGGCCTCCGCCCGCACCTGCGCCTCCACTCCGAGGTCACGAGGATGACCTGGGACGCCGAGAAGCTGCGCTGGGACATCGAGACCACGAGCGGGAACCTGTCGGCCGACGTCGTGGTCGGCGCGACCGGTCCGCTGTCCGAACCGAAGGTCCCGGACATACCGGGGCTCGACTCCTTCCCCGGCAAGGTCTTCCACTCCGCCCGCTGGGACCACGACCACGACCTCGCGGGCAAGCGGGTCGCCGTGGTCGGCACCGGAGCCTCCGCCATCCAGATCGTGCCGTCCATCCAGCCCGAGGTCGCCCGGCTCACCCTCTTCCAGCGCACCCCGCCGTGGGTGATGCCCCGCGTCGACCGCGAGATCAGCGGCGTCGAGCGCCGGATGCACCGCGCGCTGCCACTGACCGCGCAACTGCGCCGTGGACTGCTGTGGGGCATCCGGGAGTTGCAGGTCCAGGCGTTCACCAGGCATCCGGGCCAACTCGGTTTCGTGGAGCGGCTGGCCCGGCTCAACATGTCCCGCGCCATCAAGGACCCGGACCTGCGGGCCAAGCTCACCCCCGACTACCGCATCGGCTGCAAGCGGATACTGCTGTCCAGCACGTACTATCCGGCACTCGCGCAGGACAACGTGGACGTCGTCGCCAGCGGACTGAGCGAGGTCCGCGGGTCGACCGTCGTCGCCGCCGACGGCACCGAGGCCGAGGTGGACGCGATCGTCTTCGGCACCGGCTTCCACGTGACCGACATGCCGATCGCCGAGCGGGTCGTCGGCGCGGACGGCCGTACGCTCGCCGAGAGCTGGAAGGACGGCATGGCCGCGCTGCGCGGGGCGTCCGCGGCCGGCTTCCCGAACTGGATGACGATCATCGGCCCCAACACCGGCCTCGGGAACTCCTCGATGATCCTGATGATCGAGTCCCAGCTGAACTACCTGGCCGACTACCTGCGCCAACTGCGCGTCCTCGGCGGCCGGGTCGCCCTCGACGCCCGGCCCAGCGCCGTGAACGCCTGGAACCGCAAGGTGCAGGAGCGCATGAAGCGCACGGTGTGGAACACCGGCGGCTGCACCAGCTGGTACCTCGACGCGGGCGGCCGCAACACCACCGTCTGGCCCGGTACGACCACCGAGTTCCGGCAGGCCACACGGCGGGTGGATCTCGCGGAGTACCAGGTCCTCCGGGCACCCGGGTCCCAGGGCGCGGCCGGCCGCACCCCGGCGCGGCGGCCCGTGGAGGTGGACGCGTGAGCCGTCCCGCCCGCCGGACGGCCGGGGGCCGTCCGGAAGACCACGCTGCCCCGGATCCGTACGCCCCTCCCGTCCCCGCCCGCGAACTCACCGCCGTCTCCGCCGACGGGGCCCGGCTGCACGTCGAGGTGCACGGGCCGGTGGACGACCCCGCTGCCCCGGCCGTCGTCCTCGCCCACGGCTGGACCTGCTCCACCGCCTTCTGGGCCGCGCAGATCCGGGATCTGGCCGCCGACCACCGCGTCATCGCCTACGACCAGCGCGGCCACGGACGCAGCCCGGCGAGCCGGAGATACGGCACCGACGCGCTCGCCGACGACCTCGAAGCCGTACTCGCGGCGACGCTCGCGCCCGGCGAGAAGGCCGTGGTCGCGGGACACTCGATGGGCGGGATGACGGTGATGGCAGCGGCCGGCCGACCCGGCTTCCAGGAGCACGCGGCGGCCGTTCTGCTGTGCAGCACGGGCAGTTCACGGCTGGTCGCCCGGTCGACCGTCGTACCGATCCGGGCCGGCCGGCCGCGCACCTGGCTGACCCGTCGCGTCCTCGGCTCCCGGGCGCCGCTCGGGCCGGTCACTCCGCTCGCCCGGCGGATCCTCAAGTACGCCACGATGGGCCCCGGTTCGGCGCTGCACATGGTCGAGGTGTGCGCACGGATCGTGCACGCCTGTCCGCGCCGGGTGCGCCACGCCTGGTCGCAGGTGCTGGACCGGCTCGATCTAGACGACCACGTACGGCAGTTGAGGGTGCCGGTGGCGGTCGTCGCGGGCACGGCCGACCGGCTGACCCCGCCGGAGCACGCGCGGGCGCTGGCCGCCGCGCTGCCCGACTGCCTCGGCCTGACCGAGCTTCCGGGGCTCGGCCACATGGCGCCGGTGGAGGCACCTGGGCTGGTCACCGCGAAGATCCGGGAACTCGTCACCGGTCACGTACCCGGTCAGCCGACCGGCCATGGTGCCGGTCACGTCCCCGGCCAGGTCACCGGCCGTGGAAGCGCATACGAGCAGCACGACGAGGCACGGATCAGGGAGGGTGCATGAGCAGGGTGAGCCTGGAGGGGCAGGTCGCGGTCGTCACGGGGGCCGCGCGGGGCGTCGGCGAACTGCTCGCCCGCAAACTGTCCGCGCGGGGCGCGAAGATCGCGCTGGTCGGCCTGGAGCCGGACCTGCTCGAACAAGTCGGCAAGCGGCTGCACGGCGAGAGCGCCCACTGGCATGCCGACGTCACCGACCACGAGGCGATGGCCCGGGTCGCGGCGGAGGTCGAGGAGCGGTTCGGCAGGGTCGACATCGTGGTCGCCAACGCGGGTGTGGCGAGCGGCGGTCCGTTCGCCGACTCCGACCCCGACTCCTGGCGGCGGGTGATCGAGGTCAACCTCATCGGATCGGCGGTCACCGGGAGGGCGTTCCTGCCGGCGCTCACCGCGAGCCGCGGCTACCTGCTCCAGATCGCCTCGCTCGCCGCCATCACCCCGGCGCCGATGATGACGGCGTACTGCGCCTCCAAGTCCGGTGTGGAGGCGTACGCGCACAGCCTGCGGGCCGAAGTCGGCCACCGGGGCGTGCGGGTGGGCGTCGCCTACCTGTCGTGGACCGACACCGACATGGTGCGTGGGGCCGATCAGGACGACGTCATGCGGGAGTTGAGGCAGCGGCTGCCGTGGCCGGCCGGCCGGACCTATCCGCTGGGGCCGGCGGTGGACCGGATCGTGGCCGGGATCGAGCGGCGCGCCGCCCATGTGTACGGGCAGTGGTGGCTGCGCGGGATGCAGGGCGTGCGCGGGTGGCTGCCGGGCGTCGTGGGGACCGTGGGGCAGCGCGAGGTACGGCGCTTCGCGGACCGCCTGTCGGGGGTGCGGACCGGGCTGGTCGGAGCGGGTGGCGCGGCCGACGAGCGGCACCGATCCGCACCGGCTACGCAACGTCACTGATCGACATGCGCAGGGTCACCGCCCGTGTGAATCTGGTCGAGGCCGATCCCCTAGCCCACTTGGGGATCCCACTCACCCAACACGGGAGTGAACAGCATGGGTATGAAGGACAAGTACCAGGACCCGTCCGAGCAGCGGCAGCAGCAGGGCCGGCAGCGCCCCGGCGAGGGCCGCCCCGGCGAGGGCCGCCCCGGCGAGGGCCGCCCCGGCGAGGGCCGTGAGAAGGCCGGGCAGCGCCCGTCCCAGCCGCGCGAGCGCGGGCGTCAGGACGGCCACGACACGCCGGACGAGATGGAAGACCGCCTCAACCAGGACTACGACCGCTAACCACGGCCCGTAGTCAGCGTTGTTGCTGCGCTCGGCCTCGGCCGTGACGGTGTGGGGTGTCCCGGATGCCGGGGCACCCCATGTCCGTGCTGTGGTGCCGGGGTCGGGCCGCTCGGCGGCGCGCAAGTCCGGCCGCTCGGCAGTGCGCAGGTCCGGCTGCGTGAGACGGACACCGCGCATTCGGCCGTTCAAGTCCGGCCGTGTGAGCCCGGCGAGACGGGTCCGGCCGCTCAAGTCCCTTCGCTCAGCGACGTGGAGGCAGCTTCGGCCGCGAACGGTCGGGTACGTCGCGGTAGTCCGGCGGGATCGCCGCCGGGTTGGCGGCCAGCAGTTCCAGGGCCAGTTCGATCGCGTCGTCCATCTCGACGTGCCGGCCCTCGGCCCAGTCCAGGGGGGTGCGCAGGCTCTCCACGTCGGGGGTGACGCCGTGGTTCTCGACGGACCAGCCGTAGGCGTCGAACCAGGCCGCGTTCATCGGCACCGTGATCACCGTGCCGTCGCCGAGGCGGTGCCGGCCGGTCATGCCGACCACCCCGCCCCAGGTGCGCTGGCCCACCACGGGCCCCAGCTTGAGCAGTTTGAAGGCGGCCGTGATCATGTCGCCGTCGGACGAGGTCGCCTCGTCGGCGAGGGCCACGACGGGCCCGCGGGGCGCGTCGGAGGTGTACGACACCGGCTGGGCGTTGCGGGTCAGGTCCCAGCCGAGGATGGTGCGGGTCAGCTTCTCGATGACCAACTCGCTGATGTGACCGCCCGCGTTGCCGCGGACGTCGACGATCAGCGCGGGCCGGGACACCTCCATGCGCAGGTCCCGGTTGAACTGCGCCCAGCCGGAGCCGCCCATGTCGGGGATGTGCAGGTAGCCGCATCGACCGCCGCTCAACTGCCGTACGACGGCCCGGCGTTTGGCCACCCAGTCCTGGTAGCGCAGCGGGCGCTCGTCGACCAGCGGCACGACGGCGACCCGGCGCGGCGGTCCCTGGCCCTCCGCGGGGGAGAACGTCAGCTCCACCGTCGTGCCGCCCGTTCCCGCGAGCAGCGGGTAGGGGCCCGTCACCGGATCCACCGGGCGCCCGTCGACGTGGGTGAGCACCGCGCCCTCGCGGATGCCCGCGCCGGCCAGCGGGGAGCGGGCCTTGGAGTCGGAGGAGTCGCCGGGCAGGATCCGCCGGACGACCCAACGGCCGTCACGACACATCAGGTTGGCGCCGAGCAGACCCTGAAGGCGCTGGTAGTGCGCGGGGCCCTCGTTGCGGCGGGCGGGGGAGACGTAGGCGTGGGAGGTGCCCAGTTCGCCGAGGACCTCGCGCAGCAGGTCGGCGAACTCGTCCGGGGACGCGACGCGTTCGACCAGCGGGCGGTACTGCGCGAGCACCGCGTCCCAGTCGATGCCGCACATGTCCGGCTCCCAGAAGTAGGTGCGGATCAGCCGGCCCGCCTCCTCGTACGACTGGCGCCACTCGGCGGCCGGGTCGACCACGTGCAGGATCCGGCGCAGGTCGATCCAGGTCGTCGTGTCGCTGTCGCCGATCTCCGTGGACGGCACCGCGCGCAGCTCGCCCTCGTCGACGACGACCAGCCGGGTGCCGTCGCCGCTGACCGCGAACCAGTCCAGGTGACCGACGAGTTCGTACTTCTTGGCCTTGCTGATGTTGAAGTGCTCCAGCGTCGGCCGGCCGGTGATGTCGTCCGGGTTGACGAACGTCTCGCCCAGGGCGCCGGAGATCGGCCAGCGCAGCCAGACCAGGCCACCGCCGGCGACCGGGTGCAGCGCCGAGTACTTGGAGGCGATGACCGGGAACGGGGTGACCCGGTTCGCCAGGCCCTCGACCTCCACGGTCACCGCGCCGGACTCGCCGGTCTCCTCGTCCTCGACGGGGTCCAGACCGCCCGCCGCCGGCCGCCCCTCGGGGTTCAGCGCGAAGGGGGACGGGGTCGCGGAGGACAGCGGAACGAGGTACGGCTTGCAGCCGAGCGGGAAGGACAGGTCGCCGGTGTGCACGTCGTACACCGGGTCGAAGCCGCGCCAGGACAGGAAGGCCAGATACCGGCCGTCCCGGGTGAACACCGGGTTCTCGTCCTCGAAGCGGCCGTTGGTGACGTCGACGATCAGGCGGTCCTGGATCCGCGCCATCCTGATCTGCCGCAGCGAACGCCCGACCCCGGGATGCGACCAGGTCAGCCATGCCCCGTCGGGCGAGAACGCCAGGTCCCGCACGGGCCCGTTCACGGACCGCACCAACTCGGTGAGACGGTCGGCCGAACCGTCCGTCGCGTCGGGGACGGCCGGACCTTCCGTCGCACCGGTCGCGGCGGGCGCACCGGCGTCCGCGGGGCCCTCGGCGGTATCCGGACCGGCGGAGGTCTCCCCGCTCGGCGAGGCACCCGCGGCCGCCTCCGGCCCCTCCGCCCCCTCGGACGCCTCCGCCGGCTCCCCCTCGTTCACGTCGCTCACATCGCTTACGTCGAGCAGCAGCAGGCGGCCGTCGTGGGAGGCGAGGGCCAGGCGTTCGCCGGCGGGGTCGGAGGCCGTCTCCAGGACGCGGCCGAGGCGGCCCGAGGCGAGCCGGCGCAGCGGGCGGGTGCCGCTGGCCCGGGGGAGGTGGGTGATCTCGACGGCGTCCTCGCCGTCCGCGTCGGTGACGTAGGCGACCTGGCCGGTCTCGCCGAGCATCTCCGGCAGCCGGATGCGCACACCGGGTGTGTCGATGAGGGTGCGGGCGGGGCCGTCGCGGTGGGTCAGCCAGTGCAGGGAGCCGCGTACGACGACCGCACTGGCCCGGCCCGTCTCGTCGACGGAGATGCCGTCGACGTGCTGGGCGGCCGGCACCTGGTAGAGGCGGCGGCCCGCCTGCGGCCCGCTCGGCCGCACCTCGAGCCGGCGCGGGACCGAGTCGGCGGACAGGTCGTCCACGATCCACAGGTCGCCCGCGCACTGGTACACCACCCGCGTGCCGTCGCTGGAGGCGTGCCGGGCGTAGAAGGCGTCGTGGTCCGTGTGCCGGCGCAGGTCGGAGCCGTCGGGGGCGCAGGAGTAGAGGTTGCCGACGCCCTCGTGGTCGGAGAGGAAGGCGATCCGGCCGCCGACGAACATCGGGCAGGCCAGATGCCCGCCGATGTCGGCGAGCAGCCGCTGCCCGTGCAACCACAGCCGGCCCGTCGCACCGCCCCGGTACCGCTTCCAGGAGGCCGGTTCGTGCGGCGGCGTCCCGGTCAGCAGCAGGGTCTTGTGGCCGCCGTCCACGTCGGCGACCTGGAGGTCGGAGACCGGCCCCCAGGGCAGCTTGCGGCCGGGGGAGCCGTCGGTGCCGACCTTGTAGGCCCAGGTGAAGTAGGAGAACGGCTCGCCGTGGGAGGTGACGGCGAGGATGTCGGTGCCGCCGTGTTCGTCGGGCGGCGCCCATCCGCACACCCGGGTGTCGGTGCTGCCCCAGTAGGTCAGCTGGCGGGCCGGTCCGCCGTCCACCGCGACCAGGTGGATCTCGGGCACCAGACTGCGCCAGCTCGTGTACGCGATGTGCCGCCCGTCGGGGGAGAAGCGGGGAGGGCCGACCTTCGTGCGGTCCACCGTGAGGCGCCAGGCACGGCCCGCTCCGTCGAGCGGCGCCAGCCAGAGGTCGTCCTCGGCCACGAAGCACAGCAGGTCGCCGCTGAGGTGCGGCAGGCGCAGATAGCTCACGTTCCCATGCTTTGCCCGGGTATGGGCCGCAGCAACTTATGCCGAACCGACAGTCGTGACCCAGGACACGTACGAAACGGTTTCGTTTCGTTAGAGGGGTGCGCTACATTCTTCGTGTACGAAACGGTGTCGTTCCAAGCGGGAAGGCGGCAGACATGGCCGAGGTCGCGACCGGGCGCCGCAGCCGCATCACGCCCGAGCGTGAGGCGGAGCTGTACGCCGCGGTGCTCGACCTGCTCCGCGAGGTCGGCTACGACTCCCTCACCATGGACGCCGTCGCCGCCCGCACCCGGTCCAGCAAGGCCACCCTCTACCGCCAGTGGGGCGGGAAGGCCGAGCTCGTCGTGGGGGCCATGCGGCACGGCAAACCGGTGCGGCTCGACACGATCGACACCGGAACGCTCCGCACCGACCTGCACGCCCTCGTCACCCGCGAGGACGACTGCGTCATGGAGCAGAACTCCGCGCTGATGCGGGCCCTGGCCATGGCGATGCACACCAACCCGGACCTCAGACAGGCCTTCCGGGACCAGCTCATCGAACCGGAGATGGCCGAGTTCCGCGCACTGCTGCAACGCGCCGTCGACCGGGGCGAGATCCGGGCGGACTGCCCGGCGCTGGACTTCGTGGTGCACATGCTGGCCGGCGGCTTCGTCGTCCGGGCGCTCATCGAGGCCCAGCCGCCGACCCAGGCCTTCCTGCATTCGTACATCGACGCCGTGGTCCTCCCCGCCCTCGGCGTACCCACCTCCTGACACCTCTCCCCAGCAAGCCCACCCTCTGACGTCACCGCTCACGTCGTCGGGCTGATCACCCCTGCCCACAACCACCCCCACGACATGACCGGGAGTACGTCAACGTGGCCACGTTCCTCTACAGACTCGGCCGCCTCGCCTTCCGGCGACGGCACTTCGTCGCCCTGATCTGGCTGGCACTGCTGACCCTGGCGGGCGTCGGCGCCGTTTCCGCGCCGGCCGCCGGAAACACCTCCTTCTCCATCCCGGGCACCGAGGCGCAGAAGGCCTTCGACCTGCTGGAACAGCGCTTCCCGGGGGCGAGCGCCGACGGGGCCACCGCCCGCGTGGTGTTCAAGGCGCCGAGCGGCGAGAAGATGACGGACGCCGGGAACAAGGCGACCGTCGAGAAGACGGTCGAGGACCTGTCCCGCGGCTCCGAGGTCGCCTCCGTCGCCGACCCCTACACCGCAAGGGCCGTCAGCCAGGACGGCACGATCGCCTACGCGTCGGTGCGGTACAAGGTCTCCGGCATGGAGCTGGAGGACTCCTCGCGCACCGCCCTGAACGAGGCCGCGCAGCAGGCGCGGGACGCCGGGCTGACCGTGGAGATCGGCGGCGACGCCCTCCAGACCGCGCCGCAGACCGGCGCGAGCGAGGTCATCGGCATCGCGGTCGCGGCCGTCGTGCTCGTCATCACCTTCGGCTCGCTCCTCGCGGCCGGACTGCCGCTGCTGACCGCGCTCGTCGGCGTCGGCATCGGAGTCTCGACGATCACCGCCCTCGCCCACACCCTGGACCTGGGCTCCACCACCTCCATCCTGGCCACGATGATCGGCCTCGCGGTCGGCATCGACTACGCCCTGTTCATCGTCTCCCGCTACCGCGCCGAACTCGCCGAGGGCCGCGAGCGCGAGGAGGCGGCCGGACGGGCCGTCGGCACCGCGGGCTCCGCGGTGGTCTTCGCCGGGCTGACGGTCGTGATCGCCCTGGTGGGCCTGTCCGTGGTCAACATCCCGATGCTGACGAAGATGGGCCTGGCGGCGGCCGGCACGGTCGTCATCGCCGTCCTCATCGCGCTGACGATGATCCCGGCCCTGCTGGGCTTCGCGGGCCGTAAGGTCAAGCCGTCCGGCGCGACGGGCGGGCTGCTCCGCCGCGGGCGCCCCGCGCGGCAGCCGGACCGGCCCAACATGGGCACCCGCTGGGCGAGCTTCGTCGTCCGCCGCCCGGTCGCCGTGCTGCTGCTCGGCGTGCTCGGCCTGGGCGCCGCCGCGATCCCGGCCGCCTCCCTCGAACTGGGCCTGCCGGACGACGGCTCCCAGCCCGTCTCCACCACCCAGCGCCGCGCCTACGACCTGCTCTCGGAGGGCTTCGGACCCGGCTTCAACGGCCCGCTGATGGTCGTGGTCGACGCCAAGGACAGCGCCGACCCCAAGGCGTCCTTCACCAAGGTCACGGAAGAGATCAAGGGCCTCAAGAACGTCGTCACGGTGACGGAGGCGCAGCCCAACAAGGCCGGCGACACCGCGACCGTGACCGTCGTCCCCGACTCCAAGCCGTCCTCCACCGCCACGGAGGACCTGGTGCACGCCATCCGCGGCGCGGGCGGCGACATCGAGGCGAAGACCGACGCGAAGGTCCTGGTCACCGGCTCCACGGCGATGAACATCGACGTCTCGCAGAAGCTCAACGACGCGCTGCTGCCGTATCTGGCGCTGGTGGTCGGCCTGGCCTTCCTGCTGCTGATCGTGGTCTTCCGCTCGGTCCTGGTCCCGCTCAAGGCGGCGCTCGGCTTCCTGCTGTCGGTGCTGGCGGCGCTCGGCGCGGTGGTCGCGGTCTTCCAGTGGGGCTGGCTGTCGGGCCTGATGAACGTGGAGGAGACCGGCCCGGTGATGTCGATGATGCCGATCTTCATGGTGGGCGTCGTCTTCGGTCTCGCGATGGACTACGAGGTGTTCCTCGTGACCCGCATGCGCGAGGCGTACGTCCACGGGGAGAAGCCGGGCCAGGCCGTGGTGACCGGGTTCCGGCACTGCGCACGGGTGGTGACGGCCGCCGCGGTCATCATGATCGCCGTCTTCTCCGGCTTCATCGGCTCCAGCGAGTCGATGGTCAAGATGATCGGCTTCGGGCTGGCGATCGCGGTGTTCTTCGACGCGTTCATCGTGCGCATGGCGATCGTGCCGGCCGTACTGGCCCTGCTGGGCCGCCGGGCCTGGTGGCTGCCCGGCTGGCTGGAGCGCGCCCTGCCCGACGTGGACGTGGAGGGCACGGCCCTGCACACCGAGCAGCCGCGGCACGCCGACCCGGACGAGCGGCGGGAACTCGTGCAGGTGTGAGCTCGTAGCTCACCGGAGGGACCGGCCGGTGAGGGTGCCGTGGGGACGGCGCACCCTCACCGGCCTCGGCCGTGTTCGGCGGTGTTCGACAGCCTCGTCCACCACGTGGGAATTCTTTCGTGATGTCCGTAACCGGCAGCTAGCCTGCCGTTCATGACGACGACATCCGAGTCAGGAGCCCACCCCCGTTTCGCCGACGCCCTTCGTGAGTTGGGGCTCGACGAGCTGATCCCCGAGGTCCGCAGGTTTCCCGAGGCGACCAGGACCGCCGCCGAGGCCGCGGCGGCCGTCGGCTGCGAGCTGAGCCAGATCTGCAAGTCGCTGATTTTTGCAGCCGACGGGGAGCCGGTGCTGGTGGTCATGGACGGTGCCTCCAGGGTGGACGTCGAGCGTGTCCGGGAGGAACTCGGCGCCGAGAAGGTCACGCGGGCCAAGGCGGACGTCGTGCGGGAGGCGACCGGGTACGCCATCGGCGGTGTACCGCCCTTCGGGCACCGGACCCGGACCCGCGTGCTCGCCGACCGGTCGCTACTGGACCACGACGTCATCTGGGCGGCCGCCGGAACCCCGTACACCGTCTTCCCCATGGCACCCGGGGCGCTGGTCGCCCAGGCCGGGGGCGTCCTCGTGGACGTGCGCGAGCGCACCTCGTGACGCCGGCGGTCACCGCGGCCGTCCTGCTCGCCGCGGTCACACACGCCAGCTGGAACGCGATCGCCCACCGCATCACCGACAAACTGACCGGGTTCACCCTCATCGCGGGCGGCGGCCTGCTGATCGGGCTGGCCATGGCGTCGTTCGCCGCGCTCCCGGCCCGCGGCGCGTGGCCGTACCTGCTCGTCTCGGCCGCGATCCACGTCGTGTACTACGCCCTGCTGATGAAGTCCTTCCGGCTCGGCGACTTCGGGCAGGCCTATCCGATCGCGCGCGGCACCGCCCCGCTCGTCGTCACCGTGCTCGCCGCCGTCTTCGCGCACGAGGTGCCCGACGGCTGGGCGGCCGCGGGCATCGCCGTGTCCTGCGCCGGCCTGACCGGTGTCGCCCTGTGGGGCCTGCGCGGACGCCGCCCCGACTGGGCGGCGATCGGCGCCGCCCTGGCGACCGGACTGGCCATCGCGGCGTACACGGTCGTCGACGGGCTCGGGGTGCGGGCCTCCGGGTCGTCCCTCGGGTACATCGCCTGGCTGATGGCGATCCAGGGCGTGGTGATCCCGGCGTACGCGGTGTGGCACTGGCGCGGGCGCACGGTCGCCGCGCTGCGGCCGTACGTCGCGGTGGGGCTGCTCGGGGCGGCGCTGTCCGTGGCGGCGTACGCGCTGGTGCTGTGGGCGCAGACGAAGGCGGAACTCGCGCCGATCGCCGCGCTGCGGGAGTCGTCGATCATCGTGGGCGCCGCGATCGGCGCCGTGTTCTTCAAGGAGCGCTTCGGGGCACCGCGCATCGCGGCCGCCGGACTGCTGGTCGTCGGCATCGGGCTGATGCTGCACACCGGCTAGTGCTGCGCCGCCGCCCGGCCAGCGGGCATCCGCGCTTTTGTGCCCGGCTCGCTGACAGACAGTCACTCGGTGGATCGAGGTTCAGCTGTCCCGGCCCAGGGCCGCAGCGGATCTTGCGGAGCAGTGTGAGGGCACGGTTCCCCAGCCGGCTCGGTCAGTTGAATTGTTTGGCCGATTGAAGCCCGTGTATCCATCACACTGCGGCCGTGAACGCGACGTGGTTCTTCCCGATTGCTGCAGGGGCGGGTCTGACCAGCCGTCGGCGGGGCCACGCTCCGGGCCTCGGGTTTTCCCCAGTACGTAAGGGAAGAGGGCCATACCATCGACTGGCCTGTTTCCCGGATGGTTTGGCAGGCATCGAAACAACGAGGCTGAATGCGTACGGATCCACTGAGCAAAAAGGAACCCTCTGTGTACAGCTTCAAGCCACTGCGCCGTCGTACCGCCCGCACCGCTGCCGTCGGCGTTCTCGCAGCTGCGGCCTGCGTCACTGTCATGGCCGGCAGCGCCTCAGCCATCGTCAACGGATCGGACTCCACCGAGCACTACCCGTTCATGGCGACCGTCCCCGAGTCGGCCCCCACGCTCGGTCTGAACGACGGAACCTGCGGGGCGTCGCTGATCGACAAGCAATGGGTACTGACGGCGGCCCACTGCGTGAAGGGTGACGGCCTGGAGCTGGACGGCATCGTGCGCGTCGGCAGCGACCACCGCAAGTCCGGCGGCACTGTCCGGAAGATCGACCGGATCTTCGTCCACCCCGGCTATGTGAACGGCGCGGGCAAGGCCGCCAACAACAACGACCTCGCGCTGATACGCCTGGACCGCCCGGTCGCCCAGCGCCCCATCAAGATCGCCGAGCATGTAGGGCGCCCTGGCGCGCCGACCCGGCTCCTGGGCTTCGGCACCACCGTCGACACCGAGCTCAAGTTCCCGGACCGGCTGCAGGAGCTGAACACCCGCAGGGGCGCTGAGTCCGAGTGCGCGCCGGGCTACGCGGGCCCGACCCGGCTGTGCACCATCACCACCGTGCCCAAGGCCATGGCGTGCTTCGGGGACTCCGGCGGGCCGCAGGTCCAGAAGGGCCGGAACGGCCGCTGGGAGCTGATCGGCGTCACCTCGGGGCCCGGTGCCCCGAAGGTGCCGTGCTCGGAGGGTCCTGGCCTCTACACCAACGCGCCCGCCTACGCGGGCTGGATCAACAAGACCATGAAGACCAACCACGCCCCGAAGAACTACCACGCCCTGTCGACTGCGGCCATGGGCTCCGACCTCGCCGAGACCGGTACGAACGACAACACCGCGGCAATCGCCGGTATGGCCGCCGCGCTGGTCGTCGCCGGTGGCGGCACCGCCGTCGCAGTACGCCGCCGCAAGACCCGCCGCGCCGCCTAGTGCTGTGACCTCTCGTTCGGGTCATGCCGGGCTGATCCGGCCTGATCCGAACGAAAGACTCCGGCGCGGGCTCCTTGGGTGCGCGGGCGGCGGCCGAGGGGCACCCTGGAAGGAGGTGTTCCGGAGGTGACCGTCATGATGAAGACCGTTGTGGGATGGCACATCGAGCTGGAGTTCCAGGAGGACGGGCAGCACACCCGGGCGGCGGCGCTGGTCCGCTTGCCCGACGGCAGCGAGGTCCGGGCTCACGGCAGGGCCAGCCGCCACCACACCGACTCCGATCAGCCGCGGGTCGGCGAGGAGATCGCCGGTGCGAGGGCCCTGAACGAACTCGCCATGCAGCTCCTGACCAAGGCGCACGGCGAGATCGACCAGGCGTCGGGCCGCACGTCGCAGCCCATCCACGTCTGAACTCCCACGGGAAGCGCTACGCCAGGGACGTGCGCAGCGCGTGGACCAGGGCCTGGGCCCTGGGGTCCGCCGTCACATTGGGGTGGAAGCCGTTGGTGACGTAGGCGAAGGCGAAGGCCGAGTCCGGGTCGGCGAAGGCCAGGGCGCCACCGCGGCCGGGGTGGCCGAAGGAGCCGGGGCCGAGCAGCGGGGACGCCGGACTGTGCAGCATGTGGCCGAGGCCGAAGCGGGTGGGGGCGACCAGCACGCGGTCGGGCCCGGCGGAGTGCTCCGTACGGGCCAGCTCCATGGTCTGCGGGGTGAACAGGCGGGTGCCGCCGTCCACCTCGCCGACCAGCGCCGCGTAGAAGCGGGCCAGACCGTCGGCCGTGGCGATGCCGTTGGACGCGGGCAGGACCGCCACGCGGTAGGCGGGGTCGTTCTCGTCCGGCAGCGGGGTGATCGCCGCGAACGCCCGCCGGGTCAGCGACTCCGGGTCGGCGTACGCCTCGGCCACGGACCGCTTGGGGCGGGTGCGCAGGCCCGACGCGGAACGCGGCGGCTCCACCTGGCCCACCCGGCCCACGCGCCCGGCCTCGCCGGCCGGCAGCCCCACCCACAGGTCGGCCCCCACCGGGCCGGCCACCTCGCGCGCGATCCACTCGCCGATCGTGCGGCCCGTGACCCGCCGCACCAGCTCGCCGGTCAGCCAGCTGTACGTCTGCGCGTGGTAGCCGTGGTCCGTGCCCGGCTCCCAGACCGGCGCCTGCGCGGCGACCGCCTCGGCACCCAGCACCGGATCGGCGGCCTGCTCCGGTGTCAGCGGCCGGTCGAGGACGGGGACGCCCGCGCGGTGGGCGAGCAGGTCGCGGACCCGGGTCCGCTCCTTGCCCGCCGCCTTGAACTCGGGCCAGTACGTTCCCACCGGCGCGTCCAGGTCCAGCTCCCCGCGCTGGTGCAGCAGCAGGAGCACGGCGGCGGCGACGCCCTTGGTCGCCGAGCGCACGATCTGCGCGGTGCCCCGCTCCCAGGGCGCCGAGTCCGCCGTACCGTCGACGTCCCGCGTCCCCGCCCACAGGTCCACGACCCTGTGCCCGTCCCGGTACACGGCGACCGCCGCGCCCCGCTCGCCCCGCAGCGCGAAGTTCGCCGCGAACGCCTCCCCGACCGGCTCGAAGCCCTCGGCCACTGTGCCGTGCACGTCCACGTCCGCCACTCCTTCCGCTCTTCGCCTGCGACAGTGGGTGCAACCGGCGGTCCCGGCCTGCGATTCCTGCGGCCGGTCGGCTTGGCACGATCGTTACGTCGACGCTGCCCGCGCGTCTGCCGTCTGCCCGTCCCGACGCGTCAGGCGCCCATCGTCACGGACCGCGGGTCGAAGCCGAAGGGCAGCTCCAGGCGGTGGGCGCGCATCAGGGCGTCGTCGGAGAGCAGTTCGCCGGTCGGTCCGTCCGCCGCGATCACGCCGTCGCTCAGGACGAGCGAGCGCGGGCACAACTCCAGCGCGTACGGCAGGTCGTGGGTGACCATGAGCACCGTCACGTCCAACGAGCGCAGGATGTCGGCCAGTTCACGGCGCGAGGCGGGGTCCAGGTTGGACGAGGGCTCGTCCAGGACCAGGATCTCCGGCTCCATGGCGAGGACGGTCGCCACCGCGACCCGGCGGCGCTGGCCGAAGGAGAGGTGGTGCGGCGGGCGGTCGGCGAAGTCCCGCATGCCGACCCGCTCCAGGGCCGTGGTGACCCGCGCCTCCAGTTCCGGCCCCTTGAGCCCGGCCGCCGCGGGCCCGAAGGCCACGTCCTCCCGCACGGTCGGCATGAACAACTGGTCGTCCGGGTCCTGGAAGACGATGCCGACCTTCTGCCGGATCTCGGCCATGTGTTTCCTGCCGACCGGCAGCCCGGCGACCGTCACCGTCCCGGTGCCCCCGCTCAGGATGCCGTTCAGATGCAGCACGAGGGTGGTCTTCCCGGCGCCGTTGGGGCCGAGCAGGGCGACCCGCTCGCCGCGCCCGATGGCGAAGTCGACACCGAACAGGGCCTGGTGGCCGTCGGGGTAGGCGAAGGCGAGGCCGGAGACCTCCAGCGAGAGTGTCACCAAACCCTCCGAATCCCACCGCGTGATCGGGTAATGCCGACGCCGAACGGTGCGTTGCGAGAGCCAAGCACGCGCCATCTCCTTGACCTTGATGTCAACCGGGCTGGTCTCAACCCGGCTGGTGTTGATCGTGTAAGACTCGGTCGTCCACTGGGCGGCCAAGCAGCGTGAGCCAGGAATCCCCCTTGTGTGCAAGGGGGAGGAGTCAAAGGACCCATCCCAGCAGACAGGCGACGAGGGCCGCGCCCGGGAGGGCCAGGGCGTACGACCACTGTGCCCGGGACGCGGTCACCTCGTCGATGACCGGCATCGAACCGGCGTAGCCCCGGCTCACCATGGCCAGGTGCACCCGCTCCCCGCGCTCGTAGGAGCGGATGAACAGCGCGCCCGCGGACTTGGCGAGCACGCCCCAGTGCCGGATCCCGCGCGCCTCGAACCCACGCGACTCGCGGGCGATCCGCATCCGCCGCATCTCGTCGGCGATGACGTCGCCGTAGCGGATCATGAAGGACGCGATCTGCACCAGCAGCGGCGGCAGCTTCAGGCGTTGCAGGCCCAGCAGTAGTTCGCGCAGCTCCGTCGTGCTCGCCAGCAGCACGGACGCGGCGACGCCGAGGGTGCCCTTGGCGAGCACGTTCCAGGCACCCCACAGCCCGTTCACGCTCAGCGACATCCCGAGGACGTCCACCCGCTCGCCCTGGGCCACGAACGGCATGAGCACCGCGAACGCGACGAACGGGACCTCGATCAGCAGCCGCTTGAGCAGGAAGCCGGCGGGTACGCGGGCAGCGGAGGCGACGGCGGCGAGCAGGACGGCGTACACGGCGAACGCCCACATCGCCTCCCGCGGGGTCGACACCACGACCACGACGAAGGCGAAGGCCGCGGCCAGTTTGGTGTGCGGCGGCAGCGCGTGCACGGGGGAGTGCCCGTGCCGGTACAGCCGGTGCGCGTGTCCCGCCCCCATGTCAGGCGGCCTGGGAGGAGGGGGCGGACGGCTCGGCGGCCGTACGGCGCCTGCGGACCACCCAGAAGACCGTGCTGCCCGCGACGACGGTCGTCCCGACGCCGATCACGCCCGCGAGCCCGCCGGACAGCCGGGCGTCGGAGACGTCCTTGACGCCGTAGTCGGCGAGCGGGGAGCCGGACGAGGCGTGCCGCTCCTCCTTCTTGTCGATGCCCTGGTCGTGGGCGACCTTCTCCAGACCGTCGGGGTTGGCCGAGGCGTAGAAGCTGACGAACCCGGCGAGGACGAGGGAGGTGACCAGGCCGGTGATCCACAGCTTGCGGTGGGACCGGGCGGCGACGGGCGCAGGCGCCGGCTCGGCCGCGGGGGCGTCGACGAGCTCGCCGTTCACCCGCAGCTTCAGGCGCTGCTCCAGGCCGCGGGCGCCGTACACCAGGTCCGGGCGTACGGCGATGACGGCGCCGACGGTCAGCGCGGTGATCGCGGCCTCGCCGATGCCGATGAGGACGTGCACGCCGATCATGGCGGTGGCGACCTTGCCGATCGCCACGTCGGTGGTGCCGCCAACCGCGTAGATCAGCGTGAAGGCGACGGCGGCGGCCGGGACGGAGACGAGCGCGGCGGCGAAGGAGGCCGCGGTGACCGAGCGGCGGCGCCGCGGGAGCACCTTCACCAGTCCGCGGAAGACGGCGTAGGCCACTACCGTCGTGACGATCGCCATGTCGGTGATGTTGACGCCGAGCGCGGTCAGGCCGCCGTCGGCGAAGAGGATGCCCTGCATGAGCAGGACGACACTGACACACAGGACCCCGGTGAAGGGGCCCACGAGTATCGCGGCCAGCGCCCCGCCGAGGAGGTGGCCGCTGGTGCCGGCCGCGACGGGGAAGTTCAGCATCTGCACGGCGAAGATGAACGCCGCGACGAGACCGGCCAGCGGCGCGGTCCGTTCGTCGAGTTCCCGGCGCGCACCGCGCAGGCTCACTGCGACGGCGCCGGCGGCGACGACTCCGGTGGCTACGGAGATGGGGGCGTTGATGAATCCGTCAGGCACATGCACCGTTCGATGATAGAGGCTTGTTGCGAACCTCTTGCAAGAGCGAGGGTCTCGTGGATGTGTGCCGTTTCCCGGATGTTCGAGAAGCGGAATCCTGGAAATATGCGACATTGGAGGGGAAGCGGATGTTCAGCCCTCGCATACGTCACACAGCGTTAGGGGTCGTCCGATGTCGGTAGTCGAACAGCACGCACGAGCCCACATCCTCACGGACGACGTCCCCGAGGACGTCGGAGCCGTCCCGGTCGTCCTGCGCTACGACCCCCTTCAGGATCCGCGCACCGTGCAGGTGGACCTGCCCGGCCCGCACGAGTGGACCTTCCCCCGGTCACTGCTCGAACAGGGGCTGCTCGCCCCGGTCGGCAGCGGTGACGTGCGGGTGTGGCCCTGCGGCCGGGTGCAGGCCGTGATCGAGTTCCACTCCGCGCGCGGAGTCTCGGTGGTACAGCTCGAGACGAAGACACTGCTCAGGTTCCTGCGGCGGACCTACCGGGCGGCGGCATCACCGGCGGCGGTCGCCCACGGGTGACGCCCGCGGGTGATGCCAACCGTCGGTGACGCGGGTCCGCCGGTGACGCCGGCCGCCGGTGATGTGCGCGGCCGTCGTCAGCTCTTGGTGCCCGGCTCCTGGTGCCGCTGCCGTCAGCCCCCCGCCTTCAGCAGGGACGCCACTATCGGACCGGCCGTGTCGCCGCCGTGGCCGCCCGCCTGGACGACACCCGCGGCCGCGAGGTCGCCGCGGTAGGCGGTGAACCAGCCGTTGGCCTTCTTCTGGTTGTCGACCTCGGCGGAACCCGTCTTCGCGCCGTAGTCCGGGCCGAGTCCGGCCATGGCCTCGGCGGCCGTGCCGTACGCGGCGGTGTACTGCATCACCTCGCGCAACTGGGACAGGGTGGAGGCGGACATCGTCCGGGAGGCCGTGGCCAGCTTGCGGTTGTCGACGGACGGGGAGACCAGGTACGGCTGGTGGAAGACGCCCGCCTTGACCGTCGAGGCCACCGACGCCATGTTCAGCGGGTTCATGCGGACGCCGCCCTGCCCGATGAGCGAGGCGCCCATCGGGGCCGCCGACTGCACCGGGACCGCGCCGTCGAAGGTCGGCACTCCGACAGCCCAGTTGTCCAGCGCCAGGCCGAAGACCTGCTGGGCCTGCTGGGTCAGGTCGGAGTTCTTGAGCTTCGGCGCCTGGCTGATGAAGGCCGTGTTGCAGGAGCGGGCGAAGCTCGCCTTGAAGGTGCCGCCCTTGATCTCGAACTTCTTGTCGTTCTGGAACTTCCAGCCGCCGTAGGTGAAGGTCTTCGGGCAGGGGTGCGGCTTGTCGGCCGAGGCCAGTTTCTTCTCGAAGAGCAGTGACGAGGTGATGACCTTCATCGTGGAGCCGGGGGCGAGGGAACCCTGGAAGGCGATGTTGAAGCCGTGGTTGGAGTTCGCCACCGCGAGGATCTCGCCGGTCGACGGACGCATCACGACCACCGAGGCCCGCTCGGTCTTCGACACCTCCTTCTCGGCCGCCGCCTGGAGGGACGGGCTCAGCGTCGTCTTCACCGTGCCCGGCTTGCCCTTGCTCAGCTCGACGAGCGTCTTGTCGGACAGCTCCGCCTTCTTCGACGCCTTGCCGCGGATCACGCGCAGCTCCACGCCCGCGCTGCCGCCGGCCGTCGCACCGTACTTCTCGCGCAGCCCGTCCAGGACCGGGCCCAGCGACGGATACTTGGCGGTCGTCATCTCGTGGCCGCCCCGGTCCAGGGCCTTGACCGGCGGGGTGCCGGCCTCGCCGGTGACCAGAGTGTCGCCGTCCTTCAGCTCGGGGTGGACGACGGAGGAGTGCCAGTCCACGACCGGCTTGCCGTCCGCGGCGCCCCGGACGACGGTCAGCGCGCTGTCGTACGCCAGCGGCTTGGTCAGGCCCTTGTACGACACCGTGGCCTTCACGGAGAACGGCACCTTGCCGCCCGCGGCGGTGCCCGCGGTCAGGGTGACGTCCTTCAGCTGGGCGTTCTTGGCGTAGTCGGTCAGCAGAGTGGTGGCCGCCGCGGTGTCGCTGGTCGCGGCGGCCGCCACGGCGGGCTTGCCCTGTTGCCAGGCCGCCAGGAACCCCTCGGCCGTGGTCCGCACCTCGGCCGCCGACAGCGGGCCGGTCTTCTTCTCCGTCTTACCGTGGCCGGCCGCGGTGTGCTTCCCGTCGTCGGCCGCCGAACCGCCCCCGTACATCGCGTAGGCGCCGATGCCCGCCCCGACGACGACCACGGCGATCACCCCGCCGACCACGGCCGGAGTCGTCTTCCGTCGCTCGGCGACGCGCCTTCTCTTGCCCACTGCCTTCCGTCCTCCGCCAGTCCCCCGGGGCCCCCGCTGCCCCATCGCCCCCACGATCCTCAATGACGGCCCCACCCTAGGGCCTCTCGCGCGGATGCGTCCGGGGGGTGGGGTTCGGGTACGGCCCGCGGTGGGCGTCAGCCCGCCGTACGCAGGACGGCTGCCACGATCGGGCCCGCCGCATCGCCGCCGTGGCCGCCCTCCTGGGTCATGGCGGCGGCTGCCATGTCGTTGTGGTAGCCGGTGAACCAGCTGTTGGACTTGGCCTGACCGTCGACCTCGGCGGAGCCGGTCTTCGCTCCGATGCTGCCGCCGAGTCCGGACATCGCGGAGGCCGCGGTGCCGCTGGTGGCGGTGCGGTTCATCATCTGCCGCAGCTGGCCGACCGTGCCGTCCGACAGGCCCCGGGCCTGGGCGAGCGGGCGGCCGTCGAGCTTCGTGGACACGATGACGGGCTGGCGGAAGGTGCCGGTCATCGCGGTCGCCGTCACCGACGCCATGTTCAGCGGGCTCATCTGCACCTGGCCCTGCCCGATCAGGTTGGCGGCGGTGTCCGGGCCGCCGGAGGCGGGGACGGAGCCGTCGAAGGACGGTATGCCGACCTTCCAGTTGTCCCGGCCGAGCCCGAAACGCTCCTCGGCCTCCCTGGTCAGGGAGTCCACCTGGACCTCGTCCGCGTACTTCACGAACGCCGTGTTGCAGGACCGGGCGAAGCTCTCCGAGAGGGTGGCGTTCTCGTTGGGCGGCATGTTCTTGAGGTTGTGGAAGGTCTGGCTCTGCCACACCGCCTCGTTCGGGCAGGGCGCGGGGCCGGCGGCCGTCGTGATCCTGTTGTCGATCAGGGTGGCCGCGCTGAGGATCTTCATGGTGGAGCCGGGCGCGAGCCGGCCGAGGAAGGCCGCGTTGAAGCCGTCCGCCCGATGGTTGGCGACCGCGAGGACCTCGCCGGTGGACGGCTTCACGGCGACCACGGACGACTCGGCGTACTGCTGCACTGCCTGTTCGGCTGCCGCCTGCGCACTCGCGCTGAGGGTGGTGTGCAGCTTGCCGGGACGGCCCTTGGCCAGGGTGATCAGCGGGGTCTCGGCGGCGCCGGAGGCCTCGTGCCGGATGCTCAGCTCGACCGACGGCTCGCCGCCCGCCTTGTCACCGTACTTGGCCCGCAGCTCGTCCAGGATCGGCCCGAGCGAGGGGTACTTGTCCTTGGTCAGCACCGTGCCGTTGCGGTCGACGGCCTCGATCGGCGGCGACGCCGACCCCCCGGTGACGAGCGTGTCGCCCTTGACCAGGTCGGGGTGTACGACCGAGGGCTGCCAGTCGACCAGCGGCTGGTGGCTGGACACACCCCGCACGATCGTCAGCCGGCTGTCGTAGGCCAGCGGCTTGGACTTCCCGTCGTACGACACGGTGGCCTTGACCGAGAAGGGCACGGTGGCCCCGGAGGCGGTCCCGGGTGTGATCTTCACATCGGTGATGTGGGCGTCGCCTCCGTAGGCCGTGAGCAACTGCTCGGCCGCCTCCGGGAAGTCCGTGTACGACGCGGCCTCCGCCGCCTCGTTCTTCTCCCAGGCCGCGAAGAACTTCCCCGAGGTCTCCTTCACCTCGTCCCGGCTCGGCGGCCCGGTCTTGACCGGCGCCGGCCCGCCGCCGGCGGCCGTGTTCCCGTTCAGCGCGTGCACGAAGTTGTACGTTCCGTACCCCGCCCCGCCGATCATCGCGGCGAACACCCCGCCGACGATGGCGGCCTTGACCCCCTTGCGCATGGAAGCGCTCCCTCCCCGTTGCGTCCCCACCGCACTGTAAGTGGCCGACGGGGCAACTGTGAGGGCTGTTTTCGAATGGTGTCCGAACAGTGATCAGCCGGCTGACCCAGACCCCGGTGTCCAGTCACATCCGTGAACGCCGCGAATCGGTGGGAATCGACGTGCCCGTGTACGCGGCCAGAAGGAGCCTTCCGGGTAGTGACGCGGTCGGTGTCGGCCGGATCACAGATGACGCGAATCTCGAACACGAACAGTCCGTTCGGGATAGTGGTTGGTCATGACGAACGACCGGCGCACGGCCGGACGGATGCACTCCCGGTGGATACGCCGCTCAGTGATGGCGGGCCTCGCGCTGCTCTGCAAGCTGTCCCGGGCCGACTGGGAGAACGGCGAGTACTCGGGCTACAGCGGTCAGGCGGTGAAGCTTCAGTTCCGCAAGAAGGGCACCACCACCTACAAGACGCTGAAGACCGTCAAGACGAACTCCACGGGCGGCCTGAAGTCCACCGTGAAGGCCACCGTCGACGGCTACTACCGCTACAGCTTCGCGGGCGACACCAACACCCCGGCGATCAACGCCTCGGGTGACCTGGTCCGCGTGAAGAAGTAAGACCAACGACCATGAGGGCGCGACTCACAGTCGTGCCCTCATGGTGTGTCTGCCCAGCCAGACCCAGGTGTCCAACCACATCCGCGACCGCCACGAGTCGATGGGAATCGACGTGCCCGTGTACAGCGGCCAGAAGTAGACGAAGTCTACGCGGCGGCGTACCGGGGGACCTGACGCGCTGGCCACGGGGGCGGCGGCGACGGTCGCCTCAGCCGTCCGCGGACCTTTAGCAGTCGCGCGACCGGCGCGTGGAAGCGCGGTTCGTCGGCGACCTGGTCGTGTCGAACGAAGACCGACGACCCCGTGCCGCCGGCGTCATGGTCCTGGAGCCCGGGGAGAAGAGCGAGAAGGTCTTGACACCCGGGTTGAGCCGGCTGTTCGCTGTGGCGCGGTCGCCTGCAACCTGAGAGGTCTCAGCGCAGTCGCCGCGGCGGACAGTGGGCACGGAGCTGCGCCGCGGCGGTCAGAACGGGCCGTGGAGGCTGCCTAGTCTGTCCGTCAGGCGCAGGTTCTCGGAGTAGTCGACAGGGCAGGCGATCACGGAGACCGTGTCGTCGTCCAGGGCGCGGCGCAGCACGGGCAGCAGCTGGTCGGCGGCTTGAATCACGTAGCCGCGGGCGCCGAAGCTCTCGGCGTAGGCGGCCAGGTCCGGGTTCGTGAACCGGGTATGGCTGTGGCGGCCGAGTTCGAGCTCCATCTTCCAGGTGATCAGCCCGTATTCCTCGTCCACCAGCACCAGGACCACCAGCGGGATACGCTCGCGGGTGGCGGTCTCCAGTTCCTGGGAGTTCATCAGGAATGAGCCGTCACCCATCATTGCCAAGACTCTCCGGTCCGGCCGGGCGAGTTTGGCGGCGATCGCGCCGGGCAGCGCGAAGCCCATGGTGGACAGGCCGTTGGAGACCAGGCAGGTGTTCGGCTCGTAGGCCGGGTACAGGCGTGCCATCCACATCTTTCCCGCGCCGGTGTCGGCGAGCACGATGTCGTGGCGGTCCAGGGCGGTGCGGACGTCGGCCACCACGCGCTGCGGCACGAGCGGGAAGGCGTCGTTGTCGCGGCCGTACCGGAGTTCCTCGTCGAGCAGCGTGCGGATCTTCGCGCTGGTGCTCGGCTCGTAGATGAGGCTCTCGGGCAGTACGGCCGCGAGTGCGTCCAGCGACTGTGAGGGATCGCCCTCGACACCCACGGTCACCGGGTAGTGGGCATCCACCTCGGCGGGAAATCGGTGGAGGTGCACGACCCGCTTGTCGCCGTTCGGGTTGATCTTGACCGGGTCGAACTCCTGGATCTCGTAGCCCACGCAGACCAGCACGTCGGCCGCGTCGAACCCGAAGTTGCTGTAGTCGTGGCGCATGAAGCCGACGGCGCCCAGGGCGTTGGGGTGATCGTCGGGGAAGACCCCCTTGCCGTGGAACGTGGTCGCCACCGGAACGTTCAGCCGTTCGGCGAACCGGACGAGGGCCGCCACGGCGCCGGCGCGGGCGGCGCCGTGGCCCGCCAGCACCACGGGGCGCCGTGCGGACGTGAGCACCTCGGCGGCCCGAGCGATCTGGGATGGTGACGGTGCATCGGCACGTACCGTGTCGATCTGCAAGGGCGCGAGCGCCTCCGTGGGGTGTTCGGCTTCGATGTCCTCCGGCACCGCCAGGAATACCGCCCCGGGGCGTTCGCTCTGCGCGGTCTTGAACGCCTTGCGCACCATCTCCGGCACCGCGTCCGGACACTCGATCCGGGCCGCCCATTGGGTGACGGGAGTGAACATCGACACCAGATCGATGACCTGGTGCGACTCCTTGTGGATGCGGCGAAGCGAGCCCTGGGCGGCCAGGGCCACCATCGGCGTGCTGTTGGTCGTCGCATCCGCTGTGCCGAGCAGCAGATTGATCGCGCCGGGTCCCAGCGTGGCCGAGCACACCCCGGCCCGGCCGGTCAGCCGCCCGTAGATCTCCGCCATGAACGAGGCCGCCTGCTCATGACGCACCACGACATACCGGATCCCTGAACCGTTGAGCGCGTCGACGAAACGGATGTTCTCCTCACCGGGAATCCCAAAGACGTACTCCACGCCCTCGGCGCGCAGACAGCGCACCAACAGATGTGCCACGTCTTCTACATCTGCCGTGCCCCGCGACCCCATCGCGCCGTCGATGCCCATGAGGCGAACGTAGGGGCGCCCAGGCGCCCTCGGCCACTCATCGACAGCCGACCGGGGACTTGTGACCGGGTGACATGCGACAGGTAGCGGCTCTCTCCCCGGCGCTCCGACATTTCAGGAACCATTCGGACGCTGCACGTTGGCGCCGCAGCCGGCCGGGCCGCACGTTGGACGTGGACGCGCTGCCGTTCAGGACGCGGCACAGGAGCTCTGGGAGGACCGTGTGGCCGCTTCGTCGCCCACCACCGACGTACCACCCGCCCGATACGACGACCTGCGGGCGCTGGTGATCAACTGCACCCTCAAGCGGTCGCCGGAGCGCAGCAACACCCAGGGGCTGATCGACCACAGCACCACGATCATGGACGCACAGGGAGTGCACGTCGATGTAGTGCGGGCCGTGGACCACGACATCGCCACCGGTGTGTGGCCGGACATGACCGAGCACGGCTGGGCGACAGACGCCTGGCCCACCCTCTACCAGCAGGTCCTCGCGGCGGACATCCTGGTGCTGGCCGGCCCGATCTGGCTGGGTGACAACAGCTCCGTGATGAAACAGGTCATCGAACGCCTCTACGCCTGCTCCAGCCTGCTCAACGAAGCCGGCCAGTACGCCTACTACGGACGGGTCGGCGGCTGCCTGATCACAGGCAACGAGGACGGTGTCAAGCACTGTGCCATGAACGTTCTCTACAGCCTGCAGCACCTGGGATACACCATCCCGCCGCAGGCGGACGCAGGATGGATCGGAGAAGCGGGCCCCGGCCCCTCCTACCTCGACCCCGGCTCGGGCGGTCCGGAGAACGACTTCACCAACCGCAACACCACCTTCATGACCTGGAACCTGCTGCACCTGGCCCGCATGCTGAAGGACCTGGGCGGCATCCCCGCCTACGGCAACCAGCGCACCGCCTGGGACGCTGGCTGCCGCCATGACTACGAGAACCCCGAACATCGCTAGTGCTGTGACCGCATTGGTCAGCCGGGTTGGTGGTTGGGGCGGTTGGATGTGCGGTGGCCGAGCCTGTCCGTGTGCGCAGACTGACTGACCAGGAGGGGCAGAAGCTGCAGCAGATTGTGCGCCGGGGCAACACGAGTTCGGTGCGCTACCGGCGCGGACGGTCAAGACGCCGTCACGACTACGCAGCCGACGCTCTTACAGACGCGTACTCCGCCACCATGCATGAGAAGACGTTCCAGCAGTGCATGACCGAGCAGGGATACCCGCAGTAGCGACGACAGCGCTCCCTCAACGAAGCCAGTTGAATCGCTCGCCTACCGAACGCCCCCTTGATCACCCGCACTCGGTCGGGGCGAAGAGGTCGTCAGACCCCAGCACAGGACAACCGGCCACCACCGTTCCCGTTCTGCCTCCGTCCGGCGAAAGCGTCTCATCGGGCGGCGCTGCGGAGCCGTTCGACCGCCTGTCGGAGATCGTCGAAGGCCCGTTGCTCCTCCCGGGGGGAGGCCCGATTGGCTGGCAGAAGGCTGTCGCGCGCCCTACGGACGCGGTCATAGGCGTCGAAGCAGGCGAGAACCTGCTGAACAGGGTCCTGAGGAGCCGGGAAGGGATTTTGCGGAGACATGGCTGGACTCTCGTCTGGTCGGAGGCTACTGGCCAAAGGGAAGGGGCGTGTTGAGTAAGTGCTCCAGGCCCAAACTTGCGGAGCACACCAAGGCTCTGGAGCGAGCCCTGGGTGATGACGAAACGCACGCCGGACGGGCGGGCATCACTCGCGGCGTTCAAGAGCACGGCGCCGCCTCCGGGGCTAGGGCAGTGATCTTGCTCAGGTCCGCTTCAGCCACGTCAGGGCCGCGAGCGAGAGCCCTCGAAAGCGTCTTCCTGACGCAGCCGACTCTTCGGTGGTTCAGCTCACCACGCGACCAAACGACTTCACGGGCAGTGGGGCGAACACGAAATGAGAGGGGCACGGCAAGCCTTCCGGGCACGACGGTGATGCTGCCGACCAGACTTCCCGGCGCACCACCCGCCCCCACAACGACAAGGCGAGCCAGCGCCCATGCTAGCCCCCGGTCCCGCTACCCAGTCGGATCTGCCATCCAGTGTGAGCAGAGGAGCGCCAGCACATCGGCACCCCTCCATGGCCGTTCTTCCTCGTGTGGAGCGTGCTGGATCTTTTGACGAGAGCAGGGTGAAAGCTCGGGCCGTCCCCCACATGTCCCCCATGAGAGGGCGCGACTTGGACTTTCCCAGCTCAGTAGGCGTCCAGCCAGCCCGCTGTAAATCTGCCGTGGGCCGTCTCTGGGCCGTCTCTGGGCCGTCTCTGGGCCGTCCGAGGGCGGCCAGTGGTGACCGCCAACGACCATCAACGACCACGAGGGCGCGGCCATCGGCCGCGCCCTCGTGGTGTGTCTGCCCAGCTAGACCCAGGTGTCCAGCCACATCCGCGACCGCCACGAGTCGATGGGGATCGACGTCCCCGTGTACAGCGGCCAGAAGTAGATGAAGTTCCAGGCGATCAGCAGGAACAGGACGCCCGCGCCGGTCGCGCCCGCGACGCGGCGGGTCTCCGAGGAGCCGGGCGGGCCCACGAGCGCGCCGATCAGCATCGCCACCGCCAGGCACAGGAAGGGGAGGAAGACGATGGCGTAGAAGAAGAAGATCGTGCGCTCCTGGTACATGAACCAGGGCAGGTACCCGGCGGCGGCGCCGCAGACGATGGCGCCCGCGCGCCAGTCGCGGCGGAAGAACCAGCGCCACAGGACGTACACCAGCGCGGCGCAGGCCGCCCACCACAGCATCGGCGTGCCGATGGCGAGGACCTCGCGGGCGCACTTGCCGGCGGCGTCCGTGGGACAGCCCGCCGTGCCGGGGGAGGGCGACTCGTAGAAGTACGACACCGGGCGGCCGTCGACGATCCAGCTCCACGGGTTGGACTGGTAGTTGTGCGGCGAGGACAGGCCGACGTGGAACTTGTAGACCTCGTGCTCGTAGTGCCACAGGCTGCGCAGCCAGTCCGGCAGGAAGGTGAAGTAGCCGCCCTTGCCGTCGGTCGCGGCCCAGTCGCGGAAGTAGCCGCCGCTGCCGTCGGCGGGGGAGCGGATCCAGCCGATCCAGGAGACCAGGTAGACGGCGATCGCGACCGGGACCGTGGCCAGGAACGTGATGCCGGTGTCCCGCTTCAGCACGGCCGTGTACGGGTGCCAGGCGCCGGCCACCTTGCGGGCGCCCACGTCCCACAGCACGGCCATCACGCAGAACGCGGCCAGGACGTACAGGCCGTTCCACTTGGTGCCGAACGCCAGGCCCAGCATGAGGCCCGCCGCCCAGCGCCACGGGCGCAGGCCGAGGTGGGCCGTCTCGGCCGTGTGCGCGTCGGGCCGCACCCGTCCGTCGGCGTCGGCCGGGAGCGCGGCGGCGAGTTTCTCCCGGGCCCGGTCGCGGTCGATCAGCAGGCAGCCGAAGGCGGCCAGCACGAAGAACATCAGCACGCCGTCCAGTAGCGCGGTCCGGCTCATCACGAAGTGCAGGCCGTCCACCGCCATCAGCGCGCCCGCAAGGCAGCCGAGGAAGGTGGAGCGGAACAGCCGCCGGCCGATCCGGCACAGCATCAGCACCGACAGCGTGCCGAGCAGGGCCGTCATGAAGCGCCAGCCGAACGGGTTGAACCCGAAGAGCAGCTCGCCGAGGCCGATCACATACTTGCCGACCGGCGGATGCACGACGTAGGCCGCGTCCGAGGGGATGGGGATGTGCCCGCCGGTCTTGAGGATCAGGTCGTTGGCGTTCTTGTCCCAGTTGACCTCGAAGCCGCGGTGGACGAGCGCCCACGCGTCCTTGGCGTAGTACGTCTCGTCGAATATCACCGCCTTCGGGCTGCCCAGGTTCCAGAACCGCAGCACGCCCGCCACCAGCGTGACCAGCAGCGGGCCGCCCCAGCCCGACCAGCGGACGATCCGGTCGGCGAGGGCCCGCGGGATGCCGAGGGCCGCCCACAGGCGCTCCCCGGGCCGCGCATACGGCGGCACCAGACGGTCGACGACGCCACTGCCGCCGCTCGCGGGCCCCGTGGAGTGGCCGAAGCGGCGCAGGCGCTGCTGCCACGTCGGCCGCTGGTCGTGCGGGGCCGGGCCCTGCCGGGTGTCCGTGTGGGACGCGGTACTGGTCACCGCGCCATCGTAGGGAACCGTTCTGTGTGAGTCCCGCGCATGGCCGGTACCGGCCGGGACGCGTTCGCTCGCGACGGCACTTGAGAGGATGGGGTACGTGACTGGAACCCTTGTATTGGCGGGCACTCCCATCGGCGACGTCCAGGACGCTCCGCCCCGGCTCGCGGAGGAACTGGCCGGCGCGGACGTGGTCGCCGCCGAGGACACCCGGCGGCTGCGCCGGCTCACCCAGGCGCTCGGCGTCACCCCCAAGGGGCGCGTCGTGTCGTACTTCGAGGGCAACGAGTCCGCCCGCACACCGGAACTGGTCGAGGAACTGCTCGGCGGGGCGCGCGTGCTGCTGGTGACGGACGCGGGCATGCCGTCCGTCTCCGACCCGGGCTACCGGCTGGTCGCGGCCGCCGTGGAGCGGGACGTCCGGGTGACGGCCGTACCGGGCCCGTCCGCCGTGCTCACCGCGCTCGCGCTGTCCGGGCTGCCGGTCGACCGGTTCTGTTTCGAGGGGTTCCTGCCGCGCAAGGCGGGCGAGCGGCTGACCCGGCTGCGGGAGGTCGCGGACGAGCGGCGCACGCTGGTCTACTTCGAGGCCCCGCACCGGCTCGACGACACGCTCGCGGCGATGGCCGAGGTGTTCGGCGCCGAGCGGCGGGCCGCCGTGTGCCGGGAGCTGACCAAGACCTACGAGGAGGTGCGCCGCGGCGGGCTCGCGGAGCTGGCCGCGTGGGCCGCCGAGGGCGTGCGCGGCGAGATCACCGTCGTGGTCGAGGGGGCGCCCGAGAAGGGGCCCGAGGAGCTCGGCCCCGAGGAACTGGTGCGGCGGGTGCGGGTGCGCGAGGAGGCCGGGGAACGCCGCAAGGAGGCCATTGCGGCGGTCGCGGCCGAGGCCGGGGTGCCCAAGCGGGAGGTCTTCGACGCGGTGGTCGCCGCCAAGCGCGCGGGGGAATGAGACCTCGCTCACACCCGCTCTGAGCAGGGCGCATCTCTCCTGAGCGGCCGCCCCATGGAGCGGCAAAGAGCCGTCCGGGAAGGCAAAGGGACTTCGGCCGCCGGAGGGACCCTTTGGCAAGCGGGGCCCAAAACGCCTCCAACACTCCCCAGGCCTTGTGCGTCGCCGACGGCGGAGGAGTTCACTGGACGACGGGACGGCAACCGTCCCTTTTTGTCCAGCGGACACGAGGAGCTGGCATGAGCGACATCACAGGGCGGCGGTACGACCACCGCGGTACGGCCACGGCCGTCGTCAACGAGTCCTACTCCTTCGCCTGCATGAGGTGCGGGCACGGGTGGGAGCAGTCGTACGAGATCGAGCACTACACGGACGGCGACGGCATCGAGTGCGTGCGGTACGTGGCGGACGGCCGCGTCGTGCCGTCCCCGCTGAGCCGGCCGCGCTGCCAGAACTGCGACGGGCACGTCGTCCGGATCATGACGGCCGGCCGGGTGTCGTCCGCGCAGAGCCATCTGCACCGGCACGAGGAGCGCCGGCACCATCCGACGGCACCCGTGGCGAACCGGGTCGAGACGTCCCCGCCGGGGGAGGAGGCGGTGGACCGCGCGCAGGGCACCCACACCGGCCACGGCGACCACCACTGGCATCTGTCGGATCTGCTGCACCCCTTCCACCGCAAGGCGGGCTGAGCGCCGCCGGACGACGGGCGGTGGACGATGAGGACCCGCCCCTTCCGTAGGATCGGGGCATGCCTTCGAACGCCGACAAGAACGCGGCGCCCCCGCTTCCGGAGCCGCTCCGGATACCGGTCGCCGACTCCCACACCCACCTCGACATGCAGTCCGGCACGGTCGAGGAAGGCCTGGCCAAGGCCGCGGCGGTGGGCGTGACGACGGTCGTTCAGGTCGGCTGCGACCTCAACGGCTCGCGGTGGGCCGCCGAGACGGCCGCGGCGTACGACAGCGTCCACGCGACGGTCGCCCTGCACCCGAACGAGGCTCCGCGCATCGTCCACGGCGACCCCGACGGCTGGTCGAGGCAGGGCGCGCGCGAGCCGGGCGGGGACGCCGGGCTCGACGAGGCCCTGGCCGAGATCGACCGGCTGGCCGCGCTGCCCCAGGTCAAGGGCGTCGGCGAGACCGGCCTTGACTACTTCCGCACCGGCCCCGAGGGCAAGGCGGCACAGGAGCGGTCCTTCCGTGCCCATATCGAGATCGCCAAGCGGCACGGCAAGGCCCTCGTCATCCACGACCGGGACGCGCACGCCGACGTCCTGCGCGTCCTCAAGGAGGAGGGCGCTCCCGAGCGGACGGTGTTCCACTGCTACTCGGGCGACGCGGAGATGGCCGAGGTGTGCGCCCGCGCCGGCTACTACATGTCCTTCGCCGGCAACGTCACCTTCAAGAACGCCCAGAACCTGCGGGACGCCCTCGCCGTCGCCCCGCTGGAGCTGGTTCTGGTGGAGACCGACGCGCCCTTCCTGACCCCGGCGCCGTACCGCGGACGGCCCAACGCCCCGTACCTCGTTCCGGTCACGGTGCGTGCGATGGCCGCCGTGCGCGGTATCGACGAGGACACCCTGGCGACGGCACTGGCGGTCAACACGGCCCGCGCTTTCGGCTACTGAGCGCATCCGGAGCGCTTTGGAGAGTGACAGGCGCTCCGCTAGGTTCTGGCCGCGTGAGCAATCTGCGGTACGAGGCGTACGAGACGTACGGCGCATACGAGACCTACGAGACGTATGAGCCCTACGGGCCGTACAACCCGTTCGAGCAGTACGGCGGCGCGTGCGACCAGGACAACCCGTACCAGCAGTACAGCAGCCCGTACCAGCAGTACGGCACCCCGTACGAGCAGTACAGCCCGTACCAGCGGTACAGCTCGCACGAGGACTACGAGCGCACCGTTGTCCACCACGACGTGCACACCGCGCAGACGCTGCCGTACGGGCCCCACGGGTCGCCGTACGCGGACACATACCCGCCCGCCTACGAGGCCCTCCGCCGGTCCGCCGCTTACGAGCCCACCCAGCCGGTACTGCCCCGCCAGGCCCGCCCGGCCGGAAGCGGTACGGGGAGTGGCACGCACCGGGGCGCGCGGCGGCGCAGGGCGCGGTCCACGGAGCGGCCGGAGGCGTGCGTGCGCCGGCTGCTGCCCCGCGCGCTGGTCGTCGCGTTCCTGGCGGGCGGGACCACCGCGTTCGTCGCCGAGGACAAGGCGATCGAGCTCAGCGTCGACGGCAGCGAGCGCACCCTGCACACCTTCGCCGACGACGTCTCCGGACTGCTGGCCGACGAGGGCGTGCGGCTCGGGCCGCACGACGTGGTGCTGCCCGCCCCCGAGGCCGCGCTCACCAGCGGCGACGAGATCACCGTCCGCCACGGGCGGCCGGTCCGGCTCACGCTCGACGGACACCGCCGCGAGGTGTGGACGACGGCGCGCACGGTCGAGGAAGCGCTCAGGGAACTGGGCGTGCGCGCGGAGGGGGCGTATCTGTCGGCCGCGCGCTCGAAGCCCATCGGACGCGCCGGACTCGCGCTCGACGTGCGCACCGAGCGTTCGGTGACCGTCATGGCGGACGGCCGCGCCCGCACCGTCCGCACCAACGCGGCGACCGTGCGGGACGTGGTGGAGCAGGCCGGGATCACCCTGCGGGGGCAGGACACCACCTCCGTGGCGCCGGGCAGCTTCCCGCGCGACGGGCAGACGGTCACCGTGCTGCGGATCACCGGGAGCCGGGAGGTGCGCGAGGAACTCATCCCGTTCGCCGTGCGGCGCACCGCCGACCCGACCCTGCTCAGGGGAACGGAGGTCGTCGAGCGGGCCGGACAGCCGGGAGTGCGCCGGGTCGTGCACTCCGTGCGCACGGTCAACGGCGTGCGGCAGCGGCCGTGGCGTGTGGAGTCGGAGGTGGTGCACGCGCCGCGGAAGCAGATCGTGAAGGTCGGCACCAAGGCACACCCGGCGTCGGTACGGGGCGCCGACCACCTCGACTGGCAGGGGCTGGCGCGGTGCGAGTCCGGCGGCCGGGCGGATGCCGTGGACCCTTCGGGCACGTACGGCGGCCTGTACCAGTTCGACGAAGGCACCTGGCACAGACTCGGCGGCCGGGGCCGCCCCCAGGACGCTCCGGCTCAGGAGCAGACCTACCGCGCGAAGAAGCTGTACGTGAGCCGGGGGGCGAACCCCTGGCCCCACTGCGGCGACCGGCTGCGGGGGTAGGCCGTCGGCGGGCGCGGGCGGGCCGTCCCCCTGCGCCGGCCTCCGCTTCGGGCGGCCGCGGGCCGGACCCGGCTCCGGGCGGCCGTGGCAATCACGTCACCCGCGCCCCCGTACCCTTGTGCCGTGAGCAGCCCCGCCCCCGACGCCCTCCTGGGCCCCGCCGACGTCCGCGAACTGGCGGCAGCACTCGGCGTACGCCCCACCAAGCAACGCGGCCAGAACTTCGTGATCGACGCGAACACCGTCCGCCGCATCGTCCGCACCGCCGACGTCCACCCCGAAGACGTGGTCGTCGAGGTCGGCCCGGGGCTCGGCTCCCTCACCCTTGCCCTGCTGGAGGCCGCCGACCGGGTCACCGCCGTCGAGATCGACGACGTACTCGCCGCCGCGCTGCCCGCGACCGTCGCCACCCGCATGCCGGAGCGCGCCGGCCGTTTCGCGCTGGTCCACTCCGACGCGATGCACGTCACCGAGCTGCCGGGCCCCGCGCCCACCGCCCTGGTCGCGAACCTCCCCTACAACGTGGCCGTGCCCGTCCTGCTGCACATGCTCGACACCTTCCCGAGCATCGAGCGCACGCTCGTGATGGTGCAGGCGGAGGTCGCCGACCGGCTCGCCGCGGCGCCCGGCTCGAAGGTGTACGGCGTGCCGTCCGTGAAGGCCAACTGGTACGCCGAGGTCAAGCGGGCCGGGGCCATCGGCCGCAAGGTCTTCTGGCCCGCGCCGAACGTCGACAGCGGACTGGTGTCTCTGGTCCGGCGCACGGAACCGATCGCGACCACCGCCACCAAGCGCGAGGTCTTCGCCGTCGTCGACGCGGCCTTCGCCCAGCGCCGCAAGACCCTGCGGGCCGCGCTCGCCGGGTGGGCCGGATCGGCCGCGGCGGCGGAGGCGGCTTTGGTCGCCGCCGGGGTCTCCCCGCAGGCGCGGGGCGAGTCGCTGACGGTGGAGGAGTTCGCGCGGATCGCCGAGCACAAGGAGACCGGTAAGTGAGCGTCACCGTACGCGTTCCGGCCAAGGTCAACGTCCAGCTCGCGGTCGGCGCCGCCCGCCCCGACGGCTTCCACGACCTGGCGAACGTCTTCCTCGCTGTCGGCCTGTACGACGAGGTCACGGTCACCGAGGCCGACGAGCTGCGCGTGACCTGCGCGGGCCACGACGCCGACCAGGTCCCCCTGGACCGTACGAACCTCGCCGCCCGCGCCGCCCTCGTCCTCGCCGAACGCCACGGCCTCCGCCCCGACGTGCACATCCACATCACCAAGGACATCCCGGTCGCCGGGGGCATGGCGGGCGGCAGCGCGGACGGCGCGGGCGCGCTGGCGGCCTGTGACGCACTGTGGGGCACGAACGCCTCCCGCGACGAACTCCTCGACATCTGCGCCGAGTTGGGCAGCGACGTGCCGTTCAGTCTGGTCGGCGGGGCGGCGCTGGGCACCGGGCGCGGCGAGAAGCTGCGTCCGCTGGAGGTCGGCGGCACCTTCCACTGGGTGTTCGCGATGGCCGACGGCGGGCTGTCCACCCCGGCGGTGTTCCGCGAGTTCGACCGGCTCGGCGAGGGCACGGACATTCCCGAACCGGTCGCCTCCGAGGACCTGCTGGCCGCGCTGGAGAAGGGGGACACCGCCGCCCTCGCCGCCGCGCTCACCAACGACCTCCAGCCCGCCGCGCTCTCCCTGCGCCCGTCCCTCGCGGACACGCTCGCGGCGGGCCGCGCGGCGGGGGCCCTGGCGGGCCTGGTGTCGGGGTCGGGGCCGACGACGGCGTTCCTCGTGGCGGACGCCGAGTCGGCGGGGACGGTGGCGCGAGCCCTGCGGGAGTCCGGCACGTGCCGCGCGGTACGCGTGGCGGCGGGGCCCGCGCCGGGGGCCACGGTGCTCTGAGCGGCCCGGTCAGAGGGTGTCGATCTCCGTCAGGTCGATGTCGATGTCGAAGGGGACGGAGAGCTTCAGACGGTCGTGGTGGATTCCGGTGACGATGTAGGTCTTGGTGACCGGATCGCGTTCGTACACGTGGACGACCGGCCGTTCCTCCTCGCCCACCATCTCCACCAGCCAGAAGTGGTCGATGCCCGCGGCGGCGTACTTGCGCGGCTTGGTGTCGCGATCGCGGGACTCGGAGTCGGGCGAGACCACTTCCACGGCGAGGACGACGTCGGAGGCCCGGAAGGACGTCTGGCTGCGGCTGGTCACCGCCTCGGCGCGGATCACGGAGACATCCGGTTCCGGCCCGTTCTTGCGGTCGATGACGACGGTCATCTCCCGGGTGACTTTCAGCCTCGGTGGAGTCGTCCGGCGCAGGCCGCTCACCAGCAGGTCGATGACAATGCTGTGGAAATAGCGCTGCGGACTCACGAAAACCAGGCTTCCGTCGATCATCTCGGTGTGCGGCGGGAGGCCGGGCAGCGTGTGCAGGTCGTCCACGGTCCAGCCGTCCTGAGGCGGCATCGGCCACCGGGAGGCCGGCTCGGGCTCGGGCACGGTCACCTCGGGAATGGGCTCGGCAGTCATGGTTCCTCCCATGGCGGGATCCTGGGACCTGCCTTCCCACCGTAGCGGCCGTATCTCGATCATGTCATCACAAAGAGTGACCGCCCTCTCGCGCACCGTCCCCGCCCGCGAGGCCCTACGCTAGAAGGCTGACCGACCCCCGCGCACAGGAGTGAAATGGCCGTCAACCTGGTCAATGTCGAGAACGTCAGCAAGGTGTACGGAACGCGCGCCCTGCTCGACGGTGTCTCGCTCGGTGTGTCCGAAGGGGATCGGATCGGGGTCGTCGGGCGCAACGGCGACGGCAAGACCACACTGATCCGGATGCTGGCCAGGCTGGAGGGAGCCGACACCGGACGGGTCACGCACTCCGGCGGGCTGCGGCTCGGGGTGCTCACGCAGCACGACTCCCTCGACCCGGAGGCCACCGTCCGCCACGAGGTCATCGGGGACATGGCCGACCACGAGTGGGCGGGCAACGCCAAGGTCAGGGACGTCCTGACCGGACTGTTCGGCGGGCTCGACCTGCCGGGCTTCCCCAAGGGCCTCGACACCGTCATCGGGCCGCTGTCCGGCGGCGAGCGGCGGCGGATCGCGCTGGCCAAGCTGCTCATCGAGGAGCAGGACCTGCTCGTCCTGGACGAGCCCACCAACCACCTCGACGTCGAGGGCATCTCCTGGCTGGCCCGGCACCTGCGCGAGCGCCGCTCCGCGCTGGTGTGCGTCACCCACGACCGGTGGTTCCTCGACCAGGTCTGCACCCGCATGTGGGACGTGCAGCGCGGGGCGGTGCACGAGTACGAGGGCGGCTACTCCGACTACGTCTTCGCCCGCGCCGAACGCGAACGCATCGCCGCCTCCGAGGAGGCCAAGCGGCAGAACCTGATCCGCAAGGAGCTGGCCTGGCTGCGGCGCGGCGCCCCCGCCCGCACCTCCAAGCCGCGCTTTCGCGTGGAGGCGGCCAACGAGCTGATCGCCGACGTGCCGCCGCCCCGCGACAGCAGCGAGCTGATGAAGTTCGCCTCCTCGCGGCTGGGCAGGACGGTCTTCGACCTCGAGGACGTCACCGTGCAGGCCGGGCCCAAGGTGCTGCTCAAGCACGTCACCTGGCACCTCGGTCCGGGCGACCGGATCGGTCTCGTCGGCGTCAACGGCGCCGGGAAGACCTCCTTGCTGCGGGCCATGGCGGACGCGGCCCGTACCGAGGGCGAGGCACAGCCCGCCGGCGGGCGGATCGCCGTCGGGAAGACCGTGAAGATCGCCTACCTCTCCCAGGAGGTCGCCGAACTCGACCCGGACTGGCGGGTCCTCGAAGCCGTGCAGCAGGTGCGCGAGCGCGTCGACCTCGGCAAGGGGCGGGAGATGACCGCCGGGCAGCTGTGCGAGACGTTCGGCTTCGGCAAGGAGAAGCAGTGGACGCCGGTGGGCGACCTGTCCGGCGGTGAGCGGCGGCGGCTGCAACTCCTGCGCCTGCTCATGGCCGAGCCCAACGTGCTCTTCCTCGACGAGCCCACCAACGACCTCGACATCGAGACCCTCACCCAGCTCGAGGACGTCCTCGACGGCTGGCCCGGCTCGATGATCGTCATCTCCCACGACCGCTTCTTCGTCGAGCGCACCACCGACACGGTGTACGCGCTCCTCGGCGACGGCGCGCTGCGGATGCTGCCGCGCGGCATCGACGAGTACCTGGAGCGGCGGCAGCGGATGGAGCAGCAGGCCGCGGCCGCCGCCCCGGTCCCGTCGCCCGCCGCCGAGCAGGCCACGCCCGAGCGGAGCGCCGCCGAACTGCGCGCCGCGAAGAAGGAACTGCAGAAGATCGAACGGCAGTTGGACCGGATCTCCGAGAAGGAGTCCACGCTGCACACGCGGATCGCCGAGCACGCCACCGACTTCGCGAAGGTCGCCGAACTCGACGCCGAACTGCGCGCGTTGGCGGGGGAGCGGGAGGAACTGGAGATGCGCTGGCTCGAACTCGCCGAGGACGCGTAGCGCTGCGGGCGGGCCCGTCGTGGTCGGGCCCGCCACAGTCCGGCGCACGCGCCGTGTGAACGGCGCGTGGTGGTTTTCTGGAGGGAAATCCCCCGGGCCCGCCACGCATAACGGGCGCGTCACAGGCCGGTCCTCCCTTGGGAACAGGGGCCGACTCGGGCCGGTGGCGGGCAGGTTGCCAGTGATAAGAATGAGCCGTCCGGGGACTTTCCCGGGCGGCTCTGGGTTCTTCGAGTACCTCAGGGCGTGGCTAAAAAGCAGTGATTGAGGGGGAAGCGCGCTGATGTCTCAGCCGCCCAGCCAGCCGCCCCAGGGCGGCTTCGGAGCACCGCAGGATCAGCCGCCGCAGCCGCAGGACCAGCCGCCGCAGTCCGGCGGCTTCGGGCCGCCGCAGACCCCACCGGCGCAGGGCGGTTTCGGTGCCCCCCAGGGCCCGCCGGCCCAGGGCGGTTTCGGAGCGCCCCAGGACCCGCGCCAGGCCACGCCCCCGCCCCCGGCCCAGCCGCCGCAGACGCCGCCGCCCCCGCCCGCCGGCCCGCCGCAGCCCGGCTACGGCTACCCACAGCAGCCCGGGCCCTACGCCCAGCCCGGCCCCTACGGCGCGCCCGCCGCGCCCGGCCCGTACGGGCAGCCGCAGCAGCCGGGGCCGTACGGGCAGCAGCCCGGCTACGGCTACCCGCAGCAGCCGCACTTCCCGGGCACGCCCGGCACCCCGCCCCCCGGCGGCTCCGGCAGCCCGTTCAAGGGCAAAACCGCGGCCATCATCGGCGCCGCGGTGGCCGCCGTACTCGTCGTCGGTGTCACCGTCTGGGCCGTCAGCGGCGACGACGGCGGCAAGAAGCCGGTCGCCGACGCGAGCGACGACGCGAAGCCCTCGAAGTCCGCCGTCTCCGACGCCCCGGTCAACCCCGGTGACGGCAGCGGCGACGGCAAGGGGGAGGCGGAGGACCTCAACGCGGGCCGCAAGTCCAGCGAGGCCAAGGTGCTCTGGTACAAGGAGGCGCCCGCCGCGCCCGGTGGCGGCGCCGAGGCCCCCGGTATGTGGATCACCGACAAGACGGCGGTGAAGGCGGCGTACAAGCAGGTCTTCGCCTACAACGTCGGTGACGGCAGGCCCACCTGGGAACCGATCACGTTCCCGGAGAAGATCTGCGCGGTGACACCGCAGAAGACGGCCGACGACAAGGTGGTCGTGGCCTACATGAGCGGCAGCAGCGACCGCGCCAAGTGCAACCAGCTCCAGCAGGTCGACCTGAACACCGGGGCGAAGGGCTGGACCATCAAGGTCGAGGACGGCGAGCTGTTCGACAGCACGCTCACCATCGAGATGACCGTGGCCGGCAAGACGCTGATGGTGGGCCGCTCGCAGTCGGGCACGGCGTACGACATCGACAGCGGCAAGAAGCTCTTCGACAAGCGGCGCTACGGCCAGGCCTGCTTCCCCGGCGCCTTCGCGGGCGGTGCCCGGCTGCTCGCGGTGGCGTCGTGCGGGGCCGGCGGTTCGAACGAGCACGACGAGGTGCAGGAGCTCGACCCCGCGACCGGCGCGGTCAGGTGGACCAAGAAGATCCCCAAGGACTGGTCGGTCGAGCGTGTCTACTCCGTCGACCCGGTGGTCCTGTACTCGGTGGACAAGGACAAGAAGCACTGGAACATCTCGACGCTGAGCGGCGGCGCCATCCGTTCCCAGGTGGACACCAAGTCGAACTTCAACGCCGACTGCGGCTGGGCCATCCTCGCCCGTAACCTCCAGGGCTGCCAGGCCGTCGCCTCCGACGCCGACACCCTCTACCTGCCCACCGACGTCACCACCGGCGCCAACGAGATCGTCGCCCTCAACCTCGCCACCGGCAAGGAGAAGTGGCGCGTGAAGTCCCCGACGGACACCTCGATGATGCCGCTCAAGGTGGAGAACGGGCAGCTCATCGTGTACGTCGAGCCTTCGTACGACGCGGGCGGCCAGATCGTGTCCGTGGCGACGGCGGGCTCGGTCCACACTCCGGTGAAGCTGCTCCAGAACCCGGAGGGCACCGCGTCGATCGAGAACGGCTTCTACTCGCGGGCCGTCGACTGGGTCGACGGACGCTTCTACCTCTCCACCACCCGGCTGCGCGGAAAGGCCGACACGAAGGAGAAGCTGATGCTCGCCTACGGCAAGTGAGCCCGGCCGGCCGCGCCACGCGCGGCCGGCGCCGCACGCCGTTCCGGCCACTCTGCTTCCCCGTCGTCCCGCCCCCTCCGCTTCCTCCGAGGTGCACTCGTCATGTCCCAGCCGCCCCCACCGCCCAACCAGCCGCCGCAGCCCGGCGGCTACGGCCAGCCGCAGGGCCAGCTGCCGCAGCAGCCCGCACAGTCCCCGCAGACGCCGCCCGCGGGCGGCCCGGACTTCGCCAAGTCCCCCCAGCCGGCGCCGGGTTACGGCTACCCGCAGGCACCGCAGCCGCCGCAGGGCACCCCGCAGACGCCGCCCCCGGCCGGACCGCCGCAGCCCCAGCCCGGCTACGGCTACCCGGGCGGGCAGCCGAACCCCTACGCCCAGTCGCCCGCCGCGCAGCCGAACCCGTACGGCGCCCAGCAGTCCGGGTACGGCTATCCCGGCCAGCCGCCGACCGTGCCGGTGCAGCCGCAGGCTGGAACGCCGGGCGGCGGCCGGAAGGTCAACGCCCAGGTGGTGATGATCGTCTCGACCGTCGTGGTGATCGCGCTGATCATCGGCACCGGCATCTGGTACTCGAACAGGTCCGACGGCGGCAAGCAGGACACCGCCAGTTCCAGCGGCGGCACCGGCGGCAAGGAAGGGGACGGGAAATCCGGCTCCGGCGGCACGGAGAAGGCGCCGTCCGACCCGGCCGCCAAGGTCCTCTACCAGGTGCCGATGCCCGAGGTGAGCGACCTGGTCACCACCACCGGCTCCTGGCTCACCGACAAGGCGTACGTCAAGAGCGGCGTCGCCGAGGTCGTCGGCTACGACCGGGACAAGGGCACCAAGCTGTGGACGATCGAGCTGCCCGGCCCGGTGTGCGAGGCCAGCAACCACACCACCTCGGACGGCAAGGCGGCGATCGTCTACGAGCCGGCCATGCCGACCAAGGACAAGCCCACGCACGGCTGCAGCCAGGTCGCGGCGATCGACCTCGACGCCGGCAAGAAGCTGTGGACGCAGACCGTCAAGTCCGGTGACCAGCCCATCGGTCTCGACAACGTCACCGTCAGCGGCGGCACGGTCGCCGTGGGCGGCACCAGCGGCGGCGCCGCCTTCGACATCGCGGACGGCAAGGTCCTGTGGGCCCCGAAGGCGGCCGACACCTGCTACGACTCCGGGTACGGCGGCGGCGCCAAGCTGGTCGCGGTGCGCAAGTGCGGCCAGTACGGGCAGCGCCAGTTGCACATCCAGACGATCGACCCGAAGTCCGGCAAGGTGATCTCGGAGTACAAGATGTCGCAGGGCATCGAGTACGCCGCGATCGTCTCGACCGATCCGCTCGTCGTGGCCGCCGACGTCGGCCAGAGCGCGGGCGACGGCAGCGGCATCTCGGACTTCTTCTCCATCGACAACGGGACCGGCAAGCTGCGCGCCCACATCTCGGCGCCCGGCGACACCTACGCGGCCCGCTGCGACGGCATCAGCAGGGTCGAGGACTGCCGGGGCCTCGCGGTCGGCGACGACCGGCTGTACGTGCCCACCGAGGACCACGACGGCAGCGAGGAGTTCCGCAAGACCAACGAGATCGTCGCGTTCGACCTGGGCACCGGCAAGCAGACCGGCCAGCGCGCCGACGCGGGCGACGGCTACCACATCTACCCGCTGCGCATGGACGGCGCCGACGTCATCGCGTACAAGAGCCCGCCCTATGACAAGGGCGGCCAGATCGTCAGCATCGACGGCGGCAGCTTCAAGCAGACCAAGCTGCTGGAGAACCCGGCCTCGCGGGACGTGCGCGACGCGGAGACCTCCATGTCCCCGGACCGCGCGGAGTTCCTCTACTCCCAGGGCCACCTCTACATGTCGTCGATCTACGCCCGCAAGGCGTCGTCCTCGTCCCTCGGCAAGGACTACCTGGCGCTGGCCTTCGGAGTGGGCGGCTGATCCGCCGCACGGCCGGAACGACACGGCCCCGCCCCCGACCGGGGGCGGGGCCGTGCGCGTACCACTCGGCGCCCGCGCATGACCCTCGAAATGAGTTTTGAATGCGAGGAATGCGAAAAGTCCGCCGATCCGGGGGTACTTCTCGCCGGTAGGGGCAGCGCGACGTCGAACAAGCGTGTAGCTTCCGGGGGCATGACGGGTGGCGTGCCGGGGGGCCGCAGCCCGGGGCTGTGGACATCCTTGGGGGGACTGGGGGCTCGATGGGAGTGCGGCTCATGGTGGTCGACGACCACCGGCTACTGGCCGAGGCGCTGGCCTCGGCGCTGAAGCTGCGCGGACACCGCGTGCTCGCCGCCGCGGCGCCGGCCGCGGGCGCGGCGGACCTGGTGATCAGCCGCGCTCCGGAGGTGTGCCTGCTGGGCACGGCGGCACCGGCCGAGCCCGGCACCTTCGACCCGGTGGTGAAGATCAAGCGGGAGCGTCCGCAGGTCGTGGTGGTCGTGCTCGGCCCGGTTCCGTCCCCGCGCGGCATCGCGGCCGCCTTCGCGGCGGGGGCCTCGGGATACGTACGCCATGACGAGCGCATCGAGGGCGTCGAGCGGGCGATCATCAAGGCGAGGGCGGGCGAGGCCGCCGTCGCCCCCCAGCTCCTCCAGGGCGCCTTCGGCGAGTTGCTGAACCCCGCCGCCCCACCGGACGACGAGGGCCAGCGTCTGCTGCGGATGCTCACCCCGCGCGAGGTGGAGGTCCTGGTCCGGGTCGCCGAGGGCGAGGACACCCGCCTGATCGCGGCCGGCATGGGCATCGCCCCCAGCACGGCCCGGACCCATGTCCAGCGCGTCCTGATGAAGCTCGGGGTGGGCTCGCGGCTGGAGGCGGCGGCCCTGGCGGCCCGCACCGGCCTGCTGGACCGCGCGGGCCCGCTGCTGTAACTCCGGCCCGGTCCCGGCTCCCCCGCACCGGACGAGGGGACGCCCGCGTCTGCTCTCTTGCGAGGAGGGCCCGCCGTTCAGGCCGGGTGGGAATCGCATCGTGTGCCAGCGGCGCGGTGTGCCGCCGCATCCGGATTCCAGGGCGCGTAGCGCCCTGACGGCCTGCCCGGTGGAGCCGGTCGAACCTACGCTTCCGCGTTCAGTTGTTGATGGACTTTGTTCGATCGTGATCTGAAAAGGGGTGGTGGGTTGTGGCGTGTTGTGTTTGATTGTGTTGGGAGTGGTGGGGTGCCGGCGGGGTGCGGACTCGCGGACCGGTGGCCCGGGGACCAGTAGGGAGTTCCGACAGTGAAGAAGACCTCGACCCGGCTGGCCGACGGTCGTGAGCTCGTCTACTACGACCTGCGCGACGACACCGTGCGCGACGCGGTGGACCGGCGCCCCCTGGAGCCGACGGTCACCACCTCGGAGGTGCGCCGGGACGTGCTGCTCGGCGACGCGGTCGCCGTCGCCTCCCACCGCCAGGGCCGCACCTACCACCCGCCGGCCGACGAGTGCCCCCTGTGCCCCTCCACGGGCGACCGCCTGAGCGAGATCCCCGACTCCTCCTACGACGTGGTGGTCTTCGAGAACCGCTTCCCCTCGCTGACCGGCGACCTCGGCCGCTGCGAGGTCGTCTGCTTCACCTCCGACCACGACGCCTCGTTCGCCGGCCTGAGCGAGCAGCAGGCCCGGCTGGTCCTGGACGCGTGGACGGACCGCACCGTGGAGCTGTCCCAACTGCCCTCCGTGGAGCAGGTGTTCTGCTTCGAGAACCGCGGATCCGAGATCGGCGTGACGCTGGGGCACCCGCACGGCCAGATCTACGCCTACCCCTTCACCACCCCGCGCACCGCGCTGATGCTGCGCTCACTGGCGGCCCACCGGGAGGCCACCGGCGGGGAGAACCTCTTCGACGCGGTCCTGGAGCGGGAGCTGGCCGGCGAGCGGGTCGTCGTCGAGGGCGACCACTGGGTGGCCTTCGTCCCGTACGCGGCGCACTGGCCCTACGAGGTTCACCTGTACCCCCGGCGCCGGGTCCCCGACCTGCTCGGACTCGACGAGGCGGCGCGCGCGGAGTTCCCCGGGATCTATCTGGACCTGTTGCGGCGCTTCGACCGGCTCTTCGGCGAGGGCGCCCCGCCGACGCCGTACATCGCCGCCTGGCACCAGGCCCCGTTCGGCGTGCCGGCCGGGTCCGACGGTGTCACGCGCGACGACTTCGCACTCCACCTCGAGCTTTTCACCATCCGCCGCACTTCCGGCAAGCTGAAGTTCCTCGCGGGTTCCGAGTCCGGCATGAACGTGTTCATCAACGACGTGCCGCCGGAGCGTGCGGCCGAGCGACTGCGGGAGGTAGCGGGTTCATGAGCGGGAAGTACCTGGTGACGGGTGGCGCGGGCTACGTCGGCAGCGTGGTCGCCCAGCACCTGCTTCAGGCCGGTCACGAGGTCGTCGTACTCGACAACCTGTCCACCGGCTTCCGTGAGGGCGTGCCCGCGGGCGCCTCCTTCGTCGAGGGCGACATCCGGGACGCCGCCAAGTGGCTGGACCCCTCCTTCGCCGCGGTGCTGCACTTCGCCGCCTTCTCGCAGGTGGGCGAGTCGGTGGTCAAGCCGGAGAAGTACTGGGAGAACAACGTCGGCGGCACGATGGCCCTGCTCACCGCGATGCGCGAGGCCGGCGTGCGCACGCTGGTCTTCTCCTCCACGGCGGCGACCTACGGCGAACCGGAGCGGGTCCCGATCGTCGAGACGACCCCGACCCGGCCCACCAACCCCTACGGCGCCTCCAAGCTCGCCGTCGACCACATGATCGCCGGCGAGGCGGCGGCCCACGGCCTGGGCGCGGTCTCGCTGCGCTACTTCAACGTGGCCGGCGCCCACGGCGCGTACGGCGAACGCCACGACCCCGAGTCGCACCTGATCCCGCTGGTCCTCCAGGTCGCCCAGGGCAGGCGGGAGGTGATCTCCGTCTACGGCGACGACTACCCGACCCCGGATGGCACCTGCGTACGCGACTACATCCACGTGGCGGACCTCGCCGAGGCCCATCTGCTGGCCCTGGACGCCGCCCGGCCCGGCGAGCACCTGGTGTGCAACCTCGGCAACGGCAACGGCTTCTCCGTCCGCGAGGTCGTCGAGACCGTCCGGCGGGTCACCGGCCACCCCGTCCCGGAGGTCGTGGCCCCGCGCCGGGCCGGCGACCCGGCGGTCCTGGTCGCCTCGGCCGCGGCCGCCCGCGAAAAGCTCGGCTGGAACCCGACCCGCACGGATCTCGCGGGTATCGTCGCGGATGCCTGGGAGTTCGCGCAGCACATCGCAAGGGAGCGGTAAGTGGGGGCACTTGAGGTCCGGGAAGGCTTCACCGAGCTGTACGGCGCCGAGCCGGAGGGGATCTGGGCGGCGCCGGGCCGCGTCAACCTGATCGGCGAGCACACCGACTACAACGACGGCTTCGTGATGCCCTTCGCGCTGCCGCACGTCACGACCGCCGCGGTCGCGCGCCGCGACGACGGCGTACTGCGGCTGCACTCGGCCGATGTGCCGGGAGGGCCCGTGGAACTGCGGGTCGACGAGCTGGCCCCGGAGTCCGACCGGAACTGGACCGGCTACCCCGCGGGCGTGGTCTGGGCCCTGCGCGAGGCGGGTCACGAGGTGACCGGCGCGGACGTCCACCTGGCGTCGACGGTTCCTACGGGCGCCGGCCTGTCCTCCTCCGCGGCCCTGGAGGTCGTGGTCGCCCTGGCCCTGAACGACCTCTACGCACTGGGCCTGAAGGGCTGGCAACTGGCCCGCCTGTGCCAGCGCGCCGAGAACGTCTACGTCGGCGCCCCCACCGGCATCATGGACCAGACCGCCTCGGCCTGCTGCGAGTCGGGCCACGCCCTGTTCCTGGACACCCGCGACCTGTCCCAGCGTCAGATCCCCTTCGACCTGGCCGCCGAGGGCCTGCGCCTGCTGGTCGTCGACACCCGGGTCCAGCACGCCCACAGCGGCGGCGAGTACGGCAGGCGCCGCGCGGGCTGCGAGAAGGGCGCGGCCCTGCTGGGCGTGGACGCCCTGCGCGACATCCCCTACGGAGGTCTGGACGCGGCGCTGGCCGACCTGGCCGGCGAGGAGGAGGTGGCCCGGCTGGTCCGTCACGTCGTCACCGAGAACGGGCGGGCGGAACGGGTGGTGTCCCTTCTGGAGTCGGGCGACATCAGGTCGATCGGCCCGATCCTGACCGAGGGCCATGCCTCCCTGCGCGACGACTTCCGCGTCTCCTGCCCCGAACTGGACCTGGTCGTCGACACGGCCCTCGCCTCCGGCGCTCTCGGCGCCCGGATGACCGGCGGCGGCTTCGGCGGCTCGGCGATCGTCCTGGCCGAGTCCTCCGACGTCCCCGCCCTCACCAAGGCGATCGAGCAGTCCTTCACGGACGCGGGCCACCAGACCCCGCGCGTCTTCGAGGCGGTTCCCTCGGCGGGCGCGAGGCGGCTGGCCTGACGGAACGGGAGCGGGCGCGGGTCCCTTCGCCGGGAGCCGGTCCGGTCAGGGCAGGCGTTTGATCATGGTGTACTCGGTGATCCCCGGCGGGTAGTCGGGGATCGCGCAGACCACCCTGTAGTCGTGCCTGCGGTAGAAGTCCGGGGCCTGGAAGTCCCAGGTCTCCAGGCGGGCGGCGACGCAGGCGCGTTCGCGGTGGGCGATGCGCTCGGCGCGGGTCAGCAGGCGGGAGCCGAGGCCCGTGCCGCGGTGGGGGTCGTCGACCCAGAGGTGGGTCACATGCAGCCAGGTCGCCCAGGTGTGGCCCACCAGCCCGCCCGCCAGATCGCCGGAGTCGTCCAACGCCCAGAGGTGGATGGGGACTTCTCGGACGGCGGGGGTTCTGCGCAGGGCGTCGATGAGCGGGGAGGCCGCCGTGTTCGTGTCGCGGAGGCGGGAGCGGAGCAGATCGTGGCGCGCTTTGTCGACTTCTGCCTCAATACGAAACATGCGGCACACCCTAAACGCGTCGGCCGGTCAGTTCTGCGAATTGCCTTCCCCTCCCGGCTGCCGGCCGTACCCTGATGAGCGGCACCGGTGGGGGCCGGTGCTGGTCAGGGGGGCGAGAGGGCTCGGGCAGGACACCGGAGGCGGATGGCGGTCCGGTACGGCGAGGGCCGTGCGACCGTGCTCGGCTCCGGGCGTCGGGTCCGTGCCGCTCGGCGTTCTCCGACGATGGGAGACTCCCCCGCTCTGACCAGGAGCGTGGGGAAGGGGGTTTTCAGTGGTTCGTGTCCGAGTCCTGGTCGTCGACGACCATCGCATCTTCGCCGAGTCGCTCGCCGCCGCCCTGGCCGCCGAGCCCGACGTCGAGGTGTCCGCGGCCGGCTCCGGCCCGGCGGCACTGCGCTGCCTGGAGCGGGCGGCCGCCGACGGCCGCCGCTTCGACGTCGTGCTCGTCGACGCCGACCTCGGCGGCACCGTCCCCGGGGCCCGGCCCGCCGTCCCCGTGCGGGAGGGCGACGAGGACGGACTGGTGGACGGGATCTCCCTGGTCGCGGGGGTGCGAGGGGCCCAGCCGGGGGTGCGGACCGTCGTACTCGCCGAGAAGGACGACCCGCGGCGCGCCGCGCTCGCCCTCCAGGCCGGTGCCTGCGGCTGGGTCGCCAAGGACTGCTCGCTGTCCCGGCTGCTCACCGTCATCCGCGGAGTCCTGCGCGACGAGACCCATCTGCCGCCCGCCCTGCTCACCGGTGTGCTGCGGGAGCTGACTGCCGCCCGCAAGCACCGCACCGAGAGCGAGCGCCTGGTGGAGTCGCTGACCCCGCGCGAGCGGGAGGTGCTGCGCTGCATGGTCGCGGGGCTGGGCCGCAAGGCCGTCGCCGAGCGGCTGTACCTGTCCCCGCACACCGTGCGCACCCATATGCAGAACGTCCTGGGCAAGCTCGGCGTGCACTCCACGCTGGCCGCCGTGGCACTGGCCCGCCGGGCCGGGGTGGGGCCGGCCGATCTGGGGCCCGCCGGGCGGATCGGGGTGGAGGAAAGCAGCAGCGCCTGACCCCGCGCCGGTCCGCCCGGCAGACCCTCAGCCGGGGATGTTGTCGAACGGGGCGGTCAACTGGCGTAGCAGGCCGGCCAGTTCGCCGCGCTGCGCGGTCGACAGTTCGGCCAGCAGCGCGCGCTCCTGATCCAGGAGCCCGGCCAGGGACCGGTCGGCGCGGTCCCGGCCCTCGTCCGTCAGGCGGACCAGCACCCCGCGCCGGTCGCTGGGGTCGGGGAGTCGCTCCACCAGGCCCTTCTTGGCCAGCCGGTCGATGCGGTTCGTCATCGTGCCCGAGGTGACCAGCGTCTGGGTCAGCAGCTGCCCGGGGGAGAGCTGGTAGGGCGAGCCTGCGCGCCTGAGCGCCGTCAGGACGTCGAACTCCCAGGGCTCCAGGCTGTGCTCGGAGAAGGCGAGCCGGCGTGCGCGGTCCAGGTGCCGGGCCAGCCTGCTCACCCGGCTGAGCACCTCGAGCGGTTCCACGTCGAGGTCCGGGCGCTCCCGGCGCCACGCTGCGACCAGCCGATCGACCTCGTCCTCCATGGCGATCAGTGTAGTGGTTGTGTCGACATGAAGTCTCTTGGCGTCGAGTCTCTTGACGTCGAGATAACTGCCGGGGGAGAGTGGTGAACGCAGCCGCCGACGACTCCCCGCACCTCCAGGAGGCCGCCATGTCCGCCCACAGCCCTGCCTGGGATCCCGCCCAGTACCTGCGCCACGCCGGCCACCGGGCCCGCCCCTTCGCCGACCTCCTCGCCCGCGTCCCCGCTCTGCCCGGCGACCGTCCCCGCATCGCCGACCTCGGCTGCGGCCCCGGCAATGTGACCGCTCTGCTCGCCGACCGCTGGCCCACCGCGCACATCACCGGCTACGACAACTCCCCGGCGATGCTCGACAAGGCCGTCGTCGACCACCAGGGCCCCACCCCCGGCGGGGGCCGCCTCGACTTCACCGCCGCCGACGCCCGGACCTGGACCCCCGGCGAGCCGTACGACCTGATCGTCAGCAACGCCACGCTCCAGTGGGTGCCCGGGCACCCGGACCGCTTCGCCGACTGGGTGGCGGGGCTGCGCCCCGGCGGCACCTTCGCCTTCCAGGTCCCCGGCAACTTCTCCGCCCCCAGCCACCGGCTCATGCGCGAACTCGCCGGCTCCGCCCGCCGGCGCGACCGGCTCGCGGACGTCCTGCGCCACGAGGACGCGGTGCTCGCCCCCGAGGCCTATCTGGAGCGGCTGGCCGGCCTCGGCTGCGCCGCCGACGTCTGGGAGACCACGTACATCCACCTGCTGACCGGTGAGGACCCGGTGCTGGACTGGGTGAAGGGCACCGGTCTGCGGCCTGTCCTCACCGCCCTCGCCGACGACCCGGCGGCCCGCGAGGAGTTCCTGGCCGAGTACCGTGCCGCCCTGCGGGAGGCCTACCCGGCCGGACCGCACGGCACCCCGTTCCCCTTCCGCCGCATCTTCGCGGTCGCCACCAAGGAGGCGTGAGGCATGCTCGCCGCCGTCGACCACGTCCAGCTCGCCGCCCCGCCCGGCTCCGAGGACCACCTGCGGGCGTACTACGCCGGTGTCCTCGGCATGACCGAGGTCCCCAAGCCGCCGGCTCTGGCCGCGCGCGGCGGCTGCTGGTTCCAGGCCGGGGACGTCCGGCTCCACCTGGGCATCGAGTGGGACTTCCGCCCCGCGGGAAAGGCCCACCCGGGGCTCCGGGTGACGGCTGTCGAGGCCTTCGCCGCCCGGCTCGCGGCGCACGGCGCGAAGGTCGTCTGGGACGACGGCCTGCCGGGCCACAGGCGCTTCTACTCCGAGGACCCCGTCGGCAACCGCCTGGAGTTCCTGGAGGCGCTCGCCTAGGACCGCTCGCCTAGGACTTGCGGTGCCCGATCAGCCGGGGCCGCGGCTCCAGCCCGTCCAGCCCGTGCCAGGCCAGGTTCACCAGGTGGGCGGCGACCTCCGCCTTCTTCGGGCGGCGGACGTCCAGCCACCACTGGCCGGTCAGGGCGACCATGCCGACCAGCGCCTGGGCGTACAGAGGGGCCAGCTTCGGGTCGAAGCCGCGGGACTTGAACTCGCGGCCCAGGATGTCCTCCACCTGGGTGGCGATGTCGGAGATCAGGGAGGCGAAGGAACCCGTCGACTGGGGGATGGGGGAGTCGCGGACCAGGATGCGGAAGCCGTCCGTGCACTCCTCGATGTAGTCCAGCAGCGCGAACGCCGCCTGCTCGCACAGCTCGCGGGGGTGGCCCGCCGTCAGCGAGCTGGTGACCATGTCCAGCAGCCGCCGCATCTCGCGGTCCACCACGACGGCGTACAGGCCCTCCTTGCCGCCGAAGTGCTCGTACACCACCGGCTTGGACACCCCGGCCTTGGCCGCGATCTCCTCCACCGAGGTGCCCTCGAAGCCCTTCGTGGCGAACAGCGTGCGACCGATCTCCAGCAGTTGCTGGCGGCGCTCGGCACCGGTCATACGGGTACGCCGCGTGCGCCGCGGCTTGTCATTGCTGGGGGTGCTGGAGTCGGTCGCCACGCTGTCAATCATGCCGCCTCGGCGGTCTTTCTCCGGCGGCGGGAGTCGCCCACCCCGTCGTTGCGGCGGGAATCGATACGCGAGCGTGACGGCCAGCGCACGTCATAGGCCCAGCCGAACCGCTCGAACCAGCGGATGATCCGGGCCGAGGAGTCCAGCTGGCCGCGCTCCACCCCATGCCGGGCCGAGGTCGGGTCGGCATGGTGCAGGTTGTGCCAGGACTCGCCGCAGGACAGGATCGCCAGCCACCACACGTTGCCCGAGCGGTCCCGCGACTTGAACGGACGCTTGCCGACCGCGTGGCAGATGGAGTTGATCGACCAGGTCACGTGGTGCAGCAGCGCCACCCGGACCAGCGAGCCCCAGAAGAACGCGGTGAACGCGCCCCACCACGACATCGTGACCAGGCCGCCGATCAGCGCCGGCAGCAGCAGCGACACCACGGTCCACAGGATGAACTGACGGGAGATCGTCCGCAGGGTCCGGTCCTTGATCAGGTCCGGGGCGTACTTGTCCTGCGGCGTCTGCTCCTCGTCGAACATCCAGCCGACATGGGCCCACCACAGTCCCTTCAGCAGCGCCGGAACCGTCTCGCCGTACCGCCACGGGGAGTGCGGATCACCCTCGTGGTCGGAGAACTTGTGATGCCTGCGGTGGTCGGCGACCCAGCGGACCAGGGGTCCCTCGACCGCCATCGACCCCGCGATCGCCAGCGCGATCCTCAGGGGCCGCTTCGCCTTGAACGAGCCATGTGTGAAATGCCGGTGGAAACCGATCGTGATGCCGTGACAGCCGAGGAAGTAGAAGAAGACCAGCAGGCCGAGGTCCAGCCAGCTCACCCCCCAGCCCCATGCCAGCGGCACCGCCGCGAGCAGTGCGAGGAACGGGACGGTGATGAAGAGCAGCAGCGTGATCTGCTCGATCGAACGCTTCTGCTCACCTCCAAGGGTGGCGGAGGGAAGAGAGGTGTCGGTCGCCTTCGGGGCGTCGTCGATCACATCGGAGCTTGTGGTCATGGGCGTCCCCTGTGGGGTCGAGGGTCGAGACGGGTTGTCGGGGGTCAGGGAACCGTTCAGCTCCCTACGGTTCCGTAACCTACGGCGTCGTAAGTATGGCAGCGCGTCGCGCTGCGGCAAGAGCCCCTAGCCTGCGCGTCCCCCGCGACACCTAGACTTGGAGGCGGTCGGACAGCGCGGTCCGCTCTGAAGATTTCCTTCCCGGACACCTGGCCCGTAAGCGGCAGCCGCCGCGCGGCACTAGTCCGGGTCCCCTCCCAGACGTGCTTCAACCCGCAAGGAGCCGCACCTGTGAGCAGTGCCGACGACCAGACGACGACCAGCGCCGAGCTGCGTGCCGACATCCGCCGACTGGGTGACCTCCTCGGGGAGGCCCTGGTACGGCAGGAAGGCCCCGAGCTCCTCGACCTGGTCGAGAAGGTCCGCCGCCTCACCCGAGAGGACGGTGAGGCCGCCGCCGAACTGCTGCGCGGAACCGAACTCGACACCGCGGCCAAGCTGGTCCGCGCCTTCTCCACCTACTTCCATCTGGCGAACGTCACCGAACAGGTGCACCGCGGACGCGAACTGCGTGCCCGGCGCGCCGCCGAGGGCGGCCTGCTCGCCCGCACCGCCGACCGTCTCAAGGACGCCGACCCCGAACACCTGCGCGAGACCGTCCGGCACCTGAACGTTCGCCCGGTCTTCACCGCCCACCCCACCGAGGCCGCCCGCCGTTCGGTGCTCAACAAGCTCCGGCGCATCGCCGCGCTCCTGGAGGCCCCGGTCGCCGAGTCCGACCGCCGTCGCCTGGACACCCGGCTGGCGGAGAACATCGACCTCGTCTGGCAGACCGACGAACTCCGCGTCGTCCGTCCCGAGCCCGCCGACGAGTCCCGCAACGCCATCTACTACCTCGACGAACTCCACGCCGGCGCCGTCGGCGACGTCCTGGAGGACCTCACCGCGGAACTGGAGCGCGTCGGCGTCAAGCTGCCCGACGACACCCGCCCCCTCACTTTCGGCACCTGGATCGGCGGCGACCGCGACGGCAACCCGAACGTGACCCCGGAGGTCACCTGGGACGTGCTGATCCTCCAGCACGAGCACGGCATCAACGACGCCCTCGACATGATCGACGAGCTGCGCGGCTTCCTGTCCAACTCGATCCGCTACACCGGCGCCACCGACGCACTGCTCCAGTCCCTCGGTACCGATCTGGAGAACCTGCCGGAGATCAGCCCCCGCTACAAGCGGCTCAACGCCGAGGAGCCCTACCGGCTCAAGGCCACCTGCATCCGCCAGAAGCTCGTCAACACCAAGCAGCGCCTGGCCACCGGCACCCCGCACGAGGCAGGCCGCGACTACCTCGGCACCGCCGAACTCCTGCGCGACCTGCGGATCATCCAGGACTCCCTGCGCGGGAACCGCGGCGGCCTGTTCGCCGACGGCCGCCTGGGCCGCACCATCCGCACCCTGGCCGCCTTCGGCCTCCAGCTGGCCACCATGGACGTCCGCGAGCACGCCGACGCCCACCACCACGCCCTCGGCCAGCTCTTCGACCGGCTCGGCGAGGAGTCCTGGCGCTACGCCGACATGCCCCGCGAGTACCGCGCCAAGCTGCTCGCCAAGGAGCTGAGGTCCAGGAGGCCGCTCGCCCCCGCCCCGGCCCCCGTCGACGCGGCCGGCGCCAAGACCCTCGGCGTCTTCGAGACGGTCAAGCGGGCCCTGAGCGTCTTCGGGCCCGAGGTCATCGAGTCGTACATCATCTCCATGTGCCAGGGCGCCGACGACGTCTTCGCCGCCGCCGTCCTGGCCCGCGAGGCCGGACTCGTCGACCTGCACGCCGGCTGGGCCAGGATCGGCATCGTGCCGCTGCTGGAGACCACCGACGAGCTCAGGGCCGCCGACACCATCCTGGAGGACATGCTCTCCGACCCGTCCTACCGGCGCCTGGTCGCGCTCAGGGGCGATGTGCAGGAGGTCATGCTCGGGTACTCCGACTCCTCCAAGTTCGGCGGCATCACCACCAGCCAGTGGGAGATCCACCGCGCCCAGCGGCGCCTGCGCGACGTCGCCCACCGCTACGGCGTACGGCTGCGGCTCTTCCACGGCCGCGGCGGCACCGTCGGCCGCGGCGGCGGCCCCACCCACGACGCCATCCTCGCCCAGCCCTGGGGCACCCTGGAGGGCGAGATCAAGGTGACCGAGCAGGGCGAGGTCATCTCCGACAAGTACCTCATCCCGTCCCTGGCCCGGGAGAACCTGGAACTGACGGTCGCGGCGACCCTTCAGGCCTCCGCCCTGCACACCGCCCCGCGCCAGTCGGGGGAGGCGCTGGCCCGCTGGGACGCCGCGATGGACGTGGTGTCCAACGCCGCCCACGCCGCCTACCGCAGGCTCGTCGAGGACCCCGACCTGCCGGCGTACTTCTTCGCCTCCACCCCGGTGGACCAGCTCGCCGACCTGCACCTGGGATCGCGTCCCTCGCGACGCCCCGACTCCGGTGCCGGACTCGACGGACTGCGCGCCATCCCCTGGGTGTTCGGCTGGACCCAGTCCCGGCAGATCGTGCCCGGCTGGTTCGGCGTCGGCTCCGGGCTGAAGGCGCTGCGCGAGGCGGGCCTGCGGCTGGAAGGGGACACCGTGCTCGACGAGATGCACCGACAGTGGCACTTCTTCCGCAACTTCATCTCCAACGTCGAGATGACCCTCGCCAAGACCGACCTGCGCATCGCGCAGCACTACGTCGACACCCTCGTCCCCGACGAGCTCAAGCACATCTTCGACACCATCCGGGCCGAGCACGAACTCACCGTGCGCGAGGTGCTGCGCGTCACCGGCGAAAGCGAACTCCTCGACGCACAGCCCGTGCTCAGGCAGACCTTCGCCATCCGCGACGCCTACCTCGACCCGATCTCCTACCTCCAGGTCACCCTGCTCAAGCGGCAGCGCGACGCGGCGGCGGCCGACCGGGAACCCGACCCGCTGCTCTCCCGGGCCCTGCTGCTCACGGTCAACGGCGTGGCGGCCGGCCTGCGCAACACCGGCTGACCACCCCGGGAACGGCGAAGGGTGCCCCCGGGGTTCGTACCGACCGACGAACACCGGGGGCACCCTCATGCCCTACGGCTCACAACGCCACGAAGACCACCGTCAGCAGCGCGAAGCCCGACCCCGCCAGCACCCACGCCGCCCGGGTCCGCCGCAGCCCGCCCGCCACGACCACCGAGGCCAGCAGCAGCGCACCGCCCAATGGGGCCCACGCGTACAGGATCCCGGCCGGGCCCGAGCGGACCACCTCGTCCGTCCCCGGCTTCACGACGACGCTGTAGGTCTGCCCCTTGCGCACCGCCACGGTGTGGTCGATCACCACCTGGTCACGGGCCTTCGACCCCGTCGAGACCGGTGTGTACGGCCCGGTGCACGTGCCGGCGTCGCACCGCGTCACCGCGATCGTGCCCTGCTCACGTCCCTTGGTCAGCAGCACGTACGGCGCGGTGCGCCAGGACGCCCACACCCCCGCGATGAGGATCAGCGCCGTGACGGCGCCCATGGCCGCGACCCGCCCGAACCGGAGCGCGGCGTCGGAGGCCTGACGGGAACGAGTGGCGATTGCGGCAGGCATGGCCGGGATCATTGGCCATGTCGCTACGACCGGTCAACTCCAGGGGGGTGTGGTGGGGGGACAAGTCAGGAGTTGTACGCGCTTTGCGCCCGCTCCAGACCCTCCGCCAGCAGACACTCCACCGAGTCCGCCGCTCGGTCCACGAAGTAGTCCAGCTCCTTGCGCTCGGCGGAGGAGAAGTCCTTCAGCACGAAGTCCGCCACCTGCATACGGCCCGGCGGACGTCCGATCCCGAACCGCACCCGGTGGTAGTCCGGACCCATCGCCTTCGTCATCGACTTCAGCCCGTTGTGGCCGTTGTCGCCGCCGCCCAGCTTCAGCCGCAGCACGCCGTAGTCGATGTCCAGTTCGTCGTGCAGCGCCACGATGTTCGCGAGCGGCACCTTGTAGAAGTCGCGCAGCGCGTTCACCGGCCCGCCGGACAGGTTCATGAACGACATCGGCTTCACCAGCACCACCCGGCGGCTCTCCGGCCCGGGAGGACCGATCCGCCCCTCCACCACCTGCGCCTGCGCCTTGCCCGCCCGCTTGAACCGGCCCCCGATCCGGTCGGCCAGCAGATCCACCACCATGAACCCGACGTTGTGCCGGTTCATGGCGTACTCCGGTCCGGGATTGCCGAGGCCGACGATCAGCCAGGGCGCGTTCGCGGAGGTCGTCACGTCCATGTCTCCTCAATACACGTCGTACGCGTCATACGCGCCGGCCGCCGCCCCCCGAGGGAAGCGGCGGCCGGCGAGACGGCGACGGTCGGGCTCAGGCCTGCGCGGCCTCTGCGCCTTCCTCGCCCGCCGGGGCCTCCTCGGCCTGCGCGGCCAGCACCTGGAGCACCGCGGTGTCCTCCTCGACGGCCAGCTTCACGCCGTCGGGCAGGTTGATGTCCTTGGCGAGGATCGCGGCACCGGCGGCCAGACCGGCCACGGACACCGGCAGGGAGTCCGGGATGTGCGTGGCCTCGGCCTCGACCGGCAGCGCGGTCAGGACGTGCTCGAGCAGGTTGCCGCCCGGGGCCAGCTCGCCCTCGGCGACGACCGGGATCTCGACGACGACGCGCTCGCCGCGCTTGACCATCAGCAGGTCCACGTGGACCAGGAAGCCCTTCAGCGGGTCGCGCTGCACGGCCTTCGGAATCGCCAGCTCGTTGGTCTTGCCGTCGATGTCCAGCGAGATCAGGACGTTCGGCGTACGCAGCGCCATCAGCAGCTCGTGACCCGGCAGCGTCAGGTGGATCGGCACCATGCCGTGCTCGTACAGCACACCGGGAACCTTGTTCTCACGGCGGACACGGCGGGCGGCACCCTTGCCGAACTCGGTGCGCGTCTCGGCGGCGAGCTTCACCTCGGACATGCTCTTCACTCCTCGTAGAGGTACACGGAAAACGGTCGGGGTCACCCGGCCACGAACGGCCTGCTACGAAGAGCGCGTCGATAACGGATCGCCGTACCACGAGAACGAGTACGGCCTCCCTCGCCGAGCAACTGAAGCAGTCTACTCGGAGCGGGAGGCCGGACCCAAAACGATCTAGAGCGTGGTCCTCACTGCTCGTCGAACAGGCTCGTCACCGAACCGTCCTCGAACACCTCGCGCACCGCGCGCGCGATCGTCGGCGCGATGGACAGCACCGTGACCTTGTCCAGTTCCAGCTCGTTCGGCGTCGGCAGCGTGTTGGTGAACACGAACTCGCCCACCTTGGAGTTCTTCAGCCGGTCCGCCGCGGGACCCGACAGCACACCGTGCGTCGCCGTCACGATCACGTCCTCCGCGCCGTGCGCGAACAGGGCGTCCGCCGCGGCGCAGATGGTGCCACCGGTGTCGATCATGTCGTCCACCAGAACGCAGATGCGGCCCTTCACGTCACCGACGACCTCGTGGACGGTGACCTGGTTCGCCACGTCCTTGTCGCGCCGCTTGTGCACGATCGCCAGCGGCGCGCCAAGCCGGTCGCACCAGCGGTCCGCCACCCGCACCCGGCCGGCGTCCGGGGACACCACCGTCAGCTTCGAACGGTCGACCTTGTTGCCCACGTAGTCCGCCAGCAGCGGCAGCGCGAACAGGTGGTCCACCGGCCCGTCGAAGAAGCCCTGGATCTGGTCCGTGTGCAGATCCACGGTCAGGATGCGGTCGGCACCCGCGGTCTTCATCAGATCCGCGATCAGACGCGCCGAGATCGGTTCACGTCCTCGGTGCTTCTTGTCCTGCCGTGCGTAACCGTAGAACGGCACGATGACCGTGATGGAGCGGGCCGACGCACGCTTCAGCGCGTCGATCATGATCAGCTGCTCCATGATCCACTTGTTGATCGGAGCGGTGTGGCTCTGTATCAGGAAGCAGTCCGCGCCGCGGGCCGACTCCTGATAACGCACGTAGATCTCGCCGTTCGCGAAGTCGAACGCCTTCGTCGGGACGACCCCGACACCCAGCTCGTGGGCGATTTCCTCGGCAAGCTCGGGGTGGGCGCGGCCGGAGAAGAACATCATCTTCTTCTCGCCGGTCGTCTTGATCCCGGTCACAGCAGTGTCTCCTCAGCGGGTGTTCGCAGCATGGTGGGGGCGTGTACTTATCACGGTACGCCGTCTTTGGGGTGCCGGTTTCCGGTCAGGCTTCGCCCTCCGGCTGTCCGGAAACCGCCTCGGCCGCCTTCGCCGCCGCGCTTCCCGGGCGCTTGCGAGCCACCCAGCCCTCGATATTCCGCTGCTGACCACGGGCCACGGCCAGCGAACCGGGCGGCACGTTCTTCGTGATCACGGACCCGGCGGCGGTGTAGGCGCCGTCCCCGATCGTGACGGGAGCCACAAACATGTTGTCCGAACCGGTCTTGCAGTGCGAGCCGACCGTCGTGTGGTGCTTGCTCTCCCCGTCGTAGTTCACGAACACGCTTGCCGCGCCGATGTTCGTGTACTCGCCGATGGTGGCGTCACCGACGTACGACAGGTGGGGAACCTTGGTCCCCTCGCCGATCGAGGCGTTCTTCGTCTCGACGTACGTACCCACCTTGGACTTGGCCCCGAGCCGCGTGCCCGGCCGCAGGTACGCGTACGGCCCCACGGAGGCCTGCGGGCCCACCACGGCGCCGTCGGACACCGTGTTGTCCACCCGCGCCCCCGCGCCGACCCGGGTGTCCGTCAGCCGGCTGTTGGGGCCCACCTCGCAGCCCTCGCCGAGCCGGGTCGTCCCGTGCAGCTGCGTGCCCGGGTGCACGACGACGTCCTGTTCGAAGGTCACCGTCACGTCGATCCAGGTGGTCGCCGGGTCGACGACCGTGACACCCGAGAGCATCGCGTTCGTCAGCAGGCGGTCGTTGAGGGTCCGCCGCGCCTCGGCCAGCTGCACCCGGTTGTTGATCCCCGCGATCTCCCGGTGGTCGCCGGCCACGGAGGCACCGACCCGGTGCCCGGCCTCGCGCAGGATCCCGAGGACGTCGGTGAGGTACTCCTCGTGCTGGCTGTTGTTCGTCCGGACCTTGCCCAGCGCGTCGGCGAGCAGCCGCCCGTCGAACGCGAACACCCCGGAGTTGATCTCCCGGATCGCCCGCTGGGCCTCGCTGGCGTCCTTGTGCTCGACGATCGCGGTCACCGCGCCCGTGCCGGCGTCGCGGACGATCCGGCCGTAGCCGGTCGCGTCCGGCACCTCCGCACTGAGCACGGTGACGGCGTTGCCGTCCTCCTGGTGCGTGGTGGCGAGCCGCTGGAGGGTCTCACCGGTGAGGAGGGGAGTGTCGCCGCAGACGACGATCACGGTCCCCTCGACGGGCCCGCCGAGCTCCTCGAGGCCCATCCGGACCGCGTGCCCGGTGCCCTTCTGCTTCTCCTGCACGGCGGTGCGGACCCCGGAGTCGACCGCGGTCAGGTGCTCGGTCACCTGCTCCCGCGCGTGCCCGACCACGACGACGAGGTTCTCCGGCTTCAACTCACGTGCGGCGGCGAGCACATGGCCCACCAGTGACCGGCCGCAGATCTCATGCAGGACCTTCGGTGTGGCCGACTTCATACGGGTGCCCTCACCCGCTGCGAGAACGACGACGGCTGCCGGGCGAATGGCGCTCACGGGATGCCCTTCGGCTGTGGATGGGTGGGGGTGGACATCCGCAGGATACCGGGGTGGTTGTGAGGAGATATGAGAGCGGGTCCCGACCCGTGGGGGCGGGACCCGGACCGGGACCGTGTGTGCCGCAGCTCCCCCGCAAGGATTCGAACCTTGTCCTGCTGGTACCAAAAACCAGTGTGCTGCCAGTTACACCACGGGGGACAGCGCTTCAGACCTTACCGGAGACGTGCCCGGGTCCGGGCCACGATTCCGTCCCGCCGGCCCTCGGAACTGGCCCACGAGCCGGAGGGAATGTCCGCTTCCGATCTCGAACGGGGCTTGGTTCGGCAGTTCGAGGGATACCGGCCGGTTTCGCTGTTATTCGATTACGGAGTGTGCTGGGGTCCGGTACCCGGAACTCACCGGAAATGCCCCGGCCGGCGCCCGTAGGCTGGAGCCATGACCACGACGGGGGAAGACCACGAGGCGGTCCCGACCGGGCCGTGGTGGTGGACGCGCCGGCGCAGCGCCGCGCTCGACGGGGGGCTGGCGCTGGTGTCCGCGCTGGAGTGCGGGGCCGAGGGCGTGCCGTTCGCCCGGGACGCGGGGATTCCGGCGTCTCTGGGGATCGTCTTCGGGGTGCTGGCGGGGTCCGTTCTGCTCATCCGGCGGCGGTGGCCGATCGCCGTCGTGCTGGTGGCGATCGCCATCACGCCGGCCCAGATGGGCTTCCTGATGGGCATCGTCGGGCTGTACACCCTGGCCTCGTGCGAGTTGCCACGCAGGGTGATCGCCGCGCTGGCCGGGATGTCTCTGGTCGGGACGATGATCGTGACGTTCGTGCGAGTGCGCCAGGACATGGCGCGCGGGGATCTGACCCTCGGCAACTGGTTCGTGCCGTTCGCCGCGGTGACCACCTCGCTCGGGCTGACGGCCCCTCCCCTTCTTCTCGGCCTGTACGTCGGGGCCCGGCGGCGGCTGATGGAGAGCCTGCGGGAGCGGGCGGACAGTCTCGAACGGGAGTTGCAGCTGCTCGCGGAGCGGGCGGAGGAGCGGGCCGAGTGGGCCCGCAACGAGGAGCGGACCCGGATCGCGCGGGAGATGCACGACGTGGTCGCGCACCGGGTGAGTCTGATGGTGGTCCATGCCGCCGCGTTGCAGGCCGTGGCCCGCAAGGATCCGGAGAAGGCGGTGAAGAACGCGGCCCTGGTGGGGGACATGGGGCGACAGGCGCTGACCGAGCTGCGGGAGATGCTCGGGGTGCTGCGCAGTACGGAGGGGTCCGCCCAGGCCCAGGCTCAGCCCCCGCCCCGGCCTCAGACCCAGGCGCAGACGGAGCTGTCGGAGCAGGGTGTGCCCGGTGCGCCGGACGCCGTGCCGCTCGCCGCGGTGGGGGCCGCCGCGGCGGCCGCGGCCTCCCGGGCCGCCGGCGGCGCGCTCGAGGGGCCGTGCCTGTCGGAGCTGGACGAACTGGTCGGGCAGTCGGCGGCCGCCGGAATGGCCGTGGACCTGTCGGTGCAGGGCGCGGTCCGCCCGTACGCGGCGGAGGTCGAGCAGACGGCGTACCGCGTGGTGCAGGAGGCGCTGACGAACGTCCACAAGCACGCGGCGGGGGCGAAGACGTACGTGCGGCTGGCGCACCGGTCGGCGGAGATCGCGATGCAGGTGGAGAACGAGCCGCCGCCCGAGCCCGCGTCGGCGTCGGCGGGGCTGCCGTCGGGCGGGAACGGACTGCTCGGGATGCGGGAGCGGGTCGTCGCGCTGGGCGGTGTCTTCGTGTCGGGACCGACGGACGCGGGAGGCTTCCGCGTGTCGGCGGTGATTCCGGCGTAGCGGCGCTTCCGCCCGGTGCGCGGTGGGTCCCGCCCACGGCGGGCCGGTGAGTCGTACGGGTGTTCAGCCCGTGGTGAGCCGTACGGGTTCCGTGCCGGAGATGAGCGCCGACAGGGCCTGGTCGACGTCGGGTCCGAGGTACCAGTCGCCGGTGTGGTCGAGGGCGTAGACGCGGCCCTCGGTGTCGATGGCGAGCAGGGACCGGCTGTCGGTCTCGGCGCCCAGCGGGCAGACCTCGGTGTCCAGGGCGCGGCCGAGGTCGCCGAGGGTGCGGGCCAGGTGGAGGCCGTGCAGCGGGTCCAGGTCGAGGGCGGCGGGGGCGATCCTGCGGCCGGGCCCGGTGGGCGAGACGCGCAGGCCGCCGAATTCCGCCCAGGCCTCGACGGCGGCGGGGAACACGGCGTGGTGGTGGCCGGCGGGCGAGAGGTGTTCGCGCAGGGCGTCGGCCCATCCCTCGGCCTGCTTTATGTCCCACCGTCCCGGTTGCCAGCCGGCGGCGCGCAGCGCGGCGTCGACGGGTGCGGCGAAGCGAGCCGGGGTTCCCCCCTGCCCAGGGGGAGGAGTCGAGGGCTTGGGGAAGGAGACGTGGTCGGCGTGCATCTGCCCTTCGTTCGTGGATCGTGCCGCGGCGGGTGGCGCCGTGGCGGGCGGTGCGGTCGTGGGGGGTGTCGCGGCGGCCGCGGTCGGGGGGTCTCGTGGCCGGGCGGGTCAGGCCTTCCCGGCGGTGGGATCGACGATGCGGACGCCGAAGTGGGCGCTGAGCGCGGTGCAGGCCCGGCAGGGGCCGGCGAAGCCGCCGTGCAGGGGGTCGCCGTCCTCGCGGATGCGCCGGGTGGTGAGTTTGGCGTGTTTCAGGCTCTTGCGGGCCTCGCCGTTGCTCATGGGTTTGCGGGAGGCACGTTTACTCCGGGCGGCGTCGGCGGCGGTGATGTGCCGGGAGATCAGGACGGTCTCGGCGCAGCGGCCGGTGAAGCGGTCCCGCTGGGCGCTGGTGAGGGCGTCGAGGAAGTCCTGGACGAGGGGGTGCAGGGCGGGCGGCTCCTCGCCTCGGGCGGCGGTGCCGGTGAGCGTGGCGCCGCGCACGGAGAGGGCGGCGGCGATCGTCGGGAGAATGCCGTCGCGGCGGTGGCGGAGCGCGGGCGCGGGTGGTGTCTCGGCGCTGCTCCAGCCGACTCTGGGGTCGCCGGAGGCGCTCGTGTGCGGTCCCGTCTGCGTCGCGTTCATGATCGTTTTTCCCTCCCGTGCATCCCCCGGAAACTCACAGAGTGCCAAATGCCGTGCCCGCTGCGGAAGCTGGGGCGGTGTGACACACCCCGTCCGGGGCAGTGCGTCACTGGAGGGTGACGGCTGGTCACGGCGGGGCCGGGCCGGCGGGTGGCGGCCCGGTGACCGGTGACGTCGTACCGCATAGGCTGTCGGCACGCCGCGATGCGCGCGGTGGACGCGTTGGAGAGAAGTAGGGATACGGGCCTCGGCGGGGCGGAGCAGCGAGCCGGTCGCCGTGGGCCGTACAGAGTGCCGCAGGGGGCAACAGCCATGACGACAGGTCGGCTCGGGCTTGGGGTACCACCCGGCCGCCAGGCTGGGGGACAGGCCGCGCCGCCGAACGCGGCCTATGCCGGGCAGGTCGTGCACTTTCCGGATCCGGTCCGGGCCGCACGTCACCCCAGAGGGGTGCGGGTGGACGACCGCGGTTTCCCCGACTTCTCGCCGTACGCGCGGGCCGCGGTGGAGATCGCGGAGCCGCCGCAGGGGTTCGGGGTCGACGAACTGCGGCTGACGGATTACGTGTCCGCGAACGCGGCGATGGCGGCGTCGGGGCACGAGCTGTGGGACACGGTGCCGAACGTGGCGACCCCGCACGGCTGGACCTGGCACCACGTGGCCGGCTCCCGGCGCCTGGAACTGGTCCCGGTGGAGGTGAAGGCGCTGCTGCGCCACCACGGCGGGATCGCGACCGCGAACGTCGACCAGGGCAAGCGGGGCACCCGCCCGTTGCAGGAGACGCGGCCGGCGCACTTCCGGCTGCCGAAGTCGGGTGCCGCGGTGTCGGAGCAGCAGGTGCAGGGGGTCGAGGAGGACCTCGGGTACCGGCTGCCGGGCCCCTACCGCTCCTTCCTGAAGGCCGCGGGCGGCTGCGCGCCCGTCGGGACGGCCCTGGACGCGGAGTTGGGACTGCTGGTCGACCAGCCGTTCTTCACGGTCCGCGAAGAAGCGGCGGTCAACGACCTGGTGTACGTCAACAAGTGCCTGCGCGACCATCTGACCAAGGACTACCTGGCCGTCGGCTTCGTCCAGGGCGGACTGCTCGCCGTGAAGGTGAAGGGCGAGCGGGCCGGTTCGGTGTGGTTCTGCGCGTACGACGACGCACGGGACGTGGATCCGTCCTGGCCGCAGGCGGAGCGGGTGCAGCGGCTGCTGCTGTCGTGCGGTGAGGACTTCGACGCGTTCCTGTCCCGGCTGGCGGGTTCGCCGCCGGAGCTGGAGACGGTGGCGAACCTGATGGTGGACGGCGGTTTCGTCCGTGCCGTGGCCGTCTCGTCGGTGGGGGAGTGAGTCGAGCGATGGTGACGTTCGCGCAGGCGCAGGAGCGCGCCGAGGAGTGGATCAACGGAGATGTGCCCGCGTACCAGCACCGCGAGGTGCGGGTACGGGAGTTCGAGCTGGGCTTCGTGGTGTGGGCCGAGGACCGTGAGGGCGGCCCGCGCCTGGACGGGGGCGCGCAGCGGCTGGTGATCGCCCGGGACAGCGGGGAGGCCACGCTGTGGCCCGCGCTGCCGGTGGGCGAGGTGGTCCGCCGGTACGAGGAGGAGTACGGCCGGGTCGAGCCGACCGCCGGCGCGGCCCCGGTGCCCCCGGCGCGGGTGGACCTGAATCAGACGTCCTTCCTGCTGAGCCCGCCGGAGTGGCTTCAGGAGGCGGCGGACCGGATGGGCATTCCGGACCGGCGCGGTGACTCGGGCACGGGTGGCGGTGCGGCTGCCGCCGCCGCGTCGGCGGAGGCGGCCGGGAGCGGTGCGCTTCCCCAGACGCAGGCCGGGGTGCCGCTGGGCGCGTCCGCGGACGCGGGTGTGCCGGGTGCGCCGGCCGGGGCGACCCCGTGGGCGGGTACGGACACCAACGCCGACACCGGGGACGACCGTTCCGTACCGCTGCCGGCGACCGTGTTCGCGCCGCCGCTGAGCGGCTCCGACGACGACACCCCGCCGCCCGCCGCCCCGCCGGACGCCAAGACGGCGCTGATGGCGGGCGGCAGCGCGCTCCCGCGCACGGCGTTCTCACCGGCGGTCGACGATCCCAACGGGCCGGTTCCGCCGGGTACTTCGCCTGCCCCGGGTGCGGGGTACGGGTATCCGCAGGGGCCGGGTGGACCGGGCGGCCCGGGGGCTCCGGGTACGCCGCCTCCGCCGTCGCTGCCGGGTGTGCCGCAGGGCAGTACGCCTCCGCCGCCGTCCGGGCCGGTGGGTGATGCCGGGTACGGGCATCCGGGTGGTCCGGTGGCCCCTGGTACTCCGCCGCCGGTGCCGGGTGCGCAGGTGCCGGGCGGTGCCGGTCACGGGCGGCCGCTCGCGCCCAACGCCGGTGACATCGCCGACGCCGCGACCAGCAAGGCGGCGCCTCCGCCGCGCCGCGGGGGCGGTTCGACCACGCCTCCGCCGCCCGGTGCTCCGGGCACTCCGGGCGCGCGGCCGGGTGGTCCGTCCACGCCTCCCCCTCCGGGCGCCGCGGGCGGTTACGTGCCGACCCAGATGGTGTCGTCGCTCGGCCCCGACGGGCCCGAGGGCCTCACCGGTCCGGGCGCGCCCGGCGGTACGCCCCCGGGCGGCGTCCACCACGCCGCCACGATGCTCGCCGACCCCGGCCAGACCGGCGGGGGCGCCCCGCACCCGCCGACTCCGCCCGGCGCTCCGGGTGCTCCGGGTGCACCGGGTGCGCCCAAGCCGCCGGGTGCCGCCGGCGCGCCGCAGCCGCCGACGCCCCCTGGCACTCCGGGTGCTCCTGGCGCCCCCGGTGTTCCTCCGGGTGCCCCTGGCATGCCCGGCGCCCCGGGCGCCCCTGGCGCGCCTGGCGCTCCGGGAGCCGTGCACCACGCGGAGACGATGCTGGCCGCGCCCCCCTCGGGTGGCCCCCACACGCCTCCGCCCCCCTCGGGCGCGCTCGGCGCCCCGGGCGGCCCTGGTGTGCCTGGTATGCCTCCGGGCACCCCGCCGCCCATGCCGCCGGGCGCGGTACCGCCGCCGGGCGCGTCGCCCATGCCCGGTCAGGCAGTGCCTGGTCAGCCGCCCATGCCCGGTCAGGCAGTGCCTGGTCAGCCGCCCGTTCCGGGGCGGGCGATGCCTGGTCAGCCGCCCGTTCCGGGGCAGGCGATGCCCGGTCAGCCGCCGGTCCCTGGCCAGGCGATGCCCGGTCAGCCGCCCGTTCCCGGGCAGCATCCCCCGGCCTACGGCTACCCCCAGCAGGGGCAGCCGACCGTCGGGCCCGGCTACCAGGCCGTGTTGCGCTACCGCGCGCACGACGGTTCCGAGCAGCAGCTGATCCGGCGCTCCGCGCCCGGCACGCCGCACCCGGAGTGGCAGATCTTCCACGAGCTGCGGGCCATGAACGTGCCGCCGGACCGGGTCCTGGAGCTGCACACGGAGCTGGAGTCCTGCGAGTTGCCCGGCGCTTACTGCGCGCGGATGATTCGTGAGCAGTGGCCGCAGGCCCGCATCGCGTCCATCGCCCCGTACGGCACCGACCACGCGAGCCGTCAGCAGGGCATGCAGCAACTGCTCGCTCATCAGGGTGAGTTGCACCAGGTGGCGGACGGTCCGGCCCGTCCGGGACCGGTTCGCGCACCGCTGCCGCCGGTGCAGCCGGTGCCGCCGATTCCCCCGGAGGGGATCGCGCAGGAGCTCGCCGCGGCGTTCGGGCCGGGTGTCTTCCGGTTCGAGCAGGCGGCGGTCTCCCGGCAGGGCGTACCGCCGGTCGTGGCGCACACGCTGGTGGTGGCGGGTCTGCCCATGGACATGGGGCCGTTCTTCTGGGCGCAGGCCCAACCGGGCCGCCCGGTGCCGACGCTGGCGGAGCTGGCGGCCGAGCGCGGGGTGCAGCCGGCCTCGGACGCGGGTTCCTACCTCGTCATGGGCAGCGACTTCGGCAAGGCGATCTGCGTGCAGTACGGCACGGCGAACATCGTGGCGGTGCCCGTGGAGGCGGGTCCGGGCGGTGCGCCCGTGGCGCCGCAGTTCGTGAACACCGGTCTGCCGGAGTTCGCGCGCTGCCTGGCGCTGCTCGGCCGGATGTGGCGGCTGCGGTTCGGCCTGAACCAGGAGCAGGCGGGCCGCTGGACCGTCGACTTCCAGGCGCAGTTGGCCGCGCTCGACCCGGCGGCGCTCGGTTCGCCCGAGAGCTGGTGGTCGGTGCTGCTGGAGCAGATGTGGGACGGACTCCTGTGAGCGTGTGAGCGTTCGGCTCAGAGGGCCGGGCCCGGTCGTGTGACCGGGCCCGGCCCTTTTGTGTTCGAGGCCGACCGACGCTTCCGCCCGGAGTGTCGCGTTATGAACATTTCCGCCCAATCCCTCAAGATGTGCGCGAAATCACCGACGGCGGGAGAGGGGTCCAGGATGGGCAGCGCACCGATGTCGCTCCACGGCTTCGTGGTCGTACGGGGAGGCGGCTACCGCCCCGATCAGGTGAAGGCCTTCGCAGACGCCCTCTCCGACGACCGGGACGCCGGCTGGGAGCGGGCCGCCCGGCTGACCGTCCTGGCCAGGAACATGGAGGAGGAACTCGCGGCCCTGCGGGAGAGGGTCGCGCGACTCGGCGAGCAGACCTACGAGTCGCTGGGCGAGGGCGCCCGGCGGCTGTACGAGCTGGGGCTGGACGAGGCGCGTACGCTCCGGGAGCGGGCGCGGCAGGAGGCGGACGAACTGCTGGAGACGGCGCGGACGCACGCGGACGGCGTGCTCCAGGACGCGCGGGCGCACGCCGACGCGGTACGCGCCGAGGCCGACGAACGGGCCCGGCAGCGGCTGCTCGCGGCCCAGGCGGAGGCCGACGACATCCGGATCTCCGTGCGGCGCGAGATGAAGGAGTCCCGTGGCGAGGCGCTGGCGGCGCTGCGGGAGATGCGGCAGCGCACGTCCGGGATGCTCGCCGAGCAGTCCCGCGAACAGGCGGAGGCGCTGGTCGACGCGGAGCAGGAGGCGACGGACCGTCAGACCGCGCTGGAGGTGGACCACATCGAGCGGGTGGCGGCCGCCGAGAGGGCGCTGTCCGAGGCGGAGCAGGCTCTCGCCGACGCGCGGGAGGAGGCCGGGCGGGAACCGGAGGAGGCACGCGCGCGGGCGGCGGAGCTGCTGGCCGGGGCGCGGCTGCGCGCGGACCGGATCGCCCACGAGACCGAGCGGGTACTGCGCGAGCACGGCGAGGTGTGGGACGACGTACGGGTCCAGATGGACACCGTGCAGGACAGCATCACGGCACTGAAGGAAGGAGCGTGGGCCGAGTAGCGCCCCGCGGCCGGCCGCCTCAATCCTTCAGTACCGGGAAGCGGCGCGGCGCCAGTACCAGCAGCACTGTGAACGCCAGCGCCGCCGCGCACCCCGCTCCCATGTACACCGCGTGGACCGCGTCCGCGATGGCCCGCCGTGTGGCCTCCGGCGCCGTGCCCGAACTCAGCGCCCGCGTCACCGAGTCCAGGTCGCTCGCGCCGCCGAGGCGCGTGGCCAGCACCCCGTTGGCGACCGCGCCGAAGACGGACGCGCCGAGCGTCTGGCCGGTCTGGCGGCAGAACAGGATGGAGGCGGTGGCGGTGCCCCGCTCCGACCACCCCACCGTCGACTGGACGCCCACGATGAGGGGGAGCTGGAACAGGCCGAGGGCCGCGCCCAGCACCAGCATCAGCGCGGCGGGCTGCCAGGCCGCGCCGGGGTAGGGCAGGAAGGGGAAGGCGAACAGGGTCAGCGCCGCCGCGCCGATGCCGAGCAAGGCGGTGTTGCGGAAGCCGATCCGCCGGTAGACGTGCTGGCTGAGCGCGGCCGACACCGGCCAGCTCAAGGTCCAGACCGACAGGACGAATCCGGCGGCCACCGGCGCCAGGCCGAGCACCGACTGGGCGTACGTGGGCAGGAAGACCGTCGGCGCGACCATCAGCAACCCCAGTGCGCCCAGGGCGAGATTCACCGCGGCGATCGTACGGCGGCGCCACACCCAGCCCGGGAGGATCGGCTCGGCCGCCCGCCGCTCGATCACCACCACCGCGGCGGCCAGCGCCAACCCCGTACCGAACAGGGCGAGCGACGGCGCCGACAGCCACGGCCACGCCACCCCGCCCTGCACCACCGCGGTGAGCAGGGCACCCGCGCACGCGAACACCGCCAGCGCGCCCGCCCAGTCGACGCGCGGGCGCGACCGCCGCTCCCACTCGGGCTCGCGCAGGTGGCGGACGATCAGCCACAGGGCGACGGCGCCGATCGGAAGGTTGACCAGGAAGATCCAGCGCCAGTCGGCGTAGGCGGCCAGGACGCCGCCCAGGGCCGGTCCGGCGATCGCCGATACCGCCCACACGGTGGAGAGTTTCGCCTGGATCTTCGGACGCTGCTCCAGCGGGTACAGGTCGGCGGCGAGTGTCTGGACCGTGCCCTGCAACGCCCCGCCGCCCAGGCCCTGGACGACGCGGAAGGCGATCAGCGCGCCCATGCTCCAGGCGCCGGCGCACAGCAGGGAGCCGACGAGGAAGACGATCGCGCCCGCGACGAGCACCGGTTTGCGGCCGAAGGTGTCGGACAGCTTGCCGTAGACGGGCAGAGTCACCGTCACGGCCAGCAGATAGCCCGAGAACAGCCACGAGAACACGGAGAAGCCGCCCAGGTCCCCGACGATCTGCGGCACGGCCGTCGACACGATCGTCGAGTCGAGGGCGGCCAGTGCCATGGCCAGCATGAGCGCGGCGACGACCGCGCCCCGCCGGTCGGTCGCGCCGGGTCGAGCGGCCTGCCGTGTCGCGGGTTCGGTGCTGCCCACTCCGGATCCTTTCCCCCTGCATCCATCTGCCTCGGACAGCTTCCCACTTGACCTTCACGTAGCGGGAGGGCGGAGGCTGAGGGGGCCGGGAGGCGGAGGCGACCCTGAGAGCGTGTCCACCCATGGGGGGAGGCCCCCTAGGGGAAGCTCCGTACCCGGGGTCGGGGAGGGTTCGTACCGACGGAGGACGAGCGGGGACGGGGACGGTCCTTAACCTGGTTTTACGCCGACGGGGGCGGTACGCCGGAGCGGTGGGGGTGGGGTTTTCCCCCGGAGAAGACTGCGCTGAGCACCAGCGCGCCGGACACCCCCCGTCGACCAGACTCGACGGCGTACCGCAGCGCACGACGTACACGCACCGACTCGATCCGTCGAACGCGGCTCACCACCGCGATCCACCACCGCGATTCACCAGCAGACGCCACTCGCCACCAGACGCGTTTCACCACCAGACCGACATAGGAGACTTGACGTGACAACGGCTGTGACCATTCCCAGGCACGGGGGTACTGGAGGGACTACGGCCGTCGCCGCTCGGGCGCGGCAGGTCGTGAAGGCGTACGGGGCCGGGGAGACCCGTGTCGTCGCCCTCGACCACGTCGACGTGGACATCGCCCGCGGCCGGTTCACCGCGATCATGGGCCCCTCGGGCTCCGGCAAGTCCACGCTGATGCACTGCCTCGCCGGTCTCGACACCGTGACGAGCGGCCAGATCTTCCTGGACGAGACCGAGATCACCGGGCTGAAGGACAAGAAGCTCACACAGCTGCGCCGGGACCGTATCGGCTTCATCTTCCAGGCGTTCAACCTGCTGCCCACGCTGAACGCGCTCGAGAACATCACCCTGCCCATGGACATCGCCGGCCGCAAGCCGGACCGGAAGTGGCTGGAGCAGGTGGTGGAGACCGTGGGCCTCGCGGGACGGCTCAGGCACCGGCCCAACCAGCTCTCCGGCGGCCAGCAGCAGCGCGTCGCCGTGGCCCGGGCCCTGGCCGCCCGGCCCGAGATCATCTTCGGTGACGAGCCGACCGGCAACCTGGACTCCCGCGCGGGCGCCGAGGTGCTGGGCTTCCTGCGCCGGTCCGTGGACGACCTCGGCCAGACGATCGTGATGGTCACGCACGACCCGGTGGCCGCCTCCTATGCCGACCGCGTGCTGTACCTCGCCGACGGCCGGATCGTCGACGAGATGAACCAGCCGACGGCCGATCAGGTCCTGGACCGCATGAAGGACTTCGACGCCCGGGGGCGTACGTCATGACCGTCCTGAAGACCTCCCTGCGCAACTTCTTCGCGCACAAGGGACGTATGGCGCTGTCGGCCGTCGCCGTGCTGCTGTCGGTGGCCTTCGTGTGCGGCACGCTCGTGTTCACCGACACCATGAACACCACGTTCGACAAGCTGTTCCAGGCGACCGCCTCGGACGTGACGGTGAGTGCCAAGACCTCGTCCGACACCGGTGAGACCACCTCCCGGACCGGCAAGCCGCCGGTCATGCCGGCCTCCGTGCTCGGCGAGGTGCGCCGGGCCCAGGGTGTGGGGGCCGCCGAGGGGACGGTGTTCTCCACCTCGGTGACCGTCGTCGACGCCGACAAGGACAAGCTGTCGCCCAGCAGCGGCGCGCCCACCATCGTCGGCAACTGGAACGACAACGACTCCCGCACCATGAAGATCACCTCAGGTGCGGCGCCCAAGGGCTCGGACCAGGTGATGGTCGACGCCGACACCGCCGACAAGCACCACCTGAAGCTGGGCGACGAGATCGGTGTGATCACCGCGGTCGGCACCCACCGCGCGCACGTGTCCGGCATCGCCGCCTTCACCGTCACCAACCCCGGCGCGGCGATCTTCTACCTGGACACCAGGACCGCCCAGCAGACCCTGGTCGGCCGGACCGACGTGTACACGAACGTCAACGTCACGGCCGCCAAGGGCGTCACCGACGAGCAGCTGAAGAAGAACGTGGCCTCCGCGCTCGGCGCCGGCTACAAGGTGCAGACCGCCAAGGAGGTCGCCGACGCCAACCAGAAGGACATCGAGAGCTTCCTGAACGTGATGAAGTACGGGATGCTCGGCTTCGCCGGAATCGCCTTCCTGGTCGGCATCTTCCTGATCATCAACACCTTCTCGATGCTGGTCGCCCAGCGCACCCGGGAGATCGGCCTGATGCGCGCCATCGGCTCCTCCCGCCGCCAGGTCAACCGGTCCGTGCTGGTCGAGGCGCTGCTGCTGGGCGTGGTCGGCTCCGTGCTCGGTGTCGGGGCGGGCGTCGGCATCGCGGTCGGCCTGATGAAGCTCATGAGCCAGATGGGCATGCACCTGTCCACCGACGACCTCACGGTCGCCTGGACCACCCCCGTGATCGGCCTGGTCCTCGGCGTGGTCGTCACGGTCCTCGCCGCCTACCTGCCCGCCCGGCGGGCCGGCAAGGTCTCCCCGATGGCCGCCCTGCGCGAGGCGGGGACCCCGGCCGACGGCAGGGCCGGGACCGTACGGGCCGTCGTCGGCCTGGTCCTCACCGGCGCCGGCGCCGCGAGCCTGTACGCCGCCGCCGGCGCCGACAAGGCCACTCAGGGCTCGGCGTGGCTGGGTCTGGGCGTGGTGCTCACCCTGATCGGCCTCGTCGTCGTCGGTCCGCTGCTCGTGGGCGGCCTGGTCCGCGTGCTCAGCGCGGTCCTGCTGCGGATCTTCGGCCCGATCGGGCGGATGGCCGAGCGCAACGCGCTGCGCAACCCGCGCCGCACCGGCGCCACCGGCGCCGCGCTGATGATCGGCCTGGCCCTGGTGGCCTGCCTGTCGGTGGTCGGCTCCTCGATGGTCGCCTCCGCCACCGACCAGCTCGACAAGACCGTCGGCACGGACTTCATCATCCAGAGCGACAACGGCGAGGTCATCACCCCGCAGGCGGTGAAGGCCGTGAAGGACGCCCCGGGGCTGGAGCGGGTCACCGAGTACAAGCTCGTGGACGTCTCCCTGACCACGCCGGACGGCCGTACCTCGAAGAACGAGATGATCAACGCGGCCGACCCGACGTACGCCCAGGACCTGCGCACCAAGACGGTCTCCGGCACGCTCGCCGACGCCTACGGGCCCGACTCGATGTCCGTCCCCGAGGGCTTCGCCAAGAAGCACGGCATCAAGCAGGGGTCCACGGTCGGGGTCGGGTTCAGGGGCGGCAGGACGGCCGAGCTCACGGTCCGCGCGATCACCAGCGACGACGGCATGATCGACAACGGCGCGATGTACGTCTCGATCGCCACGGTCGGAAAGTACCTGCCGGCCGACCGGATGCCGCTCGACCTGCTGCTCTTCGCCACCGCCAAGGACGGGCAGGAGACCGCCGCGTACCAGGCGCTCAAGTCCGCGCTGCACGACTACCCGCAGTACACCGTCCGCGACCAGACCGACTACAAGGAGGAGCTGCAGAACCAGATCGGCCAGCTGCTCAACATGGTCTACGCCCTGCTCGCCCTGGCGATCATCGTCGCCGTCCTGGGCGTGGTGAACACCCTGGCGCTGTCGGTGGTCGAGCGGACGAGGGAGATCGGCCTGATGCGGGCGATCGGCCTCTCCCGCCGCCAGCTGCGCCGCATGATCCGCCTGGAGTCCGTGGTGATCGCCCTGTTCGGCGCGCTGCTCGGCCTGGGTCTTGGCATGGGCTGGGGCGCGACCGCCCAGAAGCTCCTCGCCCTGGAGGGCCTGAAGGTCCTGGAGATCCCCTGGATCACGATCGCCGGAGTCTTCATCGGCTCGGCCTTCGTGGGCCTGTTCGCCGCCCTGATCCCGGCCTTCCGGGCGGGCCGGATGAACGTTCTGAACGCGATCGCGACGGAGTAGCGAGCGCGACGCGACCCTTCCGTGGACGGGGGCCGCGGTGGAGCCCGGTGCCGGGAAGTCAGGGGGACTTCCCGGCACCGGGCTTGTGCAGGAAGGGGCGGCGGGGGCGCGACCGAGGTTGTCCACAGCCCCCGCGGCCCGCCTGCCCGGCGGCGTACGCTGAAGGAATCCCCGGCCCGCGCACGAGTCGGGATCTTCGCGTTGCCCACCTTCGGACGGATTCGGACGGAAAGCCCCCCATGAGCCTGCACGGTCTGCTCGACGCCGTCGTCAAGGACCCAGCCCTCGCGGAAGCGATCACCGCGGCGGCGGACGGCAACCGCATGCACGTCGACCTCGTCGGTCCCCCCGCCGCCCGCCCCTTCACCGTCGCCGCCCTGGCCCGTGAGGCCGCCCGTCCCGTGCTCGCGGTGACGGCGACCGGCCGCGAGGCCGAGGATCTGGTCGCGTCCCTGCGCTCGCTGCTGCCGGCGGAGGGCGTCGTGGAGTACCCCTCCTGGGAGACGCTGCCGCACGAGCGGCTCAGCCCGCGCAGCGACACCGTGGGCCGCCGCCTGGCCGTACTGCGCCGCCTGGCCCACCCGAACCCCGACGATCCGGAGACCGGCCCGGTCTCCGTCGTCGTCGCACCCGTGCGCTCGGTGCTCCAGCCGCAGGTCAAGGGCCTGGGCGACCTGGTGCCTGTATCCCTGCGAACGGGGCAGACGGCGGACCTGAACAACGTGGTGGACGACCTCGCCGCCGCCGCGTACTCCCGCGTGGAACTGGTGGAGAAGCGTGGCGAGTTCGCCGTGCGCGGCGGCATCCTCGACGTGTTCCCGCCCACCGAGGAACACCCCCTGCGCATCGAGTTCTGGGGCGACGACGTCGAGGAGATCCGGTACTTCAAGGTCGCCGACCAGCGCTCCCTGGAGGTCGCCGAGCACGGACTGTGGGCCCCGCCCTGCCGTGAGCTGCTGCTCACCGAGGACGTACGCACGCGGGCGCGTGCACTCGCCGAGCGGCACCCGGAGCTCGGCGAGCTGCTCGGCAAGATCGCCGAGGGCATCGCGGTGGAGGGCATGGAGTCCCTGGCGCCGGTCCTCGTCGACGACATGGAGCTGCTGCTCGACGTGCTGCCCAAGGGCGCCATGACCGTGGTGTGCGACCCGGAGCGGGTGCGCACGCGCGCGGCGGACCTGGTGGCGACCTCCCACGAGTTCCTCCAGGCGTCCTGGGCGGCCTCGGCCGGCGGCGGCGAGGCGCCCATCGACCTCGGCGCGGCCTCCCTGTGGTCGATCGCGGACGTCCGGGACCGGGCGCGCGATCTGGACATGATGTGGTGGTCGGTGTCGCCGTTCGCCGCGGACGAGACGGCGTACGACGGGGACGGGGACACGCTCAAGCTGGGCATGCACGCACCCGAGACGTACCGCGGGGACATCGCGAAGGCGCTCGCCGACACCAAGGGCTGGCTCGCGGACGGCTGGCGCGCGGTGTTCGTCACCGAGGGCCACGGCCCGGCCTCGCGCACCGTCGAGGTGCTGGGCGGGGAGGGCATCGCGGCCCGCCTCGACGTGGACCTCGGGCAGGTGTCCCCGTCGGTCGTGCACGTCGCCTGCGGCGGCATCGACCACGGCTTCCTCGACGCCGCGCTGAAGCTGGCCGTGCTCACCGAGACCGACCTGACCGGCCAGAAGACGGCCGGCCGGGACGGCGCGCGGATGCCGGTGCGGCGGCGCAAGACCATCGACCCGCTGAGCCTGGAGACGGGCGACTACATCGTCCACGAGCAGCACGGCGTGGGCCGCTACATCGAGATGGTGCAGCGCACGGTGCAGGGCGCGACCCGCGAGTACCTGGTGGTGGAGTACGCCCCGGCCAAGCGCGGCCAGCCCGGCGACCGGCTGTACATCCCCACCGACCAGCTGGAGCAGATCACCAAGTACGGCGGCGGCGAGGCACCCACGCTGCACAGGCTCGGCGGCGCCGACTGGACGAAGACCAAGGCGCGGGCGAAGAAGGCGGTCAAGGAGATCGCCGCCGACCTGATCAAGCTCTACAGCGCGCGGATGGCGGCGCCCGGGCACGCCTTCGGCACGGACACGCCGTGGCAGCGCGAGCTGGAGGACGCCTTCCCGTACGCGGAGACCCCGGATCAGCTGACCACGATCGCCGAGGTCAAGGAGGACATGGAGAAGTCGGTCCCGATGGACCGCCTGATCTGCGGCGACGTCGGCTACGGCAAGACGGAGATCGCGGTTCGCGCCGCCTTCAAGGCCGTGCAGGACGGCAAGCAGGTCGCGGTCCTGGTCCCGACGACACTGCTGGTGCAGCAGCACTTCGGCACGTTCTCCGAGCGGTACGCGCAGTTCCCGGTGAACGTCCGAGCGCTCTCCCGCTTCCAGACCGACACCGAGGCGAAGGCGGTCGTGGAGGGCCTCGGGGACGGCGCGGTGGACATCGTCATCGGCACCCACCGCCTGTTCTCCTCGGAGACGAAGTTCAAGGACCTCGGCCTGGTCATCGTCGACGAGGAGCAGCGCTTCGGCGTCGAGCACAAGGAGCAGTTGAAGAAGCTCCGCGCGAACGTCGACGTCCTGACGATGTCGGCGACCCCGATCCCGCGCACCCTGGAGATGGCGGTGACCGGCATCCGGGAGATGTCGACGATCACCACGCCGCCCGAGGAGCGGCACCCGGTGCTGACGTTCGTCGGGCCGTACGAGGAGAAGCAGATCGGCGCGGCGATCCGCCGCGAACTCCTGCGCGAGGGCCAGGTCTTCTACATCCACAACCGGGTGGAGTCCATCGACCGCGCCGCGGCCCGGCTGCGGGAGATCGTCCCCGAGGCGCGCATCGCCACCGCCCACGGCCAGATGTCGGAGACGGCCCTGGAGCAGGTCGTCGTCGACTTCTGGGAGAAGAAGTTCGACGTGCTGGTCTCCACGACGATCGTCGAGTCCGGCATCGACATCTCCAACGCCAACACCCTGATCGTGGAGCGCGGCGACAACTTCGGCCTGTCCCAGCTGCACCAGTTGCGCGGCCGGGTGGGCCGTGGCCGCGAGCGCGGCTACGCCTACTTCCTGTACCCGCCGGAGAAGCCGCTGACGGAGACGGCGCACGAGCGCCTGGCGACCATCGCGCAGCACACCGAGATGGGCGCCGGCATGTACGTGGCGATGAAGGACCTGGAGATCCGCGGCGCGGGAAACCTGCTGGGCGGCGAGCAGTCCGGGCACATCGCGGGTGTCGGCTTCGACCTCTACGTCCGCATGGTCGGGGAGGCGGTCGCGGACTACCGGCGGCAGTTGGAGGCAGGGGAGCCCTCGGCGGGAGGGGCGGAGGAGCCGCCGCTCGAAGTCAAGATCGAGCTGCCGGTCGACGCGCACGTCCCGCACGACTACGCGCCCGGCGAGCGGCTGCGCCTCCAGGCCTACCGGTCCATCGCCTCCGCGAACTCCGAGGAGGACATCAAGGCCGTCCGCGAGGAACTCACCGACCGCTACGGCAAGTTGCCCGAACCGGTGGAGAACCTGCTGCTGGTGGCCGGGCTGCGCATGCTCGCCCGGGCGTGCGGTGTCGGCGAGATCGTCCTCCAGGGCAACAACATCCGCTTCGCCCCGGTGGATCTGCGCGAGTCGCAGGAGCTGCGCGTCAAGCGCCTCTACCCGGGCTCGGTGATCAAGCCGGCCGTCCACCAGGTCCTCGTACCCCGCCCCAAGACCGCGAAGATCGGCGGCAAGCCGCTGGTCGGCCGTGAACTGCTGGGCTGGGTGGGGGAGTTCCTGGCGTCCATCCTGGGGTCGTAGCCCGCGCGTCTTTGGGGTCGCGGAGGGTGCGCGGTCCGCGCGTTCGCCCCCCGTGACCCCAGTACCCCCCGGGTGGCCTGGGCGTATTCCCCGCTACGGTGGGCACCAGGTGAAGAACGCCCGAACCAGGGGCGGGACCAGGCAGGTTAGGGGAGGGGCGCAGCGTGACGCGTCTGAGGGGCGGGGCGGTTGCGGCTGCCGTCGTGGCACTGTTCGTGACCGGATGCACGGAGCAGTTGGACGGTGGCGCGAGCGGACCGGAGCCGGTGAAGACCGGCGGCGAGGCGCTCGCCGCCGCCGAGTCGCTGACCGTCAAGGGGCGGTCGCCGAAGACCGGTTACGTCCGGGAGAAGTTCGGCACCGCCTGGGCGGACACCGACTCCAACGGCTGCCCCACCCGCGACGACATCCTCAAACGGGACCTGAAGCAGGTGCGGTTCACCGACGGGGACTGCAAGGTGTCGTACGGCGTGCTGGAGCGGGACCCGTACTCCGACAAGAAGATCGTCTACCGGCGTGGGCGCAGCCAGGTCGACATAGACCATGTCGTCGCCCTCTCGGACGCCTGGCAGAAGGGCGCCGCGTACTGGGACGCGAGCAAGCGCATAGCGCTCGCCAACGACCCGCTCAACCTGATAGCCGTGGACGCGAGCGCCAACCGCTCCAAGGGCGACGGCGACGCGGCGACGTGGCTGCCGCCCGCCAAGGCCTACCGGTGCACGTACGTCGCCGCGCAGGTCGCGGTGAAGAAGAAGTACCAACTGTGGGTCACCGCGGCCGAGAAGACCGCGATGAAGACGGTCCTGTCCACCTGCCCGAACCAGAAGCTGCCCTCCGGCGGCAACCCGACGAAGGCACCGGAGCGGTTCCACGCCCGCTGAGAAGCGGTCGGCGTCGCCGCCACGCGCCGTGACCTGACGCCCTGTGGCCGGGGAGGCGGGTGTTCCTCCCCGGCCGGGGCGGCGGTCCGTGCCCGCTCCCCCCAGAGGGGTGACGGACCGCCGGAGGGGTGGTCGGGTGGGGCGCCGTTCGGGCGTCAGAGCTTGTCGAGGTCCAGGACGTCCTTGTCGGCGGGCGGCACCGCCGGGACCGGCTTGCCGTAGTCCGTGAAGGAGATGTCCTCCGGCTGCTTCGCCGTGGTGTTCTCGATCCGGAGCAGGTACGGCTTGCCCTCGGTGGCGACGTAGAGGGTGTAGCGGTCCTTGCCCTCGGCCTCGGTGAGGGTGAACGCGGGGGTGCCGTCGAGGGTCGTCGCCGTGCCCTTGCGGGCCGCCGAGCGGGTGTCGTCGAAGTCGGCGAGCAGCTTGTCGAGGTCGCAGAAGTCGGCCATGTCCTTGGCGTCGTCGCTGTCGGCGCCGGTCTTCACCCAGCGGTCGGCGAGCATGTCCACCACACCGTCGACCTCGGACTTGGACTGCCCCTTGCCCTCGGAGCGCAGGTACGGCTCGTCGAACTTCATGTAGACGGTGTCGTCGGTCCTGATGAGGCCGACCTCGCCCTCGCCGTACATGCCCAGGGTCCCGGCGCAGTGCCCCTCGCGGTCCAGGGCCAGGTCCAGTTCGATGGTGCCCTCGTCGTCGGGGACGCTGCCCTTCAGGGTGAGGGAGGTGGCGCTCCGGGTGGCCTTGAGCGCCCTGTCGACGATCTCCTGCCCGGACAGGTCGGCGAACGGGGCGCGTTCGGCCGTGGCGCCGGCGGATTGGTGTGCCTTGCCCTTGGCGTCGCCGCCCGCCGCGTCCGGCTTCTCGGAGCCGCACGCGGTGAGCGCGAGCGAGGCGGTGACGGCGGTCAGGCAGAGTGCGGCGGCGGTGTGACGCATGAGGGTCCCCCGAGGGAGTCGTGAGGTGGGTGAGCGGCTGCCGTGTCGTGGTGACGGCACGGGCAGGGGGCGGTGGTGCGGCGGGGAGCGCCGGGGAGCGCCGGGGACCGGGGGTCCGGTGTGGTGCGGTGCGGCACCGGGTGTGGGGCCCCGGTGCTGGAGGGGGAAGCAGGGGATGAAAGGGGCGCGGCGCGGGGCGCGGGCCCGGTCCGCCGGCTTTAGAAGTTGCCGTTGCCGAGCAGTTCGCCGTCGGCGTCGTAGATCGTGACGAGGCCGTTCTTGCTGTGCTTCCAGTCCGCGAAGGCGGAGGCGATCAGCTTGGCGGGACCCGTTCCCTTGCCCATCAGGCCGCCGGTGAAGTCGGTGTGGACGTCGACGCTGTCGAGGATGTCGTTCTGCTCGTCGGCGCCCTGGACCTTGGTGACGTGGGCGACGGCCTCCTTCTCCTTCGCGGTGCCGTTCTTGTTCACGAAGGCCTTGAACTGGTCCGCCTGGGAGCCCTTGGCGGCGTCGGACTGCTTGTCCTTGGCGCCGCCCTTGCCGGAGGTGCCGCCGCTGGCCCCGTCGGCCGCCGCCGAGCTGGACGAGCCGCTCTTGGAGTCGCCGGTGTCCGCGCTGCACGACACCGCGCCGATGATCGCGAGACCCACGGCGGCACCCAGCGCGAGCTTCGTCTTCATGCCCATGAGAAATCCCTCCCCAGGATGGCGGCCGCCGATCCGGCGGCCGCTCGTTCCGATGGGTCAATCAGAGCAGGCGTTGTGAACCGAGTCAACACGACATCTTTCGATTCATCGGTTCACCTCGTGAAGGGGGCTTTCGGGTGTCCTTGGGTATGCTCGACGTCACAGAGCCATCACGAGGGGAGTCGCGCGGGTGCAGGACAACGCCACCGAGGTGACCGCCGCCGGAATCGCACGCCTCGCGGGGGTCGGCCGGGCCGCCGTCAGCAACTGGCGCCGCCGCCACATCGACTTCCCCCGGCCCGTCGGCGGCACCGAGGCGAGCCCTGCCTTCGCGCTCGCCGAGGTCGAGGAGTGGCTGCGCAAGCAGGGCAAACTCGCCGAGGTCCCGCTCCGCGAACGGGTCTGGCAGCAGCTCGCCGGACACCCCGCCGGCCCCGTCACCGCCCTCGTCCACGCGGGCTGCGCCCTGCTCCTGATCCGCGACCGGCCCACCGAATGGCTGAAGCTGAGCGGCCTGACCGACGCGCGTCTGGCGGAGCTGCTGCCCGCCCAGCTCGCCAAGGCCCTCACTCGGCGGTTCGATTCACAGACCGCTGTGAACAGCGAGGGTGCCACCGCCGCCCCGGTCGATGCCGGCCACAGTTCACAGGCGGCTGTGAACGCCGACGGCGTTCCCTCCGCCGCCGCACCCGGTTCCGGCCCGGTGCCGGCCCCCGCCGGCCACACCGGCCACGCGGCCCTGACCCCGCCCGGCCCCGCCGAACTGGCCGCCTCCGTGCCGCTGCTGAGGGGCGTCGGCGAACTCGCCGTCGAACTCGGCACCCGCCGCGCCTTCGAGTTCCTGCTCGGACGGCAGCTCGACGCCAACCCCCGCCAGTACACGCTCACTCCGGCCGGGCCCGCCGCCCTGATGGCCGAACTCGCCGGCCGGCCCCGTACGGTGCTCGACCCCGCCGCCGGCACCGGCGCCCTGCTCGGCGCGCTCGGCTCGCCGACCGTCGTGTACGCGCAGGACGCCGCCCCCGACCTCGCCGCCCTCACCGCGCTGCGGCTCGCCCTGAGTACCGACGCCGAGGTGCACGCGCGCGTCGGCGACACCCTGCGCGCCGACGCCTTCCCCGGCCTCGCCGTGGACGCGGTGCTGTGCCATCCGCCGTTCAACGAGCGCAACTGGGGCCATGACGAACTCGCCTACGACCCGCGCTGGGAGTACGGCTTCCCCGCCCGCACCGAATCCGAGCTGGCCTGGGTCCAGCACGCCCTCGCCCACCTGCGCGACGGCGGCACCGCCGTCCTGCTGATGCCGCCCGCCGCCGCGTCCCGCCGCTCCGGCCGCCGCATCCGCGCCGACCTGCTGCGCCGCGGCGCCCTGCGCGCCGTGATCGCACTGCCCGCCGGATCGGCGCCCCCGTACAACATCCCGCTGCACCTGTGGGTGCTGCGCCGCCCCGCCGCCGGAGCCCAGCCCTCGCCGCCCGAACTGCTGCTCGTGGACTCGGCGGACGCCGCCGACGGGCGCGCCCGCGGCGACTGGCAGGCCGTGCGCTCCGCCGTCCTCGACGCCTGGCGGCCCTTCGACCGCACCGGCACGGCCGACGAGCAGCCGGGGCTCAGCCGCTGCGTACCGGTGATCGACCTCCTCGACGACGACGTCGACCTCGCCCCCGCCCGCCATCTGCCGCTCCCGGCCGACGGCGGAGCCGAGCAACTGGCCGACGTCGGCGCACGCCTGGGCGACACCCTGCGGCTCGCCGCCGCCCTCGCCCCACCGCCGCCCGCCACCGGGGCGCCGCCGGCGCGCTGGCCGCTGACCAGCGTCGGTGAACTCGCCCGCGCCGGAGCCCTGGTCCTGCGCACCTCCGGCAGCTCCGGTCCCACGGCGGCGTCACACTCCCGTACCCCGGCCGCCGGCCGGCCGGCCCGCGCGGGCGTCCCCGTCCTCACCGACCACGACGTCCTCGCTGCCGCCGCGCCGTCCGGGGTGCTGCCCGACGGGGAGCCGGCCGAGGACATCGTGCTCACCGAAGCCGGCGACGTCGTCGTCCCCGTCCTCGGCGGGGGACGCGTCGCCCGCGTCGTCGACGAGCGCACGGCCGGGGCCGCGCTCGGCCGCAACCTCACCCTGCTGCGCCCCGACCCGGCCGCGCTCGACCCGTGGTTCCTCGCCGGATTCCTGCGCGGCACCGCCAACAACCGCCAGGCCAGCAGCTACGCGTCCACCGCGACCCGGCTCGACGTGCGCAGGCTCCAACTCCCGCGGATCCCGCTGGAGCAGCAGCGGACCTACGGCGAACGGTTCCGCGGGCTGGCCGCCTTCGAGGACGCCCTGCGACTGGCCGGACACCTCGGCGAGCAACTCGTGCGGGGCATGTACGACGGACTGACCGACGGGACGGTCCAGCCCGGCGGCTGACGGACCGGCGGCCGAGCGGGCAGCGTGGCGGGACGGGGCTGGTCGGTGCGGCGGGAACGGGAGACGGCAACGGTTCGGTACATCCCAAGCCGGTTGTCCGGGTGGACCGATACCCTCGGAACACGCTCGGAACACCCTTGGTTCCGCACCGTACGCAACGTCCCCGCAGGAGCCCCGCCAGGGCCTCGGCACTAGGAGCAGTCATGCACGGCCCCGGCTACGCGCCGCCGCAGCCTCCGCGCCCCCCGATCGCGCTGGTGGTCGGGCTCAGGGTGCTGTTCGTGGCCCTCTCGGTGCTGAGCCTCGGCTTCCTGGCCTGGGGCACCATGCTGCGCGTCGCCTGTATGACCCGGGCCCGGCGCGACTGGGTCCTGTTCGCCCTGTCGCTCGTCCTCCTGTTCGTGGGGTGCGTGTTCATCGGCGTCGACGGCACCGGCGAGAAGGGCGACCCGGAGACCTGGCGCGGCGACGTCGGTGTGGCGCTGCTCCTGCTGTCCGCGTTCGGCAGCGTCGGTTACTTCCTGTACCGGGACCTCCGCCACCACGAGGCCCTCCTGGCGGGTCGGGTCGCCCCCAGTGCCACGGCCGCCACCGTGGTGTACGGCTACCCGCCGGCCCCCGCCCCGCAGAGCTACGGTCCGCCGCCCACCCCGTACGGCCGGCCGCAGCCCGCGCCCTACTCCCCACCGCAGCCGGGGCCTTACTCCCCGCCGCGGCCCACCTCCTTCCCACCCGCGCCGAACCCGGCGCCCGCGCCCGCCCCCAACGCGGTGCCCCAGCAGCCGCAGCGTCCCGCGCCCGCCCGGATCGACCAGGTCCGCGCCGAACTGGACGAGTTGAGCGACTTCCTGCGAGGCCAGGACAACGGCCCCGGCCACGGTGGGCAGTCCGGCCAAGGCGGCCAGTCCGGCCACGGTGGGCGGTCCGGACCGGGTGGGACCCCGGGTACCGGGGACGCCGGGTTCACCACGAGCTGGGGCGCGGGGGACGGCCGGTGACCGCACGCGTCGTCGCCGGACGCTACGAACTGTCCACGCTCATCGGACAAGGCGGCATGGGCCAGGTCTGGACGGCCTACGACCAGCGGCTCGACCGCCGGGTCGCCGTCAAGCTGATGCGCCCCGACAAGGTCGCGGGACCCCGCAGCCAGGACGCCGCCGAGCTGCGCCGCCGCTTCGTCCGCGAGTGCCGCGTCACCGCACAGGTCGACCACCCCGGCCTGGTCACCGTGCACGACGCGGGCAGCGAGGACGAGAACCTCTACCTCGTCATGCAGTACGTCGACGGCGCCGACCTCGCCGACCACCTCGCCGAACACGAGCCGTACCCCTGGCAGTGGGCGGTCGCCGTCGCCGCCCAGCTGTGCGCCGTACTGTCCGCCGTGCACGCCGTACCGATCGTCCACCGCGACCTCAAACCGCGAAACGTGATGGTGAAGCCGGACGGCACCGTCACCGTCCTCGACCTCGGCGTCGCCTCCGTCCTCAACGCAGAGACCACCCGCCTCACCCGCACCGGATCACCCATCGGCAGCCCCGCCTACATGGCCCCCGAACAGGCCATGGGCGGCGCCGTCGGCCCGTACACCGACCTGTACGCCCTCGGCGTGGTGCTGCACGAACTCCTCAGCGGGGACGTCCCGTTCGCCGCGTCCACCGCGGTCGGCGTGCTGCACCGCCACCTCTACGAGCCGCCGGTGCCCGTGCGCCGGCTGCGCCCCGAGATCCCCGACGCCCTCGAATCCCTCGTGCTGCGGCTGCTCGCCAAGGACCCCCAGCACCGCCCGGCCGGTGCCCAGGCGGTGTACGAAGACCTGCTGCCGCTGCTGCCCCCGCGCGGCCCGCACACCGGCGGACCCCTCGATCCCACCCGCCCCTTCCTGCGCCCGCACGCCCCCTGGCCCGACCGCGCCGTCATCCCCGCACCGCGCCCCGAACCGTCCACCGCCAGGACCGGCGGCCACCACGATGTCGCCACCGCCGTCGACGAGGTCAAGCGGCTGCTCGGCGAGGGCCGCATCACCCAGGCCGTCGACATCCTCGGCGCGATCCTCCCGGCCGCCGCCGCCCAGCACGGCGAGCACTCCCCGGTGGTGCGCACCCTGCGCAAGCAGTACGCGGCCACGCTGATGGACGACGGCCAGTACCGGCGCGCCCTGCCCGAACTGCGGCGCCTCGCCGACGAACGGGCCACCGAGGCGGGCGCCGCCGACCCGCAGTCCCTCCGGTTCCGCTACGACGCGGCGCAGTGCCTCGAACAACTCGGCGAGCCGGCCGCGGCGCTCACCGAGTACCGGGCCCTGCTGCCCTACTTCGAGAACCGGTTCGCGGAGAACCCGTACACGGCCGCCGACCCCGACCTGCCCTTCGAGATCCGCCGCCGCATCGGGCACCTGCTGCTCGCCCTGGGCGACCGGACCGCCGCCCACGAGACCCTGCTGCGCCTGCTGCACGACGCGGAGCGGCGGCACGGACCCGTGCATCCCTTCCCGGCCGAGATCCAGCGCACCTTGCAGTGGCTGGGCCAGGTGCACGGCTGACCGGTGCGGTTCAGCGCGTGTACGGGATGCGGTTCAGCGCCCGTTCGGGGCCGCGGCTCAACGCCCGTACGCGGTGCGGTTCAGCGCCCGTAGGGGTAGCCGTACGTGCCCTGCGGCACCGTGGGTGAGGAAGGGGTCGCGCCGTACCCGGCCGCTGCCACCGCTTGCGGTATCCGCCGGTCGAACACGGCGAACAGCAGCATCCCCGTCGCCATCAGCAGGCACAGGATGATCACGGTGCCGAGTACCGCGGCGGCGTCGCTGTCGTCGGGCACGAGGGACAGTCCCGGCATCACGGCGCACTCGTACAGGACGAACGCGGCGAAGGCGCCCCAGTCCGATCCGCGTCCGCGGCGGATCGCCACGTACAGGAACGGCACCCACACCAGCAGGCCCAGCGAGCCCCAGACCAGGACGGACCAGACGATCCGCTGGAACCAGCCGGCCTCCAGCCGCTTGTCCATCTCCACCCCCAAGCGCTCCGCCGCTCGGGGACGGAGTCGTCGCAGGGCAAGGTTAGGCCACGGCGGGGGGTGTGGAGGCCGCTTGTGGACGACGGGCCGGGCGGCGGAAAGGGGCGAGGGGCGCAGGGGAGCGCGCGGGCTCAGGACTCCTTGCGCAGGGCGCCGACGATCCGGAGCGTGAGCTTCTTCGCCGTCGCCGCCCCGTTGTCGTGGCCGTCCGTCGACATGACGCTGACGACGTTCGTGCCGACGCGGGCCGCGACCAGGGTCGTGCCGTTCTCCCAGGACGGGTCGGTGAGGGTGAGGGTGTAGGCGCCGTCGCCCAGGCCCGGCGTGGAGCGGCCGGTGACCTTCACCTTGGTGTGGGTCTGCGAGTCGGTGAAGCCCGCGCAGTCCGTGGCCGTCTTCTCCACGGCCTTGAGGACGCTCGCCGCCGTCGTGCCCCGGTAGGTGTCGATCTCCTGGCCGATGTCCTCGGAGGTGTCCTTGCGGACGTAGTCGTTCTGGGCGAAGGACACGCCGGTGATCCCGGTGACGTCTATCCACGCGGTGCCGCCCAGCTTGGTGCAGTCCGGCTTGGCCGCCGGGGCGTTCGACGGGGGCGTGTAGGTGTCGCCGGAGTCCCTGGCCCCGCTCGGGTCGACGGCGAAGCCGGAGGCGAAGAACGACGCCGGGGCGAGGGCCTTCTTCAGCTGGGTGCCCGTGAGCAGACCGGCGTTGGGGTCGCGGGTGGACCCGGAGGACGCGTGGCCGGCGGAACCGGACGAGCCGCAGGCCGTCAGGGCCAGGGGAAGCGCTGCCAGGGCGAGGACATGGGCGGCGCGGGACGCGAAGTGCATGTGAGGTGCTTTCTCGGGCTGGGCCACAGAGGAGTGGCCAGCGGACCTTATGCCGCCCGAGCAGGCCGGACCGTCGCCTGTCGCAGGTAACACGCGTGTTTTTGCTGCGTCTTGAGTGATTCTTGTGCCCTGCGAGGCGATCACTTTTCAGGCCGGAGACGTTCCGTCGGTTAGCGTGCGTCCGCACACGCGCAACAAGCACGTACACGACAACAGGGGTGGGGATGGCCGAGCACCGGCAGTCGAAGAAGCGCAGGTACATCACGTGGGCGGCGGCCGGGGCCGTCGTCGTCGCCGGCGCCGGGATCGCGGCCCAGACCTCCATGGCGGCCACCGCCTGGCCCGCCCAGAAGACCTTCACCGGCCGCGCCTTCGACACCTGCACGGCGCCCTCGCTGAGCGCCATGAAGGCCTGGAACACCGGCTACTACGGCGCCGCGGCCGTCTACATCGGCGGCAAGAACCGCGGCTGCGCCCAGCCCAACCTCACCGCCTCCTGGGTGAAGTCGGTCAGCTCCATGGGCTGGAAGCTCATCCCGCTGTACGTCGGCGCCCAGCCGCCCTGCCAGAAGAGCGCCAACCCCGAGCGGCTCACCGCCGCCACGGCCGCCTCCCTCGGCACCAGCGACGCCAAGGACGCGGTGGCCAAGTCGGCGGGGCTCGGCATCAAGGCCGGCAGCCCGATCTACCTCGACATGGAGCCGTACGACATCACCGACAAGGCGTGCAACGACGCCGTGCTGACCTACGTCCGCGCCTTCGACAAGGAACTGCGCGCCAAGACGTACCGGGCCGGCTTCTACGGCTTCACCAGTTCCAGCGCCAAGGCCATCGCCACCGCGACGGACAAGACCGACCTGCCGGGCAACCTCTGGTACGCCCTGTGGGACGGCAAGGACACCACCACCACGGACTGGCCCTTCGGCAAGACCCAGTTCACCGACCACAGCCGCGCCCACCAGTACATGGTCAACAGCAAGGAGACCCGCGGCGGCTACACCCTCACCGTCGACCGCGACACCTGGGACGCCCCGGTGGCAATCACCGGCTGAGCCGGAACCGGGCGGTGACGCCCGGCTTCCGTGTCGGCCGACGCCCGCTCGGGCGGGGCGTGGTGCGACGGTGCCCGAAGTCGTGGTGAATCGTTGGTCGAATGGGTTGGCCGGAGCCCGGCCGCTGCCTAATATCGATCACCGCAAGACTTTGTGCACCGCCGCACAATCTCCACCACGGGAGGTTTCCTTGCACCGCCGCCGTCGCACCGCGCTCGTCCTGTCCGCCACGATCCTCGCGGCGGCACCCCTGCTCACCGCCTGTGGAAACGACGCACGTCCGGGCGCGGCGGCCGTGATCGGCGGCCAGCGGATCACCCTCGGGCAGTTGCAGAGCCGGGTGAGCGAGGTGCGCGACGCGCAGCGTGCCGCGGTGGCCGACGAGGCGCAGTACCAGCAGGCCGTCGCCGCGACCGGCACCCTCACTCGGGACACGCTGCACCAGATGGTGCTCGACCGGGTGCTGGACCGCGCCGCCAAGAACGCCGGCCTCAGCGTCAGCCGTAGCGAGATCCAGCAGCTGCGCACCGGTCTCGAACAGCAGGCGGGCGGCGCCAAGGCGCTCGAGGACACGTGGCTCCAGCGGTACGGGGTGCCGCCGCGGCGCCTCGACGACAACCTCCGCCTCCAGCTGGAGGCGCAGAAGCTCGCGGCCCATCTGAACACCGACGCCGGCCAGCCGGCCTTCTGGAAGGCGCTGTCCGAGGCCTCCGCCGAACTCCACGTGGACCTCAACCCGCGCTATGGCACGTGGGACGTCGAGAAGAGCACCCTCGTGAACGCCAAGACGCCGTGGCTGCGGGACGTCTCGGCGGTGGACGCGAAGCAGTCGGCCTGACCGGACGACCGGACGCCGGACGACCGGACGCCGGACGACCGGGCCTGTGGACAACCGGGCCGGGGGACGGCCCCCGGCCTGTGGACAACCAGGGGTGACGTCGCCGGTGTGCGTTACGTTCGGACCGTGAACACCACCAGCGCGACCACCTCCGCAGCGGCCCCGGGCCGGATCGTCCTGCTCACCACCAGCCACCGGGTCGCCCCCGGGCTCCTGTCCTGGCCCGCCTGGCAGGCGCTGCGGGCGGCCGACCGGGTGCTGTGCGCGGACGGCGCCCATCCGCAGCTGCCGTATCTGCGCGAGGCGGGTATAGCCGTGGACGAGTCGGCACCGAGCGCCGAGGAACTGGTGGACGTGTGCGCCGGCGGCCGTACGGTCGTCGTCGTGGCCACCGGCGAGGGCGAACCCGCCCTGACCGACGGACTGGCCCGCCTGGCCGGCTCCGGCCGTGTGAACATGCCGGAGCTGGAGCTGCTGCCCGCCTCCTACGACCTGCCCGGCGCCCGCCTGCTCGACCTCGTCCAGGTCATGGACCGCATCCGCGCCGAGTGCCCCTGGTCGTCCCGACAGACCCACAAGGGCCTGGCCAAGTACGGCATCGAGGAGGCGTACGAGCTGGTCGAGGCTATCGAGGACGGCGACCGCGAGGAGCTGCGTGAGGAACTGGGCGACGTCCTGCTCCAGGTGGTCTTCCACGCCCGTATCGCCGAGGAGGACCCCGAGGAGCCGTTCTCCATCGACGACGTGGCCGGCACCATCGTCGCCAAGCTGATCCACCGCCACCCGCACGTCTTCGGCGACGAGACCGCCACCACCCCGGAGGAGGTCAAGGAGCACTGGCTGCGCACCAAGGCCGAGGAGAAGCGGCGCACCTCCGTGACCGAGGGTGTCCCCCTCGGCCAGCCCGGCCTCGCCCTCGCCGCCAAGCTGGCCTCCCGGGTCCGCACGGCGGGCCTGGAGGTCCCCCTCCCGGCGAGGGAGGGCTTCGGGTACGAGCTGCTGGCGCTGGCCGCCCGCGCCGAGGCGGAGGGCGTCGACCCGGAGGCGGCACTGCGCGCGGCGGCGCGCGCGTACCGGGACGCGATCGTAGAGGCGGAGGGCAACTGAAGCCCTGAGGGCGCGGGCGGGGAGGGGGTGGTCCGGCAGGGGAGCCGGGGGCATCGCCGCCAGGGACGGGAAGGGCCGGAGCCGCGGCGGTGGGGGCGGAAAGCCTGACGCCGAACCCCCGGCGCTAGGGTCAACCGTATGCACGACCAGCCACCCGCCCTGTTCACCTGGGAGTTCGCGAGCAACCCCTACCCGGCCTACGCCTGGCTCCGCGAGCACGCCCCCGTGCACAGGACCCGGCTGCCCAGCGGAGTGGAGGCCTGGCTGGTCACCCGGTACGCGGACGCCAAGCAGGCCCTGGCCGACCAGCGGCTGTCCAAGAACCCGGCGCACCACGCCGAGCCCGCGCACGCCAAGGGCAAGACCGGCATCCCCGGTGAGCGCAAGGCCGAGCTGATGACCCACCTGCTGAACATCGACCCGCCGGACCACACCCGGCTGCGCCGGCTGGTCAGCAAGGCGTTCACCCCGCGCCGCGTCGCCGAGTTCGCCCCGCGTGTGCAGGAGCTGGCCGACGGACTCATCGACGGGTTCGCCGAGCGCGGCACCGCCGACCTCATCCACGAGTTCGCCTTCCCGCTGCCCATCTACGCCATCTGCGACCTGCTCGGCGTCCCCCGCGAGGACCAGGACGACTTCCGGGACTGGGCGGGCATGATGATCCGCCACGGCAAGGGCCCGCGTGGCGGGGTCGCCCGCTCGGTGAAGAAGATGCGCGGCTATCTCGCGGACCTCATCCACCGCAAGCGCGAGGCGCTCCCGGCCGAGCCCGCCCCCGGCGAGGACCTCATCTCCGCCCTCATCCGCGCCTCCGACCACGGCGAGCACCTCACCGAGAACGAGGCCGCCGCCATGGCCTTCATCCTTCTGTTCGCCGGTTTCGAGACCACCGTCAACCTCATCGGCAACGGCACCTACGCCCTGCTCACCCACCCCGAGCAGCGGGACCGGCTCCAGCGGTCCCTCGCCGAGGGGGACGGCGGCCTGCTGGAGACGGGAGTGGAGGAACTCCTTCGCTACGACGGTCCGGTGGAGCTGGCCACCTGGCGCTACGCCACCCGGCCGCTCACCATCGGCGGGCAGGACATCGCCGCCGGCGACCCGGTCCTCGTCGTCCTCGCCGCCGCCGACCGGGACCCGGAGCGGTTCGCCGGCCCCGATGTCCTCGACCTCGGGCGGCGTGACAATCAACACCTCGGCTACGGCCACGGCATCCACTACTGCCTCGGCGCACCGCTCGCCCGCCTGGAGGGCCAGACCGCGCTGGCGACCCTCCTCACCCGGCTCCCGGACCTGCAACTGGACACAGATCCGGCCGACTTGCGCTGGCGCGGTGGGCTCATCATGCGCGGACTGCGGACGCTGCCGGTGCGGTTCACGCCTGGTCGGTAAGTCGCAGGGAAGCCGGACAAGGCAGGAAAAGACGCCTGCCGCCGCACCACGCCTACCCAATGACGGGCACGAAGATGACACATGTTCAACGGTGTGATCTTCACGTGATCTGTGCGGCATGAACTTGTGACAAGCGATCGTCAGCCGATACTTTCACCCATCAGCGTGGCGCCGAGTCTGCGGTCGCCACGCGGGTCACCGCTGTCGCACGAAAGGTCTCCGTATGCTCTCCGGGAACGGACGTCACCGTCGGCCCCGTCAGGCTCCGGCCCTCCTTGTCGCCGCCGGAGTGGCCGGATCCGCCATCGCCATCCCACTGATCGGCGCCGGCGGCGCCAGCGCGGCCGACGGCAACGCGTGGGACAAGGTGGCCAAGTGCGAGAGTGGCGGCGCCTGGAGCGCCAACACCGGCAACGGCTACTACGGCGGCCTTCAGTTGACGCAGGACGACTGGGAGAAGTACGGCGGCCTCGACTACGCCTCGAGCGCCGACCAGGCCAGCCGGTCCCAGCAGATAGCCGTGGCCAAGAAGCTGCTCGCCGACAAGGGCCCCGATGCCTGGCCGACGTGCGGGCTGCTCTCCGGGCTCAACAAGAAGTCCGGGGCGGCGAAGGTCGACACCGGCGTGGGTAATGCGTCCGGATCCTCCAACTCCTCCGGAAAGTCCCTCACGGACGACCTCGGTCTGTCCGACTCGTCACAGGCGTCGTCGAGCGACCCGTCCGGTTCATCCGGCTCGTCGGACGCCGACCCCGGTCCGGCCGATTCCTCCGGTTCCTCCGGCTCGCCGACCGCGTCCCCCACCACGTCCTCCCCCTCGCCGTCCTCGCCCGCCAAGAAGGGCAACCCGGCCAAGTCCGACACGTCCCCCGATGTCGCCGCAAGCGGGTTCCAGTCGCCCGACGCCTCGCCCTCGGTCACGCCGCAGCCGGGTGACACGGACAACTCGTGGCAGATCGGCGGCACTTCGACCCTGGTCGACACCGGGGCGCTCGACGCCGGGGCGCTCGGCGGTGGGCGGCACCGCGGCGGCAGTGCCGCCGAGGACCCGGCCGACAGTCACGCGGCCGCGTCCTCCGGCCGCCACGCCTCCCGCGGCGGCATCGCGCGCGCCGTCGTCGCCGACTCCTACACCGTCCGCGCCGGCGACTCGCTCGAGTCCATCGCCGACTCCCTTGACCTTCAGGGCGGATGGGATGCGCTGTACGCGGCGAACAGGGGGGCGGTCGGGTCCGACCCCAACCACATCTCTGCCGGTCAGACCCTGAATGTCCCTACCGAAACGCCCCAAAAGTAGCGGGAGTTCACGTCCCACTTCGCACCGAATGTCCCATTCGGTGAAAGTGTGGGATGACTCTCAGAAGCCCTGATCGTCTTTGGAATTCGGCGGAGCGCGTGCCTACGGTCGTGACCGCTCGTCACCGCGAGCCCCGGCTGCCGCAACGCCGAATCCTGCCAGCGGCCGTACGGGAACAGTCGTCGCGTCAAGCGCCGTGGGCAGGAGCGGGGGACCCAAGGTAAGTGCCGCGCCCGGCAGTTGACCGGAGCGGCTAGGGGTGGAGCCGTGCCTCACGCACGAGGCACGGCCGGGCAACTCAACCGGCCCGAACCCGACAGCTCACCTCGCAGGCGTCGGTGAGGGGATCCCACCATGCTGTTCTCCAGCAAGGGCAAGCACCGTCGCACGTCCAAGACCACCCGTGTCATCGCGCTCGCCGGTGTCGCCGGCGCCGCTGTCGCCGCCCCGCTGATGGCGGTCGGCGACGCCTCCGCCGCCACCGCCTCCGAGTGGGACGCGGTCGCCCAGTGCGAGTCCGGCGGCAACTGGTCCATCAACACCGGCAACGGCTTCTACGGTGGCCTCCAGTTCACCAACTCCACCTGGGCCGGGTACGGCGGCACCGCCTACGCGTCGCGCGCCGACCTGGCCTCCAAGTCGCAGCAGATAGCCGTCGCCGAGAAGGTACTCGCGGGCCAGGGCAAGGGCGCCTGGCCGGTCTGCGGCAGGGGCCTGTCCGGTGCCGCCTACACCGGCAGCGCCCCCGCGTCGTCGTCCTCGTCGTCCTCGTCGTCGTCTTCTTCGTCTTCGTCGTCGTCGAGCGGCAGCTCCGCCAAGAGCACCGCCACCCGCTCGACCGAGCAGCAGGCCGCCAACCGCTCCGCGACGCGTCCCACCCCGAGCAAGACCGTCACTACGCCGACCGGCGAGAAGGTCAGGAAGGGTGACGGCGAGTACAGGGTGGTCTCCGGCGACACCCTCAGCTCCATTGCCGCCGAGCACGGCGTCCAGGGTGGCTGGAAGAAGCTGTTCGAGCTGAACAAGGACATCGTCGACAACGCCGACCTCATCTATCCGGGCCAGCAGCTCCACCTGAAGTAAGGGCCCGTCCCGCCCTCGGCGCTTTCCAGGGCTCCCCGCCCCGGCGCGTTCCCCCCTACGCGCCGGGGCGGGGCTTTTTCGTCTCCCGCACGCCCGGCCGTTCCCGAACCTTCCCCTCCCCTTTGTTCCGAGTGGGAACAATGGGTACCGTCACTCTGTCCACGAGGCGGTCGGTCGGCCGGTCGCCGCCCCGGGACGGTTAGGCTCTAGTCGCAAGGCTCACGCCCCGCACTTCCAGCGTCACATCCCAGAAGGAGATGCTCGTGCCGTCCATCGACGTCGTCGTAGCCCGGGAAATCCTGGACTCCCGAGGCAACCCCACGGTCGAGGTCGAGGTCGGCCTCGACGACGGCAGCACCGGTCGTGCCGCCGTCCCCTCCGGCGCCTCCACCGGTGCCTTCGAGGCCATCGAGCTCCGTGACGGCGACCCCAATCGCTACCAGGGCAAGGGCGTCGAGAAGGCCGTCCTCGCCGTGATCGAGCAGATCGGCCCGGAGCTCGTCGGCTACGACGCCACCGAGCAGCGTCTGATCGACCAGGCCATGTTCGACCTGGACGCCACCGACAACAAGGGCTCGCTGGGCGCCAACGCCATCCTCGGCGTCTCCCTCGCCGTCGCCCACGCCGCCTCCGAGGCCTCGGACCTCCCCCTCTTCCGCTACCTCGGCGGTCCGAACGCGCACCTGCTGCCGGTGCCGATGATGAACATCCTGAACGGCGGCTCGCACGCCGACTCCAACGTGGACATCCAGGAGTTCATGATCGCCCCGATCGGCGCGGAGTCCTTCTCCGAGGCCCTGCGCTGGGGCACCGAGGTCTACCACACCCTGAAGAAGGTCCTGAAGAGCAAGGGCCTGTCCACCGGCCTCGGCGACGAGGGCGGCTTCGCCCCGAACCTCGGCTCCAACCGAGAGGCCCTGGACCTCATCCTCGAGGCGATCAAGGAAGCCGGATACGCCCCCGGCGAGCAGATCGCCCTCGCGCTCGACGTCGCCGCCTCCGAGTTCTACAAGGACGGCAAGTACGTCTTCGAGGGCAAGGAGCGCTCCGCCGCCGAGATGACGGAGTACTACGAGGAGCTCGTCGCGGCCTACCCGCTCGTCTCCATCGAGGACCCGCTGTTCGAGGACGACTGGGCCGGCTGGAAGGTCATCACCGACAAGCTCGGCGACAAGGTCCAGCTCGTCGGCGACGACCTGTTCGTCACCAACCCCGAGCGCCTCGCCCGCGGCATCGAGGACGGCGCCGCCAACGCGCTGCTCGTGAAGGTGAACCAGATCGGTTCGCTCACCGAGACCCTGGACGCCGTCGAGCTGGCCCAGCGCAACGGCTTCAAGTGCATGATGTCCCACCGCTCCGGCGAGACCGAGGACGTCACGATCGCCGACCTGGCCGTCGCCACCAACTGCGGCCAGATCAAGACCGGCGCCCCGGCCCGCTCCGAGCGCGTCGCCAAGTACAACCAGCTGCTGCGCATCGAGGAGATCCTCGACGACGCCGCGGTGTACGCCGGCCGCTCGGCCTTCCCGCGCTTCAAGGGCTGAGCCGCTTCGAGGGCTCAGCCGTTCCAAGGGCCGAGCCGTCCCGGAGGCTGAGCCGCAAAGCGTAAGGCTTCGCCAGTCGCACGTACGTCCCCGTACCCGGTCCCGTACCGTGTCCGGGGACGTACGCACGTGTGTGCGCGGGCACGAACGGGAGGCGGGACGATGGCCGTCAAGGACCGGGACCGGTTCTCCACCACGACCAGGCTCAGACTGCTCGGTGAGCAGACCGCGGCCCGTGTCTACCGTTCGCAGACCCGCCGCCAGGCCCGCCGCTCCCGCCTCACCGGCCGCGCGGCGCTGCTCGCGCTGGTGCTGTGCTCGATGGTGGTCGCCCTGGCGTACCCGATGCGGCAGTACGTCACCCAGCGCGCCGACATCGCCGATCTGCAACGACAGAAGCGGCAGGCCCAGGAGCGGGTGGAACAAATGCGCGACCTCAAGGCACGCTGGCAGGACGACGCCTACGCCGAACAGCAGATCCGGCAGCGGCTGCACTACGTGAAGCCCGGGGAGACCGGCTACGTCGTGGTCGACCCGGACCCGGCCGAGCGGTCCCGCGCCGAGCGGGGGACGGCCCGCCGCCCCTGGTACGCCAACGTCTGGGACGGGGTCGACAAGTCCGACGCCTCCGACCAGTGAACTGACAGAGAGACATACGCAAGGCATGGAAACCCCACCGCCGCCCACCGAGCGCACCGAACCCACCGAGGCGGACGTCGAGGCCTTCAGGCAGCAGCTCGGGCGGCCGCCGCGCGGCCTGCGCGCGATCGCGCACCGCTGCCCCTGCGGGCAGCCCGACGTCGTGGAGACGGCCCCGCGGCTGCCCGACGGCACGCCCTTCCCCACGCTGTACTACCTGACGTGCCCGCGCGCCGCCTCGGCCATCGGCACGCTGGAGGCCGACGGCGTGATGAAGGAGATGACGGAGCGGCTGGCCACCGACCCGGAGCTGGCGGCCGCGTACCGGGCCGCGCACGAGGACTACATCCGGCGCCGGGACGAGATCGAGGAGCTGACGGGCTTCCCCAGCGCGGGTGGCATGCCGGACCGGGTGAAGTGCCTGCACGTCCTGGTCGCCCACTCGCTGGCCGCCGGGCCGGGCGTGAACCCGCTCGGTGACGAGGCGATCGCGATGCTGCCCGAGTGGTGGCGCAAGGGCCCGTGCGTGACGCCCGCGGCGCCGCCGTCCGGCGAGGGGCGGCAGAACGGGGCCTTTGAGGACGGCGGGTTCCCCGCCGGGCCCGTCGGGACCGAGGAGGACCGCGCATGACCCGGGTCGCCGCCGTCGACTGCGGCACGAACTCCATCCGTCTGCTGGTCGCGGACGCCGACCCGGCGACGGGCGAACTTCTCGAGCTGGACCGGCGCATGACCATCGTGCGGCTCGGCCAGGGCGTGGACCGCACCGGCCGGCTCGCCCCCGAGGCGCTGGAGCGGACCTTCGCGGCCTGCCGGGAGTACGCCGAGGCCATCAAGGAGCACGGCGCCGAGCGGCTGCGTTTCGTGGCCACCTCCGCCTCCCGGGACGCCGAGAACCGGGACGAGTTCGTGCGCGGGGTGATGGACATCCTCGGCGTCGAGCCCGAGGTCATCTCCGGTGACCAGGAGGCGGAGTTCTCCTTCACCGGTGCGACGAAGGAACTGACGGGCCGTGCGGACCTCGCCCGGCCCTTCCTGGTGGTGGACATCGGCGGCGGCTCGACGGAGTTCGTCGTGGGCGACGACCACGTCCGCGCGGCGCGCTCGGTGGACGTGGGCTGCGTCCGCATGACGGAGCGTCACCTGGTGCGGGACGGGGTGGTCACGGACCCGCCGACCGAGGAGCAGATCGCCGCCATACGGGCCGACATCGAGGCCGCGCTCGACCTCGCCGAGGAATCGGTCCCGCTGCGCGAGGCGCACACCCTGGTGGGCCTGGCCGGCTCGGTGACGACGGTGTCGGCGATCGCGCAGGAGCTGCCCGCGTACGACTCGGCGGCCATCCATCACTCCCGTGTCTCCCTCGAGCGCGTCCGCGAGATCAGCGAGCGCCTGCTGCACTCCACGCACGCCGAGCGCGCGGCGATCCCCTCCATGCACCCGGGCCGTGTCGACGTCATCGGCGCGGGCGCCCTGGTCCTGCTGGCGATCATGGAACGCATCGGCGCGCGGGAGGTCGTCGTCAGCGAACACGACATCCTCGACGGCATCGCGTGGTCGGTGGCGTAGGCGCGTTCCGCGCTGGACCTACTGGTCGGTAGCCTCCGGTTGAGCAGTCCGGATACCGTGTGAGCGCACCCGGGGCCCCGCCGGGCACCCCTGGGTGACGCCCTGCCAGGAAAACTTCGTGAAGTTCTTCACAAGGAATTCGGCCCTGTCAAGGGCCGGAAGGGCCTCCGGGGGCCTTTTCGGGGTCTCAGCAGGCAGAAAACCGTGCTCGGGTGAGCGGCGGGAAGCGGTTCCGGAAGGGCCGCAGGGCCCCTCCATGGGGGACCTTCTTCGGTCAGAGCAGCAGCTCACGCGGCCTTGACAACGGTCCGAACCGGACGGTGGCCGCCTGCCGCCGCCAGGGCCCGGCGAGCGGGGTCGCGGAGTTTAGCACAGGGTCTGCCCAACCTTGTGAAGGGGCGCACGAGCGACCCCCCTGGGGCAGGTGGATACTCGATGCCATGAGCACCACGGAGCGTCCCAGGATCCTCGTAGTAGGCGGTGGGTACGTAGGCCTGTACGCAGCTCGGCGCATCCTCAAGAAGATGCGCTACGGAGAGGCGACCGTCACGGTCGTCGACCCCCGTTCGTACATGACCTACCAGCCCTTCCTCCCCGAAGCCGCAGCCGGCAGCATCTCCCCCCGGCACGTCGTCGTCCCGCTGCGACGCGTGCTGCCCAAGGCGGAGGTCCTCACCGGCCGGGTCAGCACCATCGACCAGGACCGGAAGGTCGCGACGATCGCCCCGCTGGTCGGCGAGGCGTACGAGCTGCCCTTCGACTACCTCGTCATCGCGATGGGCGCGGTGTCCCGCACCTTCCCGATCCCGGGCCTTGCCGAGCAGGGCATCGGCATGAAGGGCATCGAGGAGTCCATCGGCCTGCGCAACCACGTCCTGGAGCAGCTCGACAAGGCCGACTCCACCACGGATGAGGAGATCCGCCGCAAGGCGCTCACCTTCGTCTTCATCGGCGGTGGCTTCGCCGGCGCCGAGACCATCGGTGAGGTCGAGGACATGGCCCGGGACGCGGCCAAGTACTACAACAACGTGTCCCGCGAGGACATGCGCTTCGTCCTCGTCGACGCCGCCGACAAGATCCTCCCCGAGGTCGGCCCGAAGCTCGGCCAGTACGGCAAGGAGCACCTCGAGGGCCGCGGTGTGGAGGTCTACCTCTCCACGTCCATGGACTCCTGCGTCGACGGCCACGTGGTGCTCAAGAACGGCCTCGAGGTCGACTCCAACACGATCGTGTGGACCGCGGGCGTCAAGCCCAACCCGGCGCTGGCCCGCTTCGGCCTGCCGCTCGGCCCGCGCGGCCACGTCGACTGCGCGCCCACCCTCCAGGTGCAGGGCACGGACTACATCTGGGCCGCCGGTGACAACGCGCAGGTGCCCGACCTCGTCGGCCGCCGGGCGGGCAACGAGAACGCCTGGTGCCCGCCGAACGCCCAGCACGCGCTGCGCCAGGCCAAGGTCCTCGGCGACAACGTGATCTCCCAGATGCGGGGCTTCCCGCAGGCGGACTACGAGCACGCCAACAAGGGCGCGGTCGCGGGTCTCGGCCTGCACAAGGGCGTCGCGATGATCGTCATGGGCAAGATGAAGATCAAGCTCAAGGGACGCCTCGCCTGGTACATGCACCGTGGCTACCACGGCATGGCCATGCCGACCTGGAACCGCAAGATCCGCATCTTCGCCGACTGGACCCTCGGCATGTTTCTCAAGCGCGAGGTCGTCTCCCTCGGCGCCATGGAGAACCCCCGCGAGGAGTTCTACGAGGCCGCCAAGCCCGCGCCGGTGCCCGCCGCGAGCAAGACCGAGGAGAAGGCCAAGGCTTCCTGACCTTCAGGCCTCCAGACCTTCAGGTCTCCGGGCCTCCCGGTCCGACGAACGAACCGAAGGGCCTCCCGCCATCCGTGGTGCGGGAGGTCCTTCGGCGTTCCGCGCGGCGTGACCCAGAGCCGTTGCGGTGGAACGGTGGTATTTGCCCAGTCGTAACTACGTTGCGGGACTGCGCTCGACGCGTCCCGGTGTTTACGTGGTGGATGACATTCCGGCGTTCGTCGTCATGGAGGTGTGCACCATGCCCGATGCCGCGCTGCGGCTCACACGACTCCTCGAACAGCTGCTGGGGTCCCCGCTTTCCCTGCGCATTCGCGCCTGGGACGGTTCCGAGGCGGGGCCGCCGGACGCACCGATGCTCGTCGTACGCAATCGCCGGGCCCTGCGCCGGCTGCTGTTCAAGCCGGGGGAACTGGGCCTGGCCCGTGCCTGGGTGGCCGGCGACCTGACCGTCGAGGGCGACCTCTATGCCGCCCTGGAACGGCTCTCGGGCCTGATCTGGGAGCGGGGCGAGGACGCCCGCGGCCTCGCCGCGACGCTGCGCGACCCGCAGGCCCGCGCCGCCGTCCGTGGCCTGGTGAAGCTGGCCGGTCCGCCGCTGCCCCCCGCCCCGCCCCGCGAGGAGGCCCGCAAGCGCCGCGGCCACCTGCACACCCGACGCAGCGACAAGAGCGCCATCAGCCACCACTACGACGTCGGCAACGACTTCTACGAGCTCGTCCTCGGCCCCTCCATGGTGTACTCCTGCGCCTACTGGCCGGCCCCCGAACCCCTCGCCACCCTCGAACAGGCCCAGCACGACAAGCTCGAACTCATCGCGCGCAAGCTGGACCTGAGGCCCGGTCAGCGCCTCCTCGACGTCGGCTGCGGCTGGGGATCGATGGCCGTCCACGCGGCCCGCGAGCACGGCGTGGGCGTCGTCGGCGTCACCCTGTCCCAGGAACAGGCGGCGTACGCCCGCAAGCGCGTCGCCGACGAGGGGCTCACCGACCGGGTGGAGATCCGCGTCCAGGACTACCGGGACGTGCGGGACGGCCCCTACGACGCGATCTCCTCCATCGGCATGGCCGAACACGTCGGCGCCACCCGCTACCTGGATTACGCGCGTGAGCTGCACGCCCTGCTGAAGCCCGGCGGACGGCTGCTCAACCACCAGATCGGCCGCCGCCCGCAGCGGGACGAATCGTCGTACCACGTGGACGAGTTCATCGACGCCTACGTCTTCCCGGACGGTGAGCTCGCACCCGTCGGCACCACCGTCACCCAACTGGAGCGGGCCGGCTTCGAGGTGCGCGACGTGGAGTCGATTCGCGAGCACTACGCGCTCACCCTGCGCCGCTGGGTGGCCAACCTGGAGGCGGACTGGGCCCGGGCCACACGGCTCACCAGCCCCGGCCGTGCTCGCGTCTGGCGCCTGTACATGGCGGCCTCCGCGCTCGCCTTCGAACGCAACCGCATCGGCGTCAACCAGGTGCTGGCCGTGCGGACCCCCGGATCCGGTGACTCGGGGATGCCGCTACGGGCCCGTACCTGGGGCGCGCCCGCCGTCTAGCGCACACGCCGAAGGGGCCCCTTCCGCCAGGGAAGGGGCCCCTTCGGCACAGAGGCGCCGCTACTCCGACTTGATGGCCTGGAGCATGTTCAGCCGTGCCGCGCGCCGGGCCGGCCACAGCGCCGCCAGCACGCCGACCGCCGCCGCGAGCAGCAGGAAGACGGCCAGCCGCGACCAGGGCAGGACCAGTTGGTACGTCGACAGACTGGAGCCCAGCAGCTCACCGGCCGCCCAGCCGAAGAACACGCCGAGCCCGATGCCGAGGACGCCGCCGAACAGGGAGATCACCAGGGACTCCAGGCGGACCATCCGCTTGATGCCCTTGCGGTCCAGGCCGATCGCGCGGAGCATGCCGATCTCCTGGGAGCGCTCGAACACCGACATCGCCAGGGTGTTGATGACGCCGAGGACCGCGACGATCACCGCCATGGCGAGCAGGCCGTAGAGCAGGTTCAGCATCAGGGTGAACATCTGCGCGATGCCGTTGGAGATGTCCTTCTTGTCCTGGACCTTGATCGCCGGGTTGGAGCCGAGGGCCTTCACCAGCCGGTCCTTGGTCGCGTCGGACGCGCCGTCGGCGGTCTTGACCATGACCTGCATGTCGGTCGGGTCGGGCTGGTGCGGCGCGAGGGTGGCGTTGTCGAGCATGATCCCGCGGATCATCTCGTTGCCCTCGTAGACGCCGGCGACGGTCAGGCGCTGTTTCTTGCCGTCCTCGAAGGCGGCGGTGAAGACCGAACCGGCCTTCCAGTCGTGCGACGTGGCGGTCTTGGCGTCCACGACGACCTTCGTGCCGCCGACCGTGAAGGAGCCGTCGTCGACGCGGAGATCGGTCAGCTCGCCGATCGACTCGCCGTTCACCCCGGTCAGGAACTCGGTCCGGCCATCGATGCGGGAGGGCGCGTTGCGCAGCGGGCTGGTGGCCGTCACGCCCTCGGCGGCACGCAGCTTCCTGTCGACGTCCGGTGAGAGGAAGTTGCCGTTCGCCATCGACACCACGTAGTCGGCGCGGATCGCGGACGAGGCCATCCTGTCGATCGCGTGCTGGAGGCTGCCCGCCATCACCGTCATGCCGGTGATGAGGGTCAGGCCGATCATCAGCGCGGACGCGGTGGCCGCCGTACGGCGCGGGTTGCGCACCGAGTTCTGCCGGGCCAGCTTGCCGGAGACGCCGAAGGCGCGCAGGACGGGGGCCGCGGCCGCGATCAGCGGACGGGACAGCAGCGGGGTCAGGATGAACACGCCGATGATCAGCAGCACCGCGCCGAGACCCATGGGTGCCTGGGCGGCCTCGATGTCGTCCATCGCCGTGGCCACCAGGACCACGGCGACACCGGCGGCCGAGAACAGGGCACCGATGGTGTTGCGCAGCACCAGCGACTTGGTGGTCGCCTGCGCGTGCAGGCTGCTCATCGCCGCCACCGGCGGGATCTTGGCGGCCCGGCGGCCGGGCAGCCAAGCGGCCAGCATGGTCACGAGGACGCCGACCGCGAGGGCGGCGGCCATGGTGCCGGGCGTGACGACCAGCGGCCCGTCGGGCACGGTGGCGCCCATCGAGCCCAGCAGGGACTTCAGCCCGGCGCCGATGCCGATGCCCGCGACCAGACCGGTCACGGCGGCCACCGCGCCCACCAGCAACGCCTCGATCAGCACGGACCGGGTGACCTGCCGGCGGGAGGCGCCGACCGCGCGCAGCAGCGCCAGCTCCTTGGTGCGCTGGGCGACCAGCATGGTGAAGGTGTTGGCGATGATGAACGTACCGACGAACAGCGCGATGCCGGCGAAGACCAGCAGGCCCTGACGCAGTCCGCTCATCGAGTCCGAGATCATCCGCGCCTGGTCGTCGGCGAGCTGCCTGGCGGTGGTCGTCTCGGTCGTCCCCTTCGGCAGCACCCGGTCCAGCTGCGCCTTCAGCATCGCCTGGCTGGTGCCCGCCTTCGCCCGTACGTCGATCTCGTCGTACGTGCCCGGCTTGCCGAACAGCTTCTGGGCGGTCGTCGTGTCGAACAGGGCGAGGCTGCCGCCGGCGGCGACGTTGCCGTCGTCGGTGGTGAAGACGCCGCTGACGGTGGGCGTCAGGACAGGGCCGTCGACGGAGATGCGGATGGGGTCGCCGACCTTGTACCCGGCGCGCCGGGCGGTCTCGGAGTCGATGAGGACCTGGCCCTCGCCGTGCGGGGCGGCGCCGGACTTCAGCGGGTACCGGGGGTCGTTCGCGCCCCAGTAGTTCCCGCCCTGCGACTGGAAGCCGCCGCCGATCAGCTTGCCGTCCTTGTCGGCGATCGCGGTGAAGCCGTGCACGACGCCGATGGCGGAGCCGGCGCCGGGGACGCGGGCGCTCTCGTCCAGCAGCGCCTGGGTCAGCTCGGGCCGCTTGCCGACCCGGTCGCCCTTGCTCTGCTGGAACTTGGCCCGCACGGCCACGTCGACATGGTTGAAGCCCTTGGCGGAACTCTTCTGGAACGCGTCCGAGATGGTGTTGGTGAAGACCAGGGTCCCCGACACGAAGGCGACGCCGAGCATCACGGCGAGCACGGTCATGAGGAGCCGGGCCTTGTGCGCGAGTACGTTGCGCAAGGCTGTGCGGAACATGGGTTCGTCTCAGTCCAGGGTGTACGAGGGGGTGGCGAGGGGGGTGGGAGGCGGCGACAGGTCAGCCGACGCGGCTCTTGCCGTCGGACTCGGGGGTCCGGAGGTTCCCCCCGGGAAGACGCCGCATGAGGTCGAGGACCGCGTCCGCCGTGGGCTCGTACACCTCGTCCACGATCCGCCCGTCCGCGAGGAACACCACCCGGTCCGCGTACGCCGCGGCCACCGGGTCGTGGGTCACCATGACCACCGTCTGGCCCAGCTCGCGCACGGAGTTGCGCAGGAAGCCGAGCACCTCGGCGCCGGCGCGCGAGTCGAGGTTTCCGGTGGGCTCGTCACCGAAGATGATCTCCGGCTTGGCGGCCAGCGCCCGGGCGACGGCGACGCGCTGCTGCTGACCGCCGGACAGCTGGGAGGGCCGGTGGCCCAGCCGGTCGGCGAGCCCGACCATCGCGATCACGGAGTCGAGCCACTTCCGGTCCGGTTTGCGGCCGGCGATGTCCATCGGAAGGGTGATGTTCTCCAGGGCCGTGAGCGTCGGCAGCAGGTTGAACGCCTGGAAGATGAAGCCGATCTTGTCCCGGCGCAACCTGGTGAGCTGCTTGTCCTTCAGCGAACCCAGCTCGGTGTCGCCGATGCGCACCGAACCGGAGGAGAACGTGTCCAGGCCCGCCACGCAGTGCATCAGCGTGGACTTGCCGGACCCGGAGGGACCCATGATCGCGGTGAACTCGGCCTGGCGGAAGTCGACGGAGACCCGGTCGAGGGCGACCACCTGGGTCTCGCCCTGTCCGTAGATCTTCGACAGATCCGTGGCACGCGCGGCCACGGCGGTGGTCCGGCCGGCGATGGAGGAGGTGGTCACGGGTGGGTGCTCCTGACGGGACGACGATGTTCGCGGGTCGTAGACCATCGTCGCGGCCGATCGGGCCCGTGCAGTCAGCCGCTGTTCCCGTTCCGGGGGCCGACTGGGGTCGGACCGGCGTCGGGCACGTCATACCTGGGGATGAGGACCGTCCCTGATGCCGAGGGAGGAGGCCGTCCCCGAGACGCGTCCTCCGCGCCGGGTCGTCGAGAACAGGTGGAGCCCCCTGGTTCGGACGGTGAAATTCCGTCATTCCACGTGCGCGTCCGGCACTCGCCCGCAAGGCTGTTGGCAAGTGCCGATGGCCACCCCCGCGTGCTGATGCTCCCTCAGTTACCAATAAAATAAGACAACATGAGTCCACCCGCCCGCTGTTCGGGGAAGGGGTCCCGATAGGGTCGGAGCCGCAGCGCGGAGCCCATGGCCTGCCCGGATGGTGGAAAGCAGACACGGCGAGCTTAAACCTCGCTGCCCCTTCGCGGGCGTGCCGGTTCAAGTCCGGCTCCGGGCACCACCACGCCGCACACGGTCCGGCCAACGGACCGTGCCCCGCGGCCGGAGGGCGGGTCCGAGCAGGTCTCCCCGCACCCGGGGCCCGCGCGCTCTCACTTCACCTCATTGGCGGCAGCGCGCTTCCGTACCCGCGACACCCCGTCGACGCGGGCACTCGCTGACGCGGCCCCCCATTGACGAGGGCAACCATTGACATCGGATGGGTCCGGACGGAAACTCAGGGCACATCATAGTGAAATAAATTTCACCAGACGAACATCCACCGAACAATCAGCCCGTCCGTCAGTCATCCACTCCGTCATCCACCCAGGCGACGACGTCCATCCGAAGGGAACGACCGATGCGCACCACCGTCGGCATCATTGGAGCCGGACCGGCCGGCCTGCTCCTCGCCCGGCTGCTCCACAACGCCGGGATCGACTCGGTCGTCCTGGAGAGCCGCGACCGCGCCTACGTCGAGCACCGGCAGCGCGCCGGGATCCTGGAGCAGGGCACCGTGGACGTGCTGCGCGCGGCCGGGGCGGGGGAGCGGATGGACCGCGAGGGGCTGCGGCACGACGGGATCGAGCTGCGCTTCGACCGGCGCCGGCACCGCGTCGACTTCCCCGCGCTCACCGGTGGGCGGTCGGTGATGGTCTACGCCCAGACCGAGGTCTGCAAGGACCTCATCGCCCTGCAGCTCGAGGAGGGCGGGCCGCTGCTGTTCGAGGCGGAGGCGCTGGCCGTGGAGGGGGCGGAGAGCGATCGCCCCTCCATCCGGTTCCGCCACCAGGGGCGCGAGGACGTCCTCGAGTGCGACTACGTCGTCGGGTGCGACGGCTTCTGGGGCGTGGCCCGTACGGTCGTCCCCGCCTCGCTCTCCCGGGTGTTCGAGCGGACGTACCCCTTCGGCTGGCTCGGCATCCTCGCCGACGTGGCGCCCTCGCACGACGAACTGGTCTACGCCCGCCACGACCGCGGGTTCGCCCTGCTGTCCATGCGCTCCCCGTCCGTCTCCCGCCTCTACCTCCAGGTGCCCGCGGACACCGACGTCGGGGCCTGGAGCGACGAGGAGATCTGGGACGAACTCGAACGGCGGCTGGAGACCGTCGACGACTGGGCCCTGCACCGTGGCCCGATCACCCAGAAGTCGGTGACCCCGATGCGCTCCTACGTCCACGAACCCATGCGCCACGGCCGCCTGTTCCTGGCCGGTGACGCCGCCCACATTGTGCCGCCGACCGGAGCCAAGGGGCTGAACCTCGCCGTCGGCGACGTCGTCACCTTCGCGCGGGCGCTCGTCCACGAGAAGGAGACGGGCTCCGCCGACCTCCTCGACGCCTACTCGGAGACCTGCCTGCGGCGCGTCTGGCAGGCCGAGCGCTTCAGCTACGACATGACGACGATGCTGCACCGCGACCCGGACGCCACCGCCTTCGAGGGACGGCTGCAACTGGCGCGGCTGGACCGGATCGGCTCCTGCCGGGCCGCCGAGACCGACCTCGCCGAGGGCTACACCGGGTTCCCGATCGGCTGACGGACAACTGGGTGGTCTCCGGCCGGTTCCGGACGTGTTCCGAGTCGGTCATGAAAGGGACCCTCCCTGGCCGGGAATCATGCGGCGACGTAGCGTGTTCCGCAGCATGGCGAGGGAAAGATCCTTCCGAGGTACTAGGGCCAGCCCTTTGCCTTTCCATTACTCTTGAGGCCAAGGCCGCGCCGTGCGGCCATGGAGGAGTGAGATGAGGAGCAGAAACCCGGTCTTCTCGCGACGGGGGTTCAGCCGCGACAACGGCTACGCGGGCTTCAACGCCGCGCCGCAGGCCGGGGGTCCCGCTGTCGGCACGCAGGGCAATCCGTACGCGCAGGGCAACCCGTACGCCCAGCCGAGCGGCAACCCCTACGCGCAGAACCCTTACGCTCAGCAAGACCTTCAGCAGGGCGCGCCGCCGCAGGCCCCGGCCACCACCGGCCGGATGACGATGGACGACGTCGTCCTGCGCACCGCGTCCACACTCGGCACCCTGGTCGTGACGGCCGCGCTCGCCTGGGCGCTGCTGCCGGTCGACAGCGCCAACATCAACCGTTCCTACGGGATCGGTATCGGCGCCATGGTGATCGGCATGGTCCTGGCCCTGGTGCAGTCGTTCAAGCGCAAGGCCTCACCCGCGCTGATCCTGACCTACGCCGCGGTCGAGGGCGTGTTCCTCGGCGTCGTCTCCAACATCGTCGACACCCACATCGCCAGTGGCGCCGCCATGCAGGCCGTGCTCGGCACGATGGCCGTCTTCGTCGGCGTCCTGCTGGCGTACAAGGCGGGCTGGATCCGCGTCACCCGCCGGTTCTACGGCTTCGTGATGGCGGCGGCGCTCGGCTTCGTGCTCCTCATGGCGGTCAACATGCTGTTCGCGGTGTTCGGCGGCGGTGACGGCCTCGGCTTCCGCAGCGGCCCGCTCGGCATCCTGTTCGGTGTCATCGGCATCATCCTCGGCGCCTGCTTCCTGGCCCTGGACTTCAAGCAGGTCGAGGACGGCATCGCCTACGGCGCGCCGCGCGAGGAGGCCTGGCTCGCGGCCTTCGGCCTCACGCTGACGCTGGTGTGGATCTACATGGAGTTCCTGCGTCTCATCGCGATCCTCAACCAGAGCGACTAGTCCCCAGCGCACCTCGCGCCGGACGAACGCGACGAACGCAAGGGCCCCGGGTCTTCCCGGGGCCCTTCGTCGTTCCGGCGTCGTGTCCGTCCGGCGGCGCCGGCACTGCGCTGCGCGGCACGGCTAGAGCAGCTTGCGCGCGGCCCTCCTCAGGTCGTACTCGTGGATGAGCGCCTTGGCGTGGCCGTACGCGAGGTCGTGCTCGTGGCGGAGCCAGCTGACCTTCTCCTCGAAGCGGAGCGCGGGGCCTTCTTCGACGGTGCGCAGCCAGTCGGAGATATCACGACCGGTGCAGTGGGGGATGCGGGCGAGCAGATTGCGATGGGTCTCTTCGGAGAAGACTTGGGACATCGGCGCCTCCGGACGCACTCGAAGCCGGTCCTTCACGTCACCGTGCCTGAGGGTTCGCGTATTGGCAACAGTCGTGCCGTGACGCGTAGTCTCGCGGCGTGGTTGACACGACATCTCTGACCCGGGCAGTGGATCACTTCGCCGACCGCCTCAGGGCGGCGCCGCAGAGCCGGCTGCAACGGGCGGGCGCAGCGGAGGCACTCGCGCTGGCCAGGGAGTTCGCCCGGCGAGCCCAGCTCGCCGAATGCCCCGGGTGCGAGCCGCGGGAGATGCCCGACGCGGGGATGTTCGCGGCGGCGGACCAGGTCACGGTCGCCGGGCACGACCTGGCGCTCGTACTGAAGAGCGAGGACGAGGTCGAGGAGGCCGTACGTCTGGTGCAGGAGGCGCTGAAGCGCGCCGGGGTCTGAGCCGCGCGCCTGTTCAGGGGCGGACGGGGCGCTGACGCGAGTGGGAGCCGGCGGCCCCCGTTACAGCGACGCGATGACCCGGTCCGCCAGGATGTACACCTGCTCGGCACCGCAGGTGAAGGTGAGCGTGTAGGCGCCGGAGACGCCCGAACCGCCGAGCAGCACCGGGGTCTCGCCCGCGCGCAGGGCGTCGGCCAGGCGTTCCGCGGTCTCGCGGTGTCCCGGGGTCATGCACAGGGTCGTACCGTCGGCGAAGACGTAGACGTCGAGGGTGCCCAGCGGGCCCGGGCGGACGTCGGCCAGTTCCACGCGGGACTCGGCCAGGTCCTCCAGCGTGGCGAGCGTCTGTTCGTGGTCGCCCCCGACGGGCGACGGGTGCGGGGTGAAGTCCGGGTGCGAGGGGTGCCGGCGGCGGGCCGCGGCCAGCTCCGGGGACTCGCCGGACGTGCCGCCCTGGACGCAGTCCTTGCCGGAGAGCTCGTCGGCCTCCGGGGCGGGCTCGGCCACCGGCTCCAGGTTGTCAAGCCCGGTGAAGTCGGACTGCCGGGGCAGAAACAGCTCGCTGTCGGGGAGCCCGAGCAGGGAGGGCGCGTCGGCGGCGTCGCGGGCCTCCTGGGCGGCCCAGAAGGCCCGCGCCTCGGCCAGTTCCCGCTCCCGCTCCTCGGAGAGCGCCTGCACCACGGCGGCACGTATCTGCTCCGCGTCCGCGTGGCCGCGGGCGGCGGGCACCAGTGCGCGCGCGGTGGCGGCGTGGTTCTCCGCGAGCTGGGTGTGCAGGGCCGCGACCTGGCGGCGCAGCACCCACAAGACGCGCAGAACGGCGACGCCCACGGCGCCGGTGGCGGCCGTGGCGAGCAGCAAGGCGATCGGCATGGCGCTCACTGACGTACTCCCGGGTTCAAGGTCGACCCCCGACTTCCTACATCAGCTTGAAGGGCGGACTATCCAAGTGTCAGTGCGTAATGTCACGAAACGGACAGAATTGTGGTCCGATGCGGCCCCGGAGCCCTCTGGGGTAAGGCGCTGACCTGCGTAAACCTCTCTGCCGAGGGAGATAGGTCACATCCTGAGGGAGATTGGATCACAAAACGGCCCGGAACCAAGGGGTTTCTTGGATTCCGGGCCATTCGGTCACAGCGGGTGGTAAAGCGGCCACTGACGGTCTCTCAAGTGGCCATGGTGACGCTGTGTGTCAGCTGAGGCGTTCGATGACCATCGCCATGCCCTGGCCGCCGCCCACGCACATCGTCTCCAGGCCGAACTGCTTGTCGTGGAACTGGAGGGAGTTGACGAGCGTGCCGGTGATGCGCGCGCCGGTCATGCCGAAGGGGTGGCCCACCGCGATCGCGCCGCCGTTGACGTTCAGCCGGTCCAGGTCGATGCCGAGGTCGCGGTAGGAGGGGATCACCTGGGCGGCGAAGGCCTCGTTGATCTCGACCAGGTCGATGTCGCCGACGGTCAGCCCGGCCCGCTTCAGGGCCTGCCGGGACGCCTCGACCGGACCCAGGCCCATGATCTCCGGGGACAGGGCGGTGACACCGGTGGAGACGATCCGGGCGAGCGGGGTGAGGCCCAGTTCGCGGGCCTTGGTGTCGGACATGATGACGACCGCGGCGGCGCCGTCGTTGAGCGGGCAGCAGTTGCCGGCGGTGACCAGGCCGTCCGGGCGGAAGACGGGCTTGAGGCCGGCCACGCCCTCCATGGTCACGCCGGGTCGCGGGCCGTCGTCCTTGCCGATCACGGTGCCGTCGGGCAGCGTCACCGGGGTGATCTCCCGCTCCCAGAAGCCGTTCTTGATGGCCTCCTCGGCGAGGTTCTGCGAGCGCACGCCGAACTCGTCCATGTCCTCGCGGGTGACGCCCTTGAGGCGGGCCAGGTTCTCCGCGGTCTGGCCCATCGCGATGTAGGCGTCCGGGACCAGGCCGTCCTCGCGCGGGTCGTGCCAGGTCGAGCCGCCTTGCTCGGCCCTGGCCGCGGTACGGGCCTCCGCCTCGGCGAACAGCGGGTTGTGCGTGTCCGGCAGGCTGTCGGAGTTGCCCTTGGTGAACCGGGAGACCATCTCGACGCCGGCCGAGACGAAGACGTCGCCCTCGCCGGCCTTGATCGCGTGCAGGGCCATCCGGGAGGTCTGGAGCGACGAGGAGCAGTAGCGGGTGATGGTGCAGCCGGGCAGGTGGTCCATCCCCATCTGCACGGCGACGATCCGGCCGAGGTTGTTGCCCTGCTCGCCGCCGGGCAGGCCGCAGCCGAGCATCAGGTCGTCGATGTCCCGGGGGTCCAGCTCGGGGATCTTCGCGAGCGCCGCCTGGATGATCGTGGCGGTGAGGTCGTCGGGGCGCAGGTCCTTGAGGGAGCCCTTGAAGGCACGGCCGATGGGGGAGCGGGCAGTCGAGACGATGACGGCTTCGGGCATCACGACTCCATGTCGATAGGGCGGCGCGCAACGCTCGTGGAGGGCGGTGGTCGGGCGACCGGGCGGCCGCGCGATGACGGGCGGGCTGCTTGGAAGTTACCCGTACGTACGGTCGGGGTCACTCCAACCGGAGTGTGACCCTGACCGCAATTTTCCAAGCGCTTGCTTTCCCTGTGTGCTTCCCCTGTGTGCTTACCCCGCGCGGCCGGGGTTCGCTCCCGGGCCGCCCTCAGGCTCCCCCCAGCTCCTCGAACTGAGGGGCGTCCTCGGACGGGCCGGAAGAGGCCGGCTCGGGCTCCGGGACCCGGCGCCGCCGGCGCCGCTTGAGCAGGGCCCACGGTCCGCGCGGACCGGTCGGCAGCGCCGCCGTGACCTCGGTGCCCGCCTGCGACGCGGCCTCGGCCGCCGCACGGGCCACCGGCAGGAAGCCCTCGCTCCGGGACACGTCCGGACGCTCCTCCTCGGCCGGCCACAGGCCCAGCGCCGCGCACACCGTCGGCAGCACCGCCATCGCCGCCGTCGCATACCCCTCCGCGGAGGGGTGGTAGTTGTCCGGACCGAACAGCTCCCGCGGGTTCGCCGCGAACTCCGGACCCAGCAGGTCGCCCAGCGACACGGTCCGGCCCCCCTGCTCCACCGCCCCGATCGTCTGCGCCGCCGCCAGCTGACGCGAGGCCCGCCGGGCCAGCAACCGCAGCGGCTGCTGGACCGGCTCGATCGTGCCGAGGTCCGGGCAGGTGCCCACCACGACCTCGGCGCCCGCCGTGCGCAGCCGCCGCACCGCCGCCGACAGATGGCGCACCGAGCGTGTCGGCGGCATCCGGTGGGTCACGTCGTTCGCGCCGACCATGATCACGCAGACGTCCGGCACCCGATCCGGGTCGCCCAGTACCAGCGCCACCTGGCGGTCCAGGTCGTCCGACCGGGCACCGGGCAGCGCCACGTTGCGCATCCGCACCGGACGTTCCGCGACCGCCGCCAGGCCCGACGCCAGCAGCGCGCCCGGCGTCTGCCCGGCCCGGTGCACGCCCTGCCCCGCGGCCGTGGAGTCGCCGAGCATGACCAGGCTCAGCGGCAGCTCGCCGGGAGTGTCGTAGGCGCGGCCGTACAGGCCGTCCGCGACCGGCACGTGGTTGTCCGTGCCGTTGCCCACGTGACGCTTGGCCATCTGCACCTCGGCCAGCAGCAGACCGACGGCGGCGGCACCGACCAGACCGAGTCCGCCGCCGCCGTACGCGGCGCCGGCCGCGATCCGCCGGGCCACTCTCGCCCTCGACATGTTCGTCATGCCCGCCGACACCTCCTCGTAGCCGTACATCCACTCCTTGCCCCGTACGGACCGTCGTCCAATCTCGACGGGGAGTGAACGCCCACCCCGGGCGGTCGCCCTGGCCTTAGGCTGGCGGCACACTACGACCACATCTTTTGCAGCAACCGGAGACAACGGTGCAATTCCACGACTCGATGATCAGCCTCGTCGGCAACACCCCGCTGGTGCGGCTCAACAGCGTCGCCCAGGGGATCAAGGCGACCGTCCTGGCGAAGGTCGAGTACTTCAACCCCGGCGGCTCCGTGAAGGACCGCATCGCCCTGCGCATGATCGAGGCGGCCGAGCAGAGCGGGGAGCTCAAGCCCGGTGGCACGATCGTCGAGCCGACCAGTGGAAACACCGGTGTGGGACTGGCCATTGTGGCCCAGCAGAAGGGCTACAAGTGCATCTTCGTGTGCCCGGACAAGGTCTCCACGGACAAGATCAACGTGCTGCGCGCGTACGGCGCCGAAGTGGTCGTCTGCCCGACGGCCGTCGCGCCGGAGCACCCCGACTCCTACTACAACGTCTCCGACCGGCTGGTCCGGGAGACCCCCGGGGCCTGGAAGCCCGACCAGTACTCGAACCCGAACAACCCGCTGTCGCACTACCACTCCACCGGTCCCGAGCTGTGGAAGCAGACCGAGGGGCGGATCACCCACTTCGTGGCCGGCGTCGGCACCGGCGGCACCATCTCCGGCACCGGCCGCTACCTGAAGGACGCCAGCGACGGCAGGGTCAAGGTCATCGGCGCCGACCCGGAGGGCTCGGTGTACTCCGGCGGTTCCGGGCGGCCCTACCTCGTCGAGGGCGTCGGTGAGGACTTCTGGCCGACCGCCTACGACCGGACTGTGGCCGACGAGATCGTCGCCGTGTCCGACAAGGACTCCTTCCAGATGACCCGCCGCCTCGCCAAGGAGGAGGGCCTGCTGGTCGGCGGCTCCTGCGGCATGGCCGTCGTCGCGGCGCTGCGGGTGGCCGAGCGGCTCGGCCCGGACGACGTCGTGGTGGTCCTGCTGCCGGACAGCGGGCGCGGGTACCTGTCGAAGATCTTCAACGACGAGTGGATGGCCGACTACGGCTTCCTGGAGGACGAGGGCCCGAGCGCCCGCGTCGCCGACGTGCTCAGCGACAAGGAGGGCGGCTCCATCCCCTCCCTGGTCCACATGCACCCGGACGAGACCGTCGGCCAGGCCATCGAGGTGCTGCGCGAGTACGGCGTCTCGCAGATGCCGATCGTGAAGCCGGGCGCGGGCCACCCGGACGTCATGGCGGCCGAGGTCGTCGGCTCGGTGGTCGAGCGGGAGCTGCTGGACGCGCTGTTCACCCGGCGGGCCGCGCTGGAGGACCCGCTGGAGAAGCACATGTCGGCCCCGCTGCCCCAGGTCGGCTCCGGCGAGCCGGTCGCCGACCTGATGTCGGTGCTGGGCACGGCGGACGCGGCGATCGTGCTGGTGGAGGGCAAGCCGACCGGGGTCGTCAGCCGTCAGGACCTGCTCTCCTTCCTGGCCAAGGGCGGAAAGCACTGACGCACCGCCGCCGAGGCCGGCGTGCCGGCGCACCGGCGGGGAACGTGCGGTGACCTGCGGCTGAGAGACAGTCGTGGAAACGGTACGAGCGTGTCACGTGCACGCAGCACCCGCTTAACACGCGTCCGGCACATTGGTGGACGTCGGAAGGGGCGGGGGATCGCCTCCCGGGCGCCGTGCGCCGGGGAGGCCGTCTGCCCCGGCCGGCGCCGTGCGGCGTCGCGGACCTCCGGAGCGGCTCCCGGACCTCCACGAACGCCACGGACGCGAAGGCCCGGTCCTGACCCGGCCCGCGTCCCTCGCGGGGACCGCCGTCGTCCCGCCCCCCGGTCACGGGGGTGCGGCGGTCCCCGCGCATACTCCTCGCCCCGCGCGCGGTCGTGCCGGGGACGCGGCCGCCGGCTCGTGCCAGGCCGGCGTGGCCGCTCAGTCCTTCCAGGCGTCGTCCTCGGCGCGGTCGCGGCGGCGGCCGGTGAACAGGCCCGGGTTGGTGCGGGCGGCCTGGACGGCGTTGACACCCACGATCCCGAACCAGGCGACGATGAGGCCGGGCAGGTGCGCGAGGCCGCCGCCGATCGCGGACAGCGGCACGGCCAGTACCAGCGAGACGATGCCGAAGCCGAAGCGCTCGCCCCAGGAGTCGGTGGCCTTCGGCGAGCGGGAGCCCCGCGCCACCGTCATCTGCTGCTCGGCGAACTGCCGGCGCATCCGGCGTTCGACGGCCCCGTCGATGCGCTGGTCGACCTTCTCCAGAAACGAGTCGACCAGCGCGGACTCGTACTCCTCGCCCAGCTCCCTGCGGGCCTGCAGGGAGGCGTTGAGGTCCTTCTTCAGGTCCGTGTCCCGCGCATCCATTCCGGTCATACGGACCAGGCTAGGGAGCCGGGGTGCCCGCCGCACTGGGGCTAGCCCCCCTGTCGGTGCGGGGGCGGGCCGCCGTCGGTGTCGCCGGGGCTGCGGCCGGCGACACCGACGGGGCCTGCTCACACTAAGCACGCTGATTGTCGCGTTCCGTACCTGTCTGGGCGGGTTTAATGATATTTGACCGATCCCTTGCCCTGGCTGTATGACTTCATGCAGAGTTCTTGATGTCTGAATAGAAACTGGTCGGGGAGATACCCTCCCGGGGCGTCGACGACATCTGGAGGGGGAGCACGTCATGACCGTGACCGACAGCCCTGCCGCGCGGCTGCAGGCGCTCTTCGAGGGGCACCGGCTCACACCGACCCAGCGGCGTATCGCGCACAGCATGGTGCGGCGGGCCGCCGACGTGCCCTTCCTGTCCAGCGTCGAGCTGGCCGAACTGGCCGGGGTCAGCCAGCCGTCGGTGACCCGCTTCGCGGTCGCCCTGGGCTTCGACGGCTACCCGGCGCTACGCCGGCACCTGCGCGAGGTCGCGCCCGCCGAACCGGCGGCCCAGCCGGCCTCGTACAACGAGTACCAGGAGGCGGTCGAGGCCGAGATCGAGAACCTCAGGCACCTGGCTCAGGCGCTGGCCGATCCGCGGCCGGTGCGCAGGGCGGGGCAGGTGCTCGCCGCCTCGCGTCCGCTGCCGGTGCTCGGCCTGCGGGCCGCGGCGGCCCAGGCCTACGGCTTCGCGTACTTCGCCGGCAAGGTCCACCCGGACGTACGGCTGCTCGACGAGGGCGGCACGATGATCCAGGACCGCATCGACGGCGCCGTACGGGCGGGTGCCTCGGCGCTGCTGTGCTTCGCGCTGCCGCGCCATCCGCGCGAGGTCGTGGACACCCTCGCCTACGCCAAGGGCGCGGGGCTGACCGTCGTCACGGTCGCGGACTCGGCCTTCGCGCCCGTCGCCAAGCACTCCGACCTGCTGCTGCCCGCCGCCGTCGGCACCGGGCTCGCCTTCGACACCGCGTGTGCGCCGATGCTGCTCGGCCGGGTGCTCCTGGAGGCGATGTGCGACGACCTGCCCGACGCGCAGGCCCGCCTGGAGGAGTTCGACCAGAGGGCGGCGGCACGGGGGCTGTTCGTGGAGTGACATCTCGTGGCCTGATGCCCGGGGCCGGGTGCTCTCAGACTCGCCTCACCAACGCTCGTTAGCCTGCCCGCCCGAACGAGGGTGCCGGGACGACGAGGAGGCAGGGCATGGCGCGCGCTGGTCGCACAGGTCGGGGAGGTCAGGGCCTGGCCCGGGTGGCCGTCGTGGTGCGGGCCGGAGCCGCGCCGCTGTGGTGGCTCGGGGTTTTCGCGGCGGGGATCGGCGTGCTGGTGCCGGGGATGACCGGGCGCCGGATCGGGGTCCTGGCGGGGGCCGCGCTGTTCCTGGTGACGGCGGCCGTCGTGGCCTGCGTCCGGCGCCGGCGTTACCGGGCCCTGGCCCGGGGCGCCGCCCGGGCCGGACGCCACGACGTGCTCCAGGACCGGGCGGTGAGCGTCCGCGTGTGGCGCCGGGGGCACCGCTGGTGGCTCGCCCCGGCCTTCCTGGCCGCGCTGGGCAGCTCCTTCGTCCTGCCCGCGGCCGGCGGCCTGCTGCTGGCCGGCGCCGGGGTGGGGCTGTGGCTCAAGGCCGCCTGGCTCGGGCGGCTGGAGCGGGCCGAGGACACACTGCTGTGGGTGCGCGTCGACTGGCTGGGCAAGCGGGGCGGGCATCCCGCGGGCAAGGCGGTGCGGGGCTACCGCGGCACCGGCCTCGCGGCGGGCGACGCGGCCCCGGGCGGAGCACGCCGCCGCACCGCGGCGCTCGACTAGGGCAGGCCCCGGGCCCGCCCTGCGGGCCGGGGTCAGACCTCCAGGTCCTCCTCGATCCTCCTCAGCTGGTGGCGGGCCATCGCCAGGTTGGCCCGCTTGGCGTCGAGGACGAGGTAGAGGAACAGGCCGTTCCCGCCGCGCCCGCTGATCAGGCGGATCAGGTGGTACTGGTCGGTCAGGGTGATCAGGATGTCCTCGATCTGCGCCTTGAGGCCGAGGTGCTCCATGGTGCGCATCTTGGCCCGTACGACATCGGTGTTGCCCGCGGCGGCGACGTTCAGGTCGAAACTCTTGCTGCCGCCCATCGTGCCCAGCGCCATGCCGCTGGTGTAGTCGACGAGCGCGACGCCTGTCGCTCCCTCGATGGAGGCGAGCGCTTCCTTCAGGCAGGTCTCGGTGTTGGCCATGGCCGGGTCTCCTTGTTCTGTCAACTATCAGTAGTGGTGCGCGTATTGGTGGCAGTGGTGCGTGGCGCGCGGGTGGTTCTGGGCCGTGCGGTGCCGGTCCTGGTGGTCGGTTTCACGGCTTTCGCGGGCGTCGTGCCGGAAGTGTCGGCCGCCTCGGCGTCGACCAGCTCCCCGATGCGGGCGCCCGCACGGCGGCCCTCCAGATGGAGGCGGCCGACGTTGACGCGGTCCTGGGCGAGCAGGGTCAGCACCGCGGTGCGGCCCGCCGCGTAGGTCGCGACATAGCCGTGGACGCCCCGCACGAGCAGTTCGCGCAGATCGCCCTGGCCGGTCACGTCCGACATGCGCACGGCGACGCCGAGCGCGGTCGCGGTGAGTGCCGCCACGCTCTCCGGCTCCACGCCGGGAGTGTCGTGGGCCAGTACGAGGCCGTCGACACTGGCGGCGAGGGCGCCGGTGAGCTGGGGTACCCGGGCTCTGAGCCGGCGTAGCTCGTCCAGGATCTCGGGCTCGGCTGCCATCCGGTGTCTCCTCTCAAAGGGCCTCCAGCGCATCCCTGAGCCTCTTCAGCAGCGTGATGTGGGGATCGGTGGTGTACGCCGGCCGGTCGGCGAGCGCAGGGGTCTGCCCGGTGCCGTCCGGTACGGGCGGGTCCCGTGGCGCGACGACCGGCGCGACGAGCCCCGCGGCCGCCAGGCGCCGTACGTCGACCAGGATGTGGAACGCCTGCCGGCCCAGCTCCCGGGCCAGGTCGGTGGCCGTGCGGGTGCCGTCGACCCGCTCCAGGAGCCTTTGCTGGCGGGGCGTCGACTTCGGTGCCGAGGCGGCGTGCGTCCGCACCAGCGGTGCGCTGTCAGGCGCGGCGTCGGGCCAGACGCGGTGCAGCAGCTCGCGGCGGCGCAGGATCTCGCGCTCCAGGGCCTTCACCGGGACCGGCAGGACGCGGCCGAGCGGGTGGGCGATGCCGTAGCGGAACCGGCCCGGGGTGCTGCTCGGGGCGAGCGCGAAGTAGGCGGCGTCGTGGAGCGCGCCCAGGTGGCACAGCTCCAGGGCGCCCTCGGTCAGATGGCCGCCGTCCAGCAACAGGCGTGCGGCGCCGTACCGGTCGTCGGCGCGGGTGACCGCGTCCCGCCACGCCTCGGCCGTCACTGTGCCGTGGGCGGTGAGCAGCAGGTCCAGGCCGGGGCTCAGGGGGCTCTCGGCGTGCACCACACGGCCCTCGGCGAGGTAGAGCGTGCCGTGTTCGCGGACCAGGACGCCGGTGGCGTGCTCGGCGGCGAGCCGGGTCAGCATCGGCGAGAGTCCGCCCCAGGCCGCGTCGTCGGCGGCCGGCTTGCTGCGCACCGGCAGCTGGGGCGGGGGCGGGGTGTCGACCACGGTCATCCCAGCACCAGCCGCTCGGCCATCTCGCCCAGGCGTATGCGGGCCAGGGCGAGGTTGCCTTCGGCGCGGGTCAGCCACAGATGCAGGAACACGCTGCTGTCGAAGGACGTGTCCACGAACCGCAGCAGGTGGTAGCTGTCACGGTTGCTGACGATCAGGTCCTCCACCGGGGGACGCTCGCCGTCGGGGTCCTCGGCGGCGGCGAAGGCGCCGTGCTCGGCGGCCAGCCGGGCCAGTTCGGCGGCCTCCGTCGCGGTGGTCTCGTGGTCGCCTCCCGGGGACTCTCCGACGGTGCCCAGGGCAAGTCCGCTCGTCCAGTCGACCAGCGCGGCGCCTCTGGCACCGGGCAGCCGCATGGCTTCCAGTAGGCACTCGTCGATTCCGGGCACCGTTGTTCCTCTCCCACCGGGGGCTCGGCTGAGTGATGCCGACGCTACGCACGGTGTACGCCGGTGGTGAGGGTTACGGCATTTTCCGGTGGAACATGCGACCGAGGGGCTAATGTGGGTCGACTGAACCGGGTTTCAGGCGGGTCTCGCCGTGCCTTCGGTGCACCTAAAAGCTCTTCGGCGTGCCTCAAGCGCGCTCGGGTGCGCGCAGGGTGGTGAGCGCCGACGCGTGCGCCCCTCCGGACTCGGTCACGATCTCCTCGACCCGCTGCGGCTCGCGCACGACCGCGAAGGCGACACCCCCTGAGCCGTCCGGGATGTAGCCGTAAACCCCGGGCCGGGGCAGGGAGTTGTAGGCGTAGTGGTGGGCGAAGTAGTAGGCCCCGGTGTCCAGCGCCGCCACGTGGTCGCCCGGTTCGAGCGGGGCGAGCGCGCGGGCCTCGGCGAGCAGGTCGCCCGCGAAGCAGGCGGGCCCGGCCACGTCCTGCACCACCTCGGGTCCCGGCTTGGGCCGCCCCTTCGCGTCGTACGCGGCCAGGCGCAGCGGCCAGGCCTCCGGCACGTAGACCGTGCGCGTCGCGACCTGCACGCCCGCGTGGGTCACGGCGACCGGCCGCCCCCCGGCGCTCTTGGTGTACTCCACCCGGGCCACCATCGTGCCCTGCTTGGCCAGCAGCGACCGCCCGAACTCGGTCACCAGCCCGTAGCGCCCCTCGCACAGCCCCGGCACCACCCCGCGCAGCAGCCGCGCGTACCGCGCGTACGTCGGCGTGGTCGCCTCGGAGCCGAAGTTCACCGGCAGCCCGCCGCCGATGTCGAGGGTGTCGATCTGCCGCCACCCCGCGCGCGCGTTGATCTCCTCGGCGAGCTCGTAGGTCCGCGCCACACCCTGCGCCATCAGGGCGAGCGGGATGCCCTGGGACCCGGTGTGGGCGTGCAGCCGGGTCAGCCACGGCCGGTCCAGATACGCCTGCACGACCCACTCGCGGGCGCCCTCGTCACGGAGCGCCACCCCGAACTTCGAGGTCGCCGTGGCCGTCGACAGCGCCTCGATGGAACCCCCGCCGACCTGCGGATTCACCCGAATCCCGAGCGGTGAGCGAGGGATGGCGGAGCCCACCAGGGCGTCGATGCGGGCCAGCTCCTGCGGGTTGTCGGCGTTGACGGCGATACCGAGTTCCAGCGCCTCGCGCAGTTCGGCCGGGGTCTTGGCCGGTGAGTCCAGGACGGTACGGGCGGGCGGCACCCCGGCCGCCCGCGCCAGCGCCAGTTCCCCCGGGCTGGCCACCTCGGCGCCGATGCCCTCCTCGTGCAGCAGCCGCAGGACGGGCACGAGCGGGGTCGCCTTGACCGCGAAGGCGTGCAGCGCCGGAGTCCCCGGCGCCAGCACCGCCTCGAACGCCGCCCGGAGCGCCGCCGCGGACTCCCGGATGCCGGTGACGTCGAGCAGGCCCACGATGGGGGAGCCGGGGCCGAGCAGCCCCTGCGCCACCGCGGCCCGCACCGCCTCGTCCCGCCGCACCGCCCGCTCGCGGTCCGCCTCGCCGATCCCGTCGCCGTGGTTCTGGTCCATGCCGTCGTCCATGCCGTGTCCCCCGGTCCCGTCGGTGTGCCTTCAGGTCCTGCCTTCCTGACCTGGAGCGGGCCAAACATCCGCCGGCCGGGCGGGCCGGCCCGTGCACATGTATTGACTAGCTCTATTCATGACGCCAGGATGTGAATAGTCGCAGTAACAATCAGCCGGGAGCACCCACCAGGAGGCAGACCATGTCAGGACCCCGCCCCGTACGAGCGCCGCGCGGTACGGAACTGAGCGCCCTGGGATGGCAGCAGGAAGCCGCCCTGCGGATGCTCCAGAACAACCTCGACCCCGAGGTCGCCGAGCACCCCGACAAGCTCGTCGTCTACGGCGGCACCGGCAAGGCGGCCCGCGACTGGCGCTCCTTCGACGCCATGGTCCGCACGCTGAGGACCCTCAAGGCCGACGAGACCATGCTCGTCCAGTCCGGCCGGCCGGTCGGCGTCATGCAGACCCACGAGTGGGCCCCGCGCGTGCTGCTGGCCAACTCCAACCTCGTCGGCGACTGGGCCAACTGGGAGGAATTCCGCCGCCTGGAGGCCCTCGGCCTGACCATGTACGGCCAGATGACCGCCGGCTCCTGGATCTACATCGGCACCCAGGGCATCCTCCAGGGCACCTACGAGACCTTCGCCGCTGTCGCCGCGAAGAAGTTCGGCGGCACGCTCGCCGGGACGATCACCCTGACCGCCGGCCTCGGCGGCATGGGCGGCGCCCAGCCGCTCGCCGTCACCATGAACGACGGCGTGGCCATCTGCATCGACTGCGACCCGCGCGCCATCGACCGGCGCATCGAGCACCGCTACCTCGACGTGAAGGCCGACTCTCTGGAGCAGGCCCTCCAGCTGGCCGTTGAGGCGCGCGACCAGCGCAAGGCCCTGTCCATCGGCGTCCTCGGCAACGCGGCCGAACTCGTCCCGCAGCTGCTCGCGATGAGCGCGCCCATCGACATCGTCACCGACCAGACCTCCGCCCACGACCCGCTGTCCTACCTCCCGGTGGGCGTCGACTTCGAGGACATGGCCGACGCCGCCGCCAAGGACCCGGCCGGCTTCACCACCCGGGCCCGCGAGTCCATGGCCCGGCACGTCGAGGCCATGGTCGGCTTCATGGACGCCGGCGCCGAGGTCTTCGACTACGGCAACTCGATCCGCGGTGAGGCCCAACTCGCCGGGTATGAGCGGGCGTTCGCCTTCCCCGGGTTCGTCCCCGCCTACATCCGACCGCTGTTCTGCGAGGGCAAGGGCCCGTTCCGCTGGGCCGCGCTGTCGGGTGAGGCGTCCGACATCGCCAAGACCGACAAGGCGATCCTGGAACTGTTCCCCGAGAACGAGTCCCTGGCGCGCTGGATGAAGATGGCCGGCGAGCGCGTCCACTTCCAGGGCCTGCCCGCGCGCATCTGCTGGCTCGGCTACGGCGAGCGCGACAAGGCGGGCGAGCGGTTCAACGACATGGTCGCGAGCGGTGAGCTCCAGGCGCCGATCGTGATCGGCCGCGACCACCTCGACTGCGGCTCCGTCGCCTCCCCGTACCGGGAGACCGAGGCCATGCTCGACGGCTCCGACGCGATCGCCGACTGGCCGCTGCTGAACGCGATGGTGAACGTGGCGTCGGGCGCGTCGTGGGTGTCGATCCACCACGGTGGCGGCGTCGGCATGGGACGGTCCATCCACGCCGGCCAGGTGACGGTCGCCGACGGCACCGCGCTCGCCGGGGAGAAGATCCGGCGGGTGCTCACCAACGACCCCGGCATGGGCGTGATCCGGCACGTGGACGCCGGGTACGACATCGCGGAGTCGGTGGCCGGCGAACGCGGAGTGCGCGTGCCCATGCGCGAGGGTGAGGAGGCGTGACGCGGCATACGGCCAACCCGAGCGAGGTCCGCCCGGCCCCGGCGCGGACCCCGTCGCCTGCCGTGGGCGACTCCTTCCACACGATGTGGCGGGAGCTGCTCCCCGTCGGGCGCCACCCCGAGTCCGGCGGCTACCGGCGATTCGCCTGGACCGCGGCCGACGCCGAGTGCCGGGCCTGGTTCCGGCAGCAGGCCGAGGACCGCGGGCTGGCCTACGAGGTCGACCGCAACGGCAACCAGTGGGCCTGGCTCGGGGACCCCGCGGCCGGGGACGCCGTGGTCGCCGGGTCGCACCTCGACTCCGTGCCCGACGGCGGGGCCTTCGACGGGCCCCTGGGCGTCGTGTCCTCCTTCGCCGCCCTCGACGAACTGCGCGGCAGGAACGCGCGGTTCACCAAGCCGCTGGCCCTCGTCAACTTCGGTGACGAGGAGGGCGCCCGGTTCGGGCTGGCCTGCACCGGGTCGCGGCTGACCGCCGGGCAGCTCACCGTCGAGCAGGCGCACCGGCTCACCGACGCCGACGGGGTCACGCTGCCCAGGGCCATGGAGGCCGCCGGGTATGACCCCGACGCCATCGGCCCCGACCCGGAGCGGCTCGCGAGCATCGGCGCCTTCGTCGAACTGCATGTCGAGCAGGGACGCGCCCTCGACCTGACCGGCGACCCCGTCGGTGTGGCCAGCGCCATCTGGCCGCACGGGCGGTGGCGGTTCGACTTCCGGGGCGAGGCCAACCACGCGGGCACCACCCGGCTCGTCGACCGGCGCGACCCGATGCTGTCGTACGCCGAGACCGTGCTCGCCGCCCGGCGCGAGGCAACGCTCGCCGGTGCCGTCGCCACCTTCGGCAAGATCGCCGTCGAGCCGAACGGCGTCAACGCGATCCCGTCCCTGGTGCGCGGCTGGCTCGACTCCCGCGCCGCCGATCAGGCGACCCTGGACACCGTGGTCACCGGTGTCGAGAAGGCGGCCCGTGAGTACGCCGCCGCGCACGGCGTCGACCTGGACGTGGTCCGCGAGTCCTTCACGCCCGTCGTCGAGTTCGACCACGCCCTGCGCGACGAACTCGCCCGCCTCCTGGGCACGGACACCCACCCGAAGGTGCCGGTGCTCGGCACGGGTGCCGGACACGACGCCGGAATCCTCTCCGGGAGCGTCCCGACCGCCATGCTGTTCGTGCGCAACCCCACCGGTGTCTCGCACTCCCCGGCCGAGTTCGCGGCCGAGGACGACTGCGTGGCCGGGGTGCGCGCGCTCGCCGACGTACTGGAAGGGCTGGCCTGCACGTGACCCCCACCGAGCAGACGCGGACGTACTGGCTGGAGCAGGCCTGGCTCGGCACCCATGTCGAGCCGGGCGTGGCCCTCGACGTGCGCGGCGGCCGCATCGCGGCCGTCCGCAGCGACGTGCCCGTCCCTCCGCCGGGAGCCGAGGTGCTGCGGGGACTCACGATCCCGGGACTCGCCAACGCGCACAGCCACGCCTTCCACCGGGCTCTGCGCGGCACCGTCCAGGTCGGCTCCGGGACGTTCTGGACCTGGCGCGAGGTCATGTACGCCACCGCCGGCCGGCTCACCCCCGAGACGTACCACGCGCTGGCCCGCGCGGTGTACGCCGAGATGGCGCTGGCCGGCATCACCGCCGTCGGCGAGTTCCACTACGTCCACCACGCCCGGGGAGGCGCCCGGTACGCCGACCCGAACGCGATGGGCGAGGCCCTGATCGAGGCCGCCGCCGAAGCCGGAATCCGCATCACCCTCCTCGACACCTGCTACCTGTCCTCCGGGTTCGGTCAGCCGCCCGACACCCACCAGCTCCGCTTCTCCGACGGGACGGCCGAGGCCTGGGCCGAACGCTGTTCAGTTCTCAAGGAACGGGATCACGCGCGGATCGGTGCCGCCGTGCACTCCGTACGGGCCGTGCCCGCGCGGGAACTGGCGACGGTGGCGCGGTGGGCCGAGGAGCGGCGGGCCCCGCTCCATGTGCACCTGTCGGAGCAGACCGCCGAGAACGACGCCTGCCAGGCAGCCCACGGCTGCACCCCGGCCCGGCTGCTGGCCGACCACGGCGTCCTCGGCCCGCGCACGACCGGCGTGCACAACACCCACCTGACCGACGAGGACATCGCCCTGCTCGGCGGATCCGGCACCGGCACCTGCATGTGCCCGACCACCGAGCGGGACCTGGCCGACGGCATCGGACCCGCCGCCGCCCTCCAGCGCGCCGGCTCCCCGCTCTCCCTCGGCTCCGACAGCCACGCCGTCATCGACCTGCTCGAAGAGGCCCGCGCGATGGAGCTGAACGAGCGGCTGCGCACCCGCACCCGCGGTCACTGGACGGCCGCGGCCCTGCTGCGCGCCGCCACCGCCGACGGGCATGCCGCCCTCGGCTGGTCCGACGCCGGCAGCCTCACCCCCGGCGCCCTCGCCGACTTCACGACGATCGCGCTGGACTCGGTCAGGACAGCGGGGACGCTGCCCAGGCTCGGCGCCGAGACGGCCGTATTCGCGGCGACCGCCGCGGACGTACGCCATACGGTCGTGGCCGGTCGGCACATCGTGCGGGACGGCGCCCACACCCTCGTACCGGACGTGCCGTCGGCGCTGGCAGGCGCCGTCGAGGCACTGCGCGGATGAATCCCCCCGTCACCCCTGAGGACACCATGAGCAGCACCGTCATCACCAACATCGCCACACTGGTCACCAACGACCCCTCCCTCGGTGACGGATCCCCCCTCGGACTGGTCCGGGACGCGGCCGTCGTCATCGAGGGCGACCGCATCGCGTGGACCGGTGAATCCAGCAAAGCACCCGCCACTGACAACCGGGTCGACGCCGGCGGCCGGGCGGTGATCCCCGGCTTCGTCGACTCCCACTCCCACCTGGTCTTCGCGGGCGACCGCACCGAGGAGTTCAACGCCCGCATGTCCGGCCGGGCCTACAGCGCGGGCGGCATCCGCACCACGGTCGCCGCCACCCGCGCCGCCACCGACGCGGAGCTGGAGGCCAACCTCACCCACTACCTCGCCGAGGCCCTGCGCCAGGGCACGACCACCTTCGAGACCAAGTCCGGCTACGGCCTCACCGTCGCCGACGAGGCCCGCGCCCTGCGCATCGCCGCCACGCACACCGACGAGGTCACCTACCTCGGTGCCCACATCGTCTCCCCGGACTACGCCGAGGACCCGGCGGCATACGTCGCCCTGGTCACCGGGGAGATGCTGGACGCCTGCGCCCCGCACGCCCGCTGGGTCGACGTCTTCTGTGAGAAGGGCGCCTTCGACGGTGACCAGGCCCGGGCGATCCTCACCGCGGGCAAGGCCAAGGGCCTGCTCCCGCGCATCCACGCCAACCAGCTCACCTACGGCCCCGGCGTCCAGCTCGCCGTCGAGCTGGACGCGGCCAGCGCAGACCACTGCACCCACCTGACCGACGCGGACGTGGACGCGCTGGCGAACGGGAACACGGTCGCCACCCTCCTGCCCGGCGCCGAGTTCTCCACCCGCGCCCGGTGGCCCGACGCCCGCCGCCTCCTCGACGCGGGTGTCACGGTCGCCCTGTCCACCGACTGCAACCCGGGCTCGTCGTTCACCTCCTCGGTGCCCTTCTGCATCGCGCTCGCTGTACGGGACATGGGCATGACGCCGGACGAGGCGGTCTGGGCGGCGACGGCGGGCGGCGCGAGGGCCCTGCGCCGCGACGACGTCGGCCGTCTGTCCCCGGGCGCCCACGCCGACCTCGCCGTCCTGGACGCGCCCAGCCACGTCCACCTGGCCTACCGGCCGGGCGTTCCGCTGGTCACCCAGGTCTGGCGGCGCGGCGTACGCGAGGTCTGAGCAGGGCCTGTCCGGCGGATCGAGTCGCAGGAGACCGAGGGAAGACGCCCCACCGGCCGCCCGGGTCCCGCCCGGGACCGGTCAGGCGCTGCCCGCCCGCCACTTCTGCGCCATACCTCCACCGCGTGGGTCGAGGGAGAGGTAGCCGTCCGGATGCGGGGTGAGGGCGGTCCCGGTGGCGATGGCCGGGCGGATCACGCCGTCCGGGTCGACGGTGAAGCGCAGATTGCGGCCGTTCCTGCCGTCGGCCGACGAGCACCTCCAGATTCCCACGCCGTTTTCCACGGAACCGCGGCTGTCCAGGCAGAAATCGGGGTCCGCCGCCGACTGGAGCACCTGGCGCGAGGCGTCGAACCGCCAGCGCTGGCTGGACGCGGACCCGCACGGGGCGGTGGCGACGTCCGTGCCGTTGTCGAAGTCGCCGACCACGTCCAGGCAGCGGCCCGAGGCGGCGTTCACCACCTGCGCGTAGGACGCGCCGGGCGGACGCACCGGCGAGGGCGACGGGCTGGGCGGCGGCTTCGGGCGCGCCGTCCGGGAGCGGCCCGGCGTCGGTTCGGGGGACGGATGCCGGGAGGGCGGCCGGGAGGTCGCGGACGGAGAGGGTGCGGACGGGGTCGCCGACACCGTGGCCGTCACCGTGACCCGTACCGGCGGCGTGGGCACGGTCACCGCGCCCGCTGCCCGCTGGTGCGGTGTGCCGTCGTTCGAGGCGAGCAGGAACAGCAGCAGCGGTGCGAGGGCCACGCCGAGCGCCGCCGAGGCCAGCGCGTAGCGGCGGGAGGGCGGCCAGGCGGCGGCCCGCGCCCGAGCTCCCGGAGGCGGATCGGCAGGACGCCGTGCGACGTAGGCGGCGCCGCCCCAGGGCAGCAGGCCCTCGGCCACCGCGGTGCGCGGGTGGTCGCGCAGGGCGGACTGCTCCTCGAACGCGGCCCAGCAGTGGCCGCAGCGGGCCATGTGGTCGTGCAGGTCCAGGCTCGCGCGGGGGTGGTCCGGCCGTACCGCCTCCTCGATGAGCCGGCGGAAGTCACCGCAGCGCGGGTCGTCCGAGGCGGCCAGACGCGTCCTCAGACAGGCCTGGGCCAACGCCTTGAGCGCCTGCGGGGTGCCGTGCACCACGTCCTGGCGGGTGAGGCCGAGGAACCTGGCCGTCCGCTCCTCGGGTTCCTGCTCCGCGATCCCGTACCAGACCAGGCCCTGGACGCGGGTCGGCAGCGACCGGAAGGCGCTGAGCAGAGGCGGTACGGGGCCCTCGGGGCCGGCCGTGTTCAGGACCAGCAGCAACCCGGGGTCGACGCCGCCGGACCGCTCGTCCCGCGCCCAGGCGGCGGTCAGCCGGGCGGTGAGCAGCAGCAGGCGCAGCCGGACCGGGACCCCCGGGTCCGCACCGCGCGCTGTCTCGCGGGCGGCGAGGGTGAACGCCTGCGCCGCGAGTTGACGGGCGGCCGACTCGCCTGCGGTGCAGTGCCGGGCGTGGGCCAGGACCCGGGGCAGGTGGCGGGCGCGCAGTTCGCGCAGTGCCGGATAGACGGTCGGAGTGTCGGCGCGGAGCAGTTCGATGAGTCGTGTGTCCGAGGCGTCCTCGTGCGGTCCGCCGCCCGTGTCCCCGGTCTCGACGCCGCCGTCGTCGGTCCCGTCGGCCCGAGCCATTGCCCCGCCCTCCTCGCACCCCTGGTGGCATGGCCGGACTCCGAACGTACCGGCCGGTATGGGGGTGACCCATAGTGGGGGAAGCGGGCCCCGGGGGAAAGAGGTTGCCCAGGGTTTCCCGGGGTAACGGCGCCAGGGCGGCGGGTTTCTCGGCGCACGCCCCGCACGTCCCGGACGGGCCGCACGCCCCGCACGGGCCGAGGCGCTGGGGCCGCGGTCCGCCCGGCGCCATCGACGGCACCGGACGGAAATGTCCCCTTCACCCCGTCACGCCTTCACCCGTCACGCCGTCACTCCTCGAGTGTCAGCCCCTTGCGCAGTTGTCCGAGCGTCCGGGAGAGCAGCCGGGAGACGTGCATCTGCGAGATGCCGAGTTCCTCGCCGATCTCCGACTGGGTCATATTGGCCACGAACCGCAGGGACAGGATCTTCCGGTCCCGGGAGGGCAGCTGGGCGATCAGCGGCTTCAACGCCTCGACGTACTCGATGCCTTCGAGCCCGTGGTCCTCGTAGCCGATGCGGTCCGCGAGGGCGCCCTCGGAGTCGTCCTCCTCGGGTTGGGCGTCCAGCGACGACGCGGTGTAGGCGTTCGAGGCGGCCATGCCTTCCACCACCTCGTCGTTGGACAGGCCGAGGTGCTCGGCGAGTTCGGCGACCGTGGGGGCGCGGTCGAGCCGCTGGGCCAGTTCGTCACCGGCCTTGGCGAGGTCGAGGCGCAGTTCCTGGAGCCGGCGCGGGACGCGCACGGACCATGAGGTGTCGCGGAAGAACCGCTTGATCTCGCCGATGATGGTGGGCATCGCGAACGTCGGGAACTCAACGCCCCGGGACAGTTCGAACCGGTCGATCGCCTTGATCAGGCCGATGGTGCCGACCTGGATGATGTCCTCCATCGGCTCGCTGCGGGAGCGGAAGCGGGAGGCGGCGAACTTGACGAGCGCGAGGTTGAGCTCGACGAGCGTGTTGCGGACGTACGAGTAGGCGTGGGTGCCTTCCTCGAGGGACTCCAGCCGCTCGAAGAGGGCCTTGGACAAGGCCCGGGCGTCGTCGGGGGCCACCTCGTCGTACGGGGGGATGTCCGGAAGTCCGGCCAGTGCGTCGGCCTGATCGGCCCGCTCGGCGCGTACGTCGTGGAACTCGATGGGATCCAGGTGCTCCGCTGGGGATGCCGACGTCGCCATCTGGGTATGCGATGCGTCGAGCCGGGGTGACATGATGTCCTCCATCGTTCTCGGCATATGGCTGCCGAAGCCAATTTGTGCACTGCGGTGTGCGGCGCCTCCAAAGCCGGCCGTGTCGGGTGCGGGTCCCTACTAGCCCTACCCGCTTTCCCAACACCGCCGCAAGTTCCTCATGTGGGGGTATGTCCGTTTGTGTGCGGATGTTCGGCTGCCGGAGCGGTGAGGGAAGGCGTAGTGTTCGAGGGCGTCAGTCAGCAGCCAAGAACCCGGGAGAGAGGGACGGCATGGACCGCGGGACGGTCGGCAGCGCACAGTCGGGCCGGCTTCTGGTGGAGGTGCGGCAAGAGGGTTCCAGTGCCGTCGTGACGCCGGCGGGTGAGCTCGATCACCACACGGCCGACCTGCTGCGCGAACCGCTCGAGGAGTGCCTCGACAAGGGGCGCTCGCGCCTGGTGGTGGACTGTTCACGCCTGGAGTTCTGCGACTCCACGGGGCTGAACGTGCTGCTGGGCGCGCGGCTGAAGGCAGAGGCGGCCGGAGGGGGTGTGCATCTGGCCGGGATGCTGCCGGTGGTGGCCCGCGTGTTCGAGATCACAGGGGCGGACGCGGTCTTCACCGTGCACGACTCCCTGGAGGACGCCCTGGCCGACGAGGCCGGCTGAGCCGGCCTCGGGTTCGTCGACGTGCCCCTTCCGTGTTCCGGGCCCGGCGTATGCCGGGCGCACGCACGGCGGGCCGAAAACGGGGGTGTTCCCCCCGATCGGTCGGGCAGGAGACATCCTGAGTGGATCGGTCGCCCCCGCGGGAGCCGACGACCGGGGTTTCGGCGTGTGTACGGACGTGCAGAGCGTGTACGTGTGAAGTGACTGGTGACTTTTGAATCGTGAACTGGTGAATCGGTGAGGTGATGCGCTGATGAGCACCACCCGGCCTTACTCGCCGGGCGACCGCGGCCCGGAGCCCAGCGGCGCTTCCGGGGTGACCGAGGGGGACGCGCCGACGGGCGCGGTACCCACAGGGGGTGCGACGGCCGTGCCGGCGGCCCCGTCCGGGAGTCGCCAGATCCGCAGGCTGAGCTTCGACGGCGAGAGCGGCGTCGTGCCGCTCGCCCGCGACTTCACCCGCCAGGCGTTGTACGCGTGGGGCTGGCTGCCCGCCGCGACCGCCGACCGGCGGGCCGCTGCCGAGGACGTGCTCCTCGTCGTCTCCGAACTGGTCACCAACGCCTGCCTGCACGCCGAGGGACCCGACCAGCTGGAGATCACCTGCGACAACAAGGTGATCCGCATCGAGGTCTCCGACCGCGGCACCGGCCAGCCCGCCCCGCGCACCCCGCACCGCGCCGGCCGCCCCGGCGGCCACGGCATGTTCATCGTCCAGCGGCTGTGCCTGGACTGGGGTGTCGTCCGCGCTCCCGGCGTCACCGGCAAGAGAGTGTGGGCCGAGCTGGGGGCACCCGCCTGAACGCGGAGCCGCTCGGCGAGGCCCGACGGCGACCGCAACACCAGGAGCGCGACACAGAAAAGACCGCGACACGAAAGGGCCGCCCCACGAGGGGCGGCCCTTTCGGCGATCGGAGGGGTGACGTCAGTGGACGTCACCCATCAGGGACTTCACCTTCCGGCGGTACATGTAGACCGCGACACCGGCGAGGACGGCGAGGACCGCCTCCAGGGTGACCGCCCCCGTGCCGCTGAGGTCGACACCGGCCACGGCGGGGTTGGACAGCAGGCTCGTGATGGAGTCGCCCGCGGTGACCGCGAGGAACCACACGCCCATCATCTGGCTGGCGTACTTGGCCGGCGCCATCTTCGTCGTCACCGACAGGCCGACCGGGGAGAGGCACAGCTCGCCGACGGTCTGGATCAGGTAGATGCCGACCAGCCACATCGGGCTGACCAGGGTGTCGCCGTTGGCCATGCCCAGCGGCAGCAGGAAGAAGAAGAACGAGACGCCGATGAAGAACAGGGCGGCCGCGAACTTCGCGACGGTGCTCGGCTCCTTGCCCTTGCGGCTCAGCCACAGCCAGAACCAGGCGAAGACCGGGGCCAGGGCCATGATGAACACCGGGTTCAGCGACTGGTACCAGGAGGACGGGAAGCCGAAGCCCAGCAGCGAGGAGGAGGTCTTGGTCTCACCGAACGCCTGGACCGTGGAACCGCCCTGGTCGTAGATCATCCAGAAGGCGGCGGCCGCGACGAAGAACCAGATGTAGCCGGTCATCTTGGACTGCTCGACGGTCGACAGCTCCTTGTCGCGCTTGATGCGCAGCAGGACGCCGGCCGGGATGACCAGACCGATGACGGTGAGCGGGATCATCGCCCAGTTCAGGGTGAAGTGGCCGGTGAAACCGACGATGCCGTAGAAGACGGCGGCGACGGCGAGCCAGGTCAGGCCCTTGCGCAGCCAGGAGGCGCGCTCGGCGGTGTCCAGCGGCTTGGGAACGACGTTGCTCTGCGGGCTCAGGTTCCGGGTGCCGATGAGGAAGGCCGCGAGGCCGATCGCCATGCCCACGGCGGCGAGGCCGAAGCCCAGGTGCCAGCTGACCTGCTGGCCGACGGTGCCGATGATCAGCGGCGCGAAGAAGGCACCCATGTTGATGCCCATGTAGAAGATCGTGAAGCCACCGTCGCGGCGCGGGTCGTCCGCGCCCTTGTAGAGGTGGCCGACCATGGTGGAGATGTTGGCCTTCAGCAGGCCGGAGCCGAGCGCGACCAGCGCGAGACCGGCGAAGAAGGGCGCCTGGCCGCCGGGCAGCGCCAGCACCGTGTGGCCCGCCATGATCGTGATCGCGGCGATCGCCACCGTCTTGCGGGGACCCCAGACGCGGTCGCCCAGCCACCCGCCGGGCATGGCGAGCAGGTACACCATCGACAGGTAGACGGAGTAGATGGCGGTGGTGGTGGCCAGATCCATGCCGAGGCCACCGGTCATGCTCCCCTTCTTGGCGTCGGGGCCGCCGGAGAGCAGGTACACGACGAGAAGGGCTCGCATACCGTAGAAGCTGAAGCGCTCCCACATCTCGGTCATGAAGAGGGTGGCCAGGCCGCGGGGGTGGCCGAAGAAGGTCTTCTCGGAACCGGGGGTGCCCGGATGGACCGAGTCCTTCGTCAGGCTGGACGCCATGGTCGTTCCTTGCTGGTCGGGACGCGCCGCCCTCGGCGGGTACGCGCCCGGTGGGGGTGGCCGGCACCGGCAGGCCCGAGGTCCACCCCACGCCCAGGGGGATCCCGCTCCGGATCGCGAAGCGGCGGACGACGGCCACCGGGATCCACACCTCTGCTCGCGTCGACGCGCGTACGAGGCCCGGCCCTAGGTCATTCTTCCCGGGCCGGTTGGGGCCGACCCGCCCACAAAAGAGACCTTCAGCGTCAAGACGATCGCCAAAGGTCCCCTGTGTGCATCAGACGTTCAAGCCACCATACGGCAGGACACTGCCGGATATGGAAGGACTTGAGACATGGATCACAGGTCGCTGGGGAACCCTGCCCGGCTTTCGAAGGTCTATTACCAAGGCCTCAAAGGATCGCATTCCGTGCCGACCGGTCCGTGCCACAGGGCCGCACAGGCGGCACCCGACCGGCCGCAAGGTAAGAACCGCGTGTGCCGATCACACCGCGGGACCACCCCAGCGGGCGGCGCGGGCGGACTACCATCGGCTCATGACCCGTGTACTGCTCGCCGAGGACGACGCGTCCATCTCGGAGCCGCTGGCCCGCGCACTGCGCAGGGAAGGTTACGAGGTCGAGGTGCGTGAGGACGGACCCGCCGCGCTCGACGCCGGAATGCAGGGCGGTGTCGACCTGGTCGTGCTGGACCTCGGGCTGCCCGGCATGGACGGCCTGGAGGTCGCCCGCCGGCTGCGCTCCGACGGCCACACGGTGCCCATTCTGATCCTGACCGCGCGCGCCGACGAGGTGGACACCGTCGTCGGTCTCGACGCGGGCGCCGACGACTACGTCACCAAGCCCTTCCGGCTCGCCGAACTGCTCGCCCGCGTCCGGGCCCTGCTGCGGCGCGGCGCCGCCGAGCCGCAGCAGCCGCCCGCCACGCACGGCGTGCGCATCGACGTCGAGTCCCACCGCGCGTGGATGGGCGACGAGGAGCTCCAGCTCACCGCCAAGGAGTTCGACCTGCTCCGGGTGCTCGTGCGGGACGCGGGCCGGGTCGTCACCCGCGACCAGCTGATGCGCGAGGTCTGGGACACCACCTGGTGGTCGTCCACCAAGACCCTCGACATGCACATCTCCTGGCTGCGCAAGAAGCTCGGCGACGACGCCGCGAACCCCCGGTACATCGCGACCGTGCGCGGCGTGGGTTTCCGATTCGAGAAGAGCTGAGCCGGCCGCCCCGCGCTTTCGTCAGGTAGGAGGACATGCGCCGCCGACTGATCCAGTCCACGCTTGCCGTGGTCCTGGTCGTGATCGCCGTCTTCGGCTTGTCCCTGGTGATCGTCGAGACCCGCACCATCAGCAGCAGCGCCCAGGAGCGGGTCGACTCCGAGGCACTGCGGCTGGCCAGCATCGTCGACAGCAGGCTGCTCGGCGCGGCCACGGTCAACGCCGACGTCCTGCGCAACCAGATGGCCGACGGCCAGTACGCCGTGATCGGCATCCCCGGCCAGCAGCCCATCAAGGTCGGCGCCAAACCGTCCGGCGACGTGATCCACTCCACGGCCAAGGGGGAGCAGGGCGAGACCGTCCGGGTGGAGGAGCCCCGTTCCTCGGTGACCCGCGAGGTCGGCCGCACCCTGCTGATCATCGGCCTGGTGGCGCTGCTCGCGGTGGTCGCCGCGGTGCTGCTCGCCGTCCGCCAGGCCAACCGGCTCGCCTCCCCGCTGACCGACCTCGCCGAGACCGCCGAGCGCCTCGGATCCGGCGACCCGCGCCCCCGCCACAAGCGCTACGGCGTCCCGGAGCTGGACCGGGTCGCGGACGTGCTCGACGGATCGGCCGAGCGCATCGCCCGCATGCTGACCGCCGAGCGGCGGCTCGCCGCCGACGCCTCCCACCAGCTGCGTACGCCGCTGACCGCGCTGTCCATGCGCCTGGAGGAGATCACCCTCACCGACGACCCGGACACGGTGAAGGAGGAGGCGAACGTCGCGCTCGCCCAGGTCGAGCGGCTGACCGACGTGGTGGACCGCCTGCTGACCAACTCCCGCGACCCCCGTACCGGCTCCGCCGTCTCCTTCGACCTCGACGAGGTCATCCAGCAGCAGATCGCCGAGTGGCGCCCCGCCTACCGCAGCGTCGGCCGGGCGATCGTCAGCTCCGGCAAGCGGCACCTCCAGGCCGTGGGCACGCCGGGCGCCGTCGCGCAGGTGCTGGCCGCGCTGATCGAGAACTCCCTGATGCACGGCGGCGGCACGGTGGCGCTGCGCACTCGCGTGACCGGAAACCAGGCCGTGGTGGAGGTCACCGACGAGGGCTCCGGCGTCCCCGCCGACCTGGGCGCCCGAATCTTCGAGCGCACCATCAGCGGCCGCAACTCCACGGGCATCGGGCTGGCCGTCGCCCGCGACCTCGCCGAGGCCGACGGCGGCCGCCTGGAACTGCTCCAGGCCCAGCCGCCCGTCTTCGGCCTGTTCCTGTCCCGCACCCCGCCGCTGAAGAAGCAGTCGGAGGACCACCCGACGGTGCGCTGACCGCGGCCGGCACCGGCGGGACCCAGCGGAAGAGCCAGGACCGGCAGGTCCTAGCGGAAGACCTCGGGCCGGGGCTTCTTCGACTCGGTCTCGAGGAAGGACTCCGCGCCCGCCACGGTCTCCCGGGCCGGCAGGGTGCGGAAGACCCAGGTGCGGTACGACCAGAAGCGGAACAGGGTCGCGACGCCGATGCCGAGGAACTTGAAGACGTTGCTCTGCAGCGGGCTGTCCCAGCCGAAGCCGTACGTCGCCAGATACAGCACGCCGTTCTCGATCACCAGGCCGACCACGCTGAACAGGAGGAACAGCGTCAGTTCCCGGGTGCGCCCGCTATTTTCGCGGTCCCGGTACGTGAAGTAGCGGAAGCCGACGTAGTTGAAGGCGATCGCGACGACGGTCGCGATGACACTGGCCCGCACCACCTGAAGTCCGGTCACGTGCCGCACCAGGTTGAACACGAGCAGGTTGACCAGCAGCCCTGCTCCGCCCACCGCGCCGAACTTCACGACCTCGCGCCACAGCTGGTCCACGCGCCTGCGTAGCGCGCCGTGGGGCGCCTGGGGCGCCGGTCGAAGCCCCGAGGAACCATGTTCCATGGTCGTGCAGGCCCCCGTCTCGGTCGGTTCGGTCAACCCGGCCATGCTAACCAGCGCTCCACGCCCGCGCCTGTGGACAAGGCATCAGCTCGGGAACAGGTCGGAAAGAGTCCGGGAAAAGGCGGGAAAGAGCCCTCGAAGCGACTGGTAAGAGCGTCGACGGGCACGTCGGCGCGGTCGGATGCGTACGTCAGTGCGGCGGGTGACGTCCCCGCGAGGCGCCGGCACCGCCCCGGCGGGCGCGGAAGCGGGCCGCACCGCGGCGGCCGATACCCTAGGAGCGTGACGTTCCCGGTAGTCGGCATGGTCGGCGGTGGCCAGCTCGCTCGTATGACACACGAGGCGGGCATCCCGTTGGGCATCAGGTTCAAGCTCCTCAGTGACACTCCCCAGGACTCCGCGGCGCAGGTGGTGAGCGATGTCGTCATCGGCGACTACCGCGACCTGGACACGCTGCGCGCGTTCGCGCGGGGCTGCGACGTGATCACCTTCGATCACGAGCACGTCCCCACCGAGCTCCTGCGGGCCCTGGAGGCGGACGGCATCCCCGTACGCCCCGGCCCCGACGCGCTCGTGCACGCCCAGGACAAGGGTGTGATGCGCGCGAAGCTCGATGCGATCGGCGTGCCCTGCCCGCGGCACCGCATCGTGAGCGACCCGCGGGACGTGGCCGCCTTCGCGGCCGAGGGTGACGGTTTCCCCGTGGTCCTCAAGACCGTCCGCGGCGGTTACGACGGCAAGGGCGTGTGGGTGGTCGACTCCGTCGAGGAGGCCGCCGAGCCCTTCCGCGCCGGCGTGCCCGTCCTCGCCGAGGAGAAGGTCGACTTCGTCCGGGAGCTGGCCGCCAACGTCGTACGCTCCCCGCACGGCCAGGCCGTGGCCTACCCGGTCGTGGAGTCGCAGCAGGTGAACGGCGTCTGCGACACCGTGATAGCCCCGGCCCCCGACCTGGACGAGAGCCTTGCCCTCCAGGCCGAGCAGCTCGCGCTGACCATCGCCAAGGAACTCGGTGTCGTCGGCCACCTCGCCGTCGAGCTGTTCCAGACCCGCGACGGTCGCATCCTCGTCAACGAGCTGGCGATGCGCCCGCACAACTCCGGCCACTGGTCGATGGACGGCGCCATCACCTCCCAGTTCGCCAACCACGTCCGCGCGGTCCTCGACCTGCCGCTCGGCGACCCCCGCCCGCGCGCCAGGTGGACCGTCATGGCGAACGTCCTCGGCGGCGACTACCCCGACATGTACTCCGCGTACCTGCACTGCATGGCCCGCGACCCCCAGCTCAAGATCCACATGTACGGCAAGGACGTGAAGCCCGGCCGCAAGGTCGGCCACGTCAACACCTACGGCGACGACCTGGACGACGTGCTGGAACGCGCCCGTCACGCAGCCGGCTACCTGAGAGGCACCATCACCGAATGAGCCCAGTTGTTGGCATCGTCATGGGGTCGGACTCCGACTGGCCCGTCATGGAGGCCGCCGCCGAGGCGCTCGACGAGTTCGAGATCTCCTACGAGGTCGACGTCGTCTCCGCGCACCGCATGCCGCGCGAGATGATCGCGTACGGCGAGCGCGCGGCGGAGCGCGGACTGAAGGCGATCATCGCGGGCGCGGGCGGGGCCGCCCACCTGCCCGGCATGCTCGCCTCCGTCACGCCGCTGCCGGTGATCGGCGTGCCCGTCCCGCTGAAGTACCTGGACGGCATGGACTCGCTTCTGTCGATCGTGCAGATGCCGGCCGGGGTCCCGGTGGCGACCGTGTCGGTCGGCGGCGCTCGCAACGCGGGTCTGCTCGCCGCCCGGATCCTCGCCGCGCACGACGAGGAACTGCTCGCCCGGATGCGGGAGTTCCAGCAGGAGCTGAACGACCAGGCCACCGAGAAGGGCAAGCGGCTGCGCGCCAAGGTCGAGAACTCCGGCGCCTTCGGCTTCGGCACGGGGAAGTGACGCCGGTGTCCTTGCTGAACGAAGCCCGGGACCTGCTGCGCGAGTTCCCGGTCGTCGACGGTCACAACGACCTGCCCTGGGCGCTGCGCGAGCAGGTCCGCTACGACCTCGACGCCCGCGACATCGCCACCCCCCAGAACGCCCATCTGCACACCGACCTGCCGCGCCTGCGCGAGGGCGGCGTCGGCGCCCAGTTCTGGTCGGTCTACGTCCGCGCGGACCTGCCCGACCCGGTGCCGGCGACGCTGGAGCAGATCGACTGCGTACGGCAGCTGCTCGCCCGCCACCCGGCCGACCTGGCCCCCGCCCTGACCGCCGCCGATATGGAGGCGGCCCGCGCGGACGGCCGGATCGCCTCCCTCATGGGCGCCGAGGGCGGCCACTCCATCGCCGACTCCCTCGGCACGCTGCGCGGGCTGTACGCGCTCGGCGTGCGCTACATGACGCTCACCCACAACGACAACGTGGCCTGGGCGGACTCGGCGACGGACGAGCCGGGCGTGGGCGGCCTGTCGGCCTTCGGCCGCGAGGTGGTCCGGGAGATGAACCGGCTCGGCATGCTGGTCGACCTCTCCCACGTGGCCGCGACGACCATGCGAGACGCGCTCGACACCACGAGCGCGCCGGTGATCTTCTCGCACTCCTCCGCGCGGGCCGTGTGCGACCACCCCCGCAACATCCCGGACGACGTGCTGGAGCGGCTGCCCGCCAACGGCGGGATCGCGATGGTGACGTTCGTGCCGAAGTTCGTGCTCCAGGCGGCCGTGGACTGGACGTCCGCCGCCGACGAGAACATGCGCGCGCACGGCTTCCACCACCTCGACACCACCGCCGAGGCGATGAAGGTCCACCGCGCCTTCGAGGAGGCGAACCCGCGTCCGGTCGCCACGGTCGCGACGGTGGCCGACCACCTCGACCACATGCGCGAGGTCGCCGGCATCGACCACCTGGGCATCGGCGGCGACTACGACGGCACGGCCTTCACCCCCGACGGCCTGAACGACGTCTCCGGCTACCCGAACCTGATCGCGGAACTGCTGGACCGCGGCTGGTCCAGGACCGACCTGGCCAAGCTCACCTGGCAGAACGCGGTCCGCGTCCTGGGTGCCGCGGAGGACGTCGCCCGCGACCTGCGGGCCACCCGGACGCCGTCCAACGCGACGATCGCCGCACTGGACGGGTGAGTACCGGTACCGGACGGCGGGAGGCTGTGTACCTCCTGCCGTCCGGCGCACACGACGGCTGACGGACGCCTCTCAGCAGGCGCACAGGCAGAACGGGTGCCCGGCGGGGTCGGCGTAGACCCGGAAGCCGCGCGCCCGGTCCGTCGCGTCCAGCGGCCGCGCGCCGAGTGCCAGCACCCCCTTCTCCGCCGTGTCCAGGTCGTCCACCACCAGGTCCAGGTGGGACTGCTGCGAGGCGTCCGCGGCCGGCCACTTCGGCGGCACGTACCCCGGCGCCTTCTGGAACGCCAGCGCCGACCCGTCCGGCACCTTCAGGTCCACCCAGTCGTCCTCGCCCTCCACGGTCCCGCCGAGCACCTCGGCGTAGAAGCCGGCGAGGGCGCGCGGGTCGGGACAGTCCAGGACGACGACACCCAGCTTGGCGAGAGCCATGAGTTCCTCCCAGTCGGGGACGGTGTTACCCGCTGAAGCGGGTAACCGGTAACCGTTACTGCATGCTGGCGTATAGCAGGTAACGACGCAACCGGTTTCACGAGGTACCGTCGCTGGCATGAGTGAGAGATCGTCCGCGCCCGGAGGCCTGGCGCTGGTCGAGTCCCTGGTGAACACGCTGGACATCGAGACGGGCGCCGACTCGCTCGACACGGCGGAGGGCCGGGCGCGCCTGGGGATCCCCGAGGCGGAACTGCCGCAGGCACGCGAGCTGCGCGAGTCGCTGCGCGCCACGCTGCTGGCCCACGCCGGGCACCCGCCCCACCGGACGGTGACACCGCTGGGCGAGCTGCTGGCGCGGGCGCCCCTGCTGGTGGCCGTCGACGCCCGGGACGGCTCCGCCACGCTCGCCCCCGCCGACGGCGGCCCCCTGCTCTCCCGGGTCGCGGCCGCTGTCGCCGAGGCCCTCGTCGCGGGCACCTGGGCCCGACTGAAGGCCTGCGAGGCGGTCACGTGCCACTTTGCGTACTACGACCGCAGCCCGGCCGGCCGCGGCCGCTGGTGCTCGATGCAGGTGTGCGGGGCGCGCGCGAAGATGCGCCGCTATCGGGCGAAGCAGACGTGATCCACGGGGAGTTCACTGCTCACGCCGGGCTCCGGTGGTGCACAATGCGTGCAGACGCCGGTTCGGCCGACTGAGCCTCGGCCGAACCGGCGTCACATGTCTGCGTACGTCTAGGTATGTCTGGGATATCCGCCGGTGTGGGGCTATGCGGTCGGGCGTCCCATCGCCCGGTACGTCCACCCGGCCCGCCGCCACAGCTCCGGGTCCAGCGCGTTGCGCCCGTCGAGGATCACCTGGGCGGCCACGACCTCGCCCAGCCCGGCCGGGTCCAGCTCGCGGAACTCCCGCCACTCGGTCAGGTGCAGGACGACGTCCGCGCCGCGCACGGCCTCCAGCGCGGAGCCGGCGTACCCGAGCGTGGGGAACACCCGCCGGGCGTTGTCCATGCCCTTGGGGTCGTAGACCGTCACCTGGCCGCCCTGGAGGTGTATCTGACCGGCGACGTTGAGCGCGGGGGAGTCCCGTACGTCGTCCGAGTCCGGCTTGAAGGTGGCGCCGAGCACCGCGACCCGCTTGCCGAGGAACGGCCCGCCGCCCAGCGCCTGCCGGGCCATCTCCACCATCTGCCCGCGCTGGCGCATGTTGATCGAGTCGATCTCGCGCAGGAAGGTCAGGGCCTGGTCCGCGCCCAGCTCACCGGCGCGCGCCATGAAGGCCCGGATGTCCTTGGGCAGGCAGCCGCCGCCGAAGCCGATCCCGGCCCGCAGGAACTTCCTGCCGATCCGGTCGTCGTGCCCGATGGCCTCGGCCAGCTTGGCCACATCGCCGCCGGCGGCCTCGCAGACCTCGGCCATCGCGTTGATGAAGGAGATCTTCGTGGCCAGGAAGGAGTTGGCGGAGGTCTTCACCAGTTCCGCGGTCGGGAAGTCGGTGACCACGAACGGGGAGCCCTCGCCGATCGGTGTGGCGTACACCTCGCGCAGCAGCTTCTCCGCCCGCTCGCTGCGCACGCCGACCACGATCCGGTCCGGGTGCAGCGTGTCCTGCACGGCGAAGCCCTCGCGCAGGAACTCCGGGTTCCAGGCCAGCTCCACGTCCGCGCCCGCGGGCGTCAGCTCGGCGATCATGCGGGCCAGACGGTCGGCGGACCCCACGGGCACGGTCGACTTGCCGACGACGAGCGCGGGACCGCTCAGGTGCGGGGCGAGCGAGGTGACGGCGGAGTCGACGTAACTCATGTCGCAGGCGTACTCGCCGTGCTTCTGCGGGGTGTTCACGCAGACGAAGTGGATGTCGCCGAACGCGGCCACCTCCGCGTAGTCCGTCGTGAAGCGCAGCCGCCCGGTCGAGCCCTCGATCCCGGCCACGTGCCGGCGCAGCAGCTCCTCCAGGCCGGGCTCGTACATCGGGACCTCGCCCCGCCGGAGCATCTCGATCTTCTCGGGGACGACGTCCAGACCCAGCACCTCGAACCCGAGGTCGGCCATGGCCGCGGCGTGTGTCGCGCCGAGATAGCCGGTGCCGATCACGGTGATCTTGAGGCTCATGGGTCCTCCAGGGGGAGACGATGGTGATGCGGTGCCCGAGCATATCGGGGGCATGCGCGGGGCCTTCGCCGGGCAATGTCCCCGCTGTCGCCAAGCTCACGTATCACTGGCGTGGGCGGGCGCCTAAAATTTGGGTTACTTAACGGTAATTAGCGTTGGAGCGTGAGAGACCTTGGCCGGATCGGCTGACTTCGACCTGTACCGCCCGTCCGAGGAGCACGACATGCTCCGTGACGCCGTCCGCTCGCTGGCCGAGGCGAAGATCGCGCCGTATGCCGCCGCGGTGGACGAGGAGGCCCGCTTCCCGCTGGAGGCGCTGGAGGCGCTGGTCGCCAACGACCTGCACGCCGTGCACGTGCCCGAGGAGTACGGCGGCGCGGGCGCGGACGCCCTCGCGACGGTCGTCGTGATCGAGGAGGTGGCCCGCGTCTGCGCGTCATCCTCCCTCATCCCGGCCGTGAACAAGCTGGGCTCGCTCCCGGTGATGCTCTCCGGCTCCGAGGAGCTGAAGAAGAGGTACCTGGCCCCGCTCGCCAAGGGCAACGCGATGTTCTCGTACTGCCTGTCCGAGCCGGACGCGGGCTCCGACGCGGCCGGCATGAAGACCAAGGCCGTCCGCGAGGGCGACACGTACGTCCTCAACGGCGTCAAGCGCTGGATCACCAACGCGGGCGTGTCCGACTTCTACACGGTGATGGCCGTCACCGACCCGGACAAGCGCAGCAAGGGCATCTCGGCGTTCGTCGTCGAGAAGTCGGACCCCGGGGTCTCCTTCGGCGCCCCGGAGAAGAAGCTCGGCATCAAGGGCTCCCCGACCCGCGAGGTCTACCTGGACAACGTCCGGATCCCCGCCGACCGCATGATCGGCGCCGAGGGCACCGGCTTCGCCACGGCGATGAAGACCCTGGACCACACCCGCATCACCATCGCGGCCCAGGCCCTCGGCATCGCCCAGGGCGCCCTCGACTACGCCAAGGGCTACGTCAAGGAGCGCAAGCAGTTCGGCAAGCCGATCGCCGACTTCCAGGGCATCCAGTTCATGCTCGCCGACATGGCCATGAAGATCGAGGCCGCCCGCAACCTCACCTACGCGGCCGCCGCCAAGTCCGAGCGCGTCGCCGCCGGAGGCGGAGAAAGGGACCTCACCTTCCAGGGCGCCGCCGCCAAGTGCTTCGCCTCGGACGTCGCCATGGAGGTCACCACGGACGCCGTCCAGCTCCTCGGCGGCTACGGCTACACCCGCGACTACCCGGTCGAGCGCATGATGCGCGACGCCAAGATCACGCAGATCTACGAGGGCACGAACCAGGTCCAGCGAATCGTGATGGCCAGGAACCTTCCCTAGCAGTCTCTTCGCACGCGTCCGACGGCCTCCGGCATTGAGCCGGGGGCCGTTCGCGATGCGCCGGGGGAGGGCCGCCGGACGCGGGCCGTAAGCCGAACGGCGGTACCCGGTCCGCTGTCCGCGTCGGATGGCGCGGGGACCCGGGCGGGCGTACGACGGAGGGGTACAGGGCCCCGCCCTCGGTGCCCTTCGCCCCCCAGGAGGAGCCATGACCCAGCCCGGAACCATGACCCCCATGAGCAAGGAGATGCAGGACTGCGTCCAGGCCTGCATGTCGTGCCACACCATCTGCGAGGAGGCCATGAGCTCCTGCATGCAGATGGGCGGCCAGGCGCAGATGCAGATCATGCGCGCGCTCATGGACTGTTCCGAGATGACCCGCATGTGCGCGGACATGATGATGCGCCGCTCGCCCATGGCGGCCGAGATGTGCGCGATGTGCGCCAAGGCCTGCGACATGTGCGCCGAGGCGTGTATGTCCATGCCAGACGACAAGATGATGAAGCGCTGCGCTGAGGCGTGTCGCCGCTGCGCCGAGATGTGTCGTGCGATGGCGGGCGTCAGGATGTGACCTGAGCCCGGCCGGACGGCGAAAGCCCCGCGGTGCCGGCCGGCATCGCGGGGCCCTCCTGGCAGGGGGTCCGGGTCAGTTGCCCGTGACCGTCACCTTCTCGTCGTTCTTCAGCTCATTGACCAGCGTCTTGACCTTCGGCATGTCCCAGACGAGGTTGCCGCCGGTCGAGCCGGATATCGGCATGTTCATGGAGGTGCCGTCGCCGCCGTTGACGTTCTTCATCGCCCAGAACATGGAGGCCAGGTTCCACAGGCTCATGTCCTTGTCGACGATCAGGGAGTCCAGGCCCGCACCCATCGTCGGGTAGAGCTTGAACGGGTTCAGGACCGTCGAGGGGGACGCCACCTGGTGGGACAGCGCGGCGAGGAACTTCTGCTGGTTCTTCGTGCGCTGCAGGTCGGAGGTGGCGAACGCGTGCCGGGTGCGCACGAAGGCCAGGGCCTGCTGGCCGTCCAGCTCCTGCTTGCCCGCCTGGAAGTCGGCGCCCGAGTACTTGTCCTTGAAGCCCTTGTCGATGGTGAGTTCCACGCCGCCGACCGCGTCCACGATGTTCGCGAAGCCGGCGAAGCCGATCTCCACGTAGTGGTCGATGTGCAGGCCGGTGTTGTACTCGATGGTGCGGACCAGCAGCTCCGGACCGTCGAAGGCGTAGGCCGCGTTCAGCTTGTTCGGTCCGAGGGGGCCCTTGATCTTGCCGGACTCCGAGCCGCGGAACTGCGGGATCGTGACGTTGGAGTCGCGCGGCAGGGATATCAGCGTGTCGCCGTTGTCGCCGACGTGCAGGATCATCATCGAGTCCGTGCGCTTGCCCTCGGCTGACCCGGTGTGCAGCTTCTTCTTCTGCTCCGAGGTCATGCCCTCACGGCTGTCGGAGCCGACGATCAGGTAGTTCGTGCCCTTGCCGGTCTCCGGCCGGTCGATGACCTTGGACAGGTCGACCTCGCGGCGGAGCTTGGAGTCGGCCCAGAAGTAGGTCGCGACCGAGGTCACCACGAGCAGCGTGACCAGGGTGATCACGGTCCACTTGAAGCGGCGCCCCCAGTTCGGCGCGGGACGGTAGTCGCGCGGGTCGCCCCCGCCCGGTCCGCCGTAGACGTGGCCGCCGTTGTAGCCGTCGTAGTCGCCGGGGTCGTCGTATCCGCGGCCGTCGACGTACGACGGTTGCTGCGGAATGCCGTACGGCGGCGCGGAGGGGCCTGGGCCGCCGGGCGGCGGGTATCCGCCCTGCCCGCCGGGTGCCCCCGGGCCGCCGCGCCGTACCTGGCGCATCGCACGCGCCCCTTCCGGCGTCGCGCCGGCGCTGCCGCGTCCGTATCCGGGTCCGTGGTTGCCGCCGGACCACCCCTCGGGCCAATCATTCATGCGCCCCAGTGTGCAGGGCACCGCTGTGTCCCTTACAAGGGGCGTCAGGAAATAAGGGCACCGCTGTTGCGAAGCTGACACAAATTCCCCGGATGCCTCCTCGGCATAAGGTAGGGGTCATGACAGAGCAGGCCTCCACCGCGGAATCTGAGATTCCGGACATCCCCGGCAAGCCGACTTCGGCGTCACGGACCACCCTGAGCCACATCATGACCCACAACGACACCAACCTGCTGGGGACGGTGCACGGCGGTGTGATCATGAAGCTGGTCGACGACGCGGCGGGCGCGGTGGCCGGCCGGCACAGCGGCGGGCCCGCCGTCACTGCGTCCATGGACGAGATGGCGTTCCTCGAACCGGTCAGGGTCGGCGATCTCGTCCATGTGAAGGCCCAGGTCAACTGGACCGGCCGGACCTCCATGGAGGTCGGCGTGCGGGTCCTCGCCGAACGCTGGAACGAGTCCACCCCGACCACCCAGGTCGGCTCGGCGTACCTGGTCTTCACCGCCGTGGACGCCGACGGCAAGCCGCGCCCCCTGCCGCCCGTCCTGCCCGAGACCGACCGGGACCGGCGGCGCTACCAGGAGGCCCAGATCCGCCGCACCCACCGCCTGGCCCGCCGCCGCGCCATCATGGAACTGCGCGAGAAGCGCGCGGCCGAGGGCTACGAGGACTGACGCCGCCGGTCGTCACTCCGTCAGCCGCACAGCACCTCGTCGCCCGTCATGACTCCGGCGGCACCCTGCACCTGGTCCTCGACCCGCACCGGGCGCACCTGGCGGTAGTCGCTTCCCGCGATCACCTTGAGCGTGACGCCCTGCCCCGGCGCGGCGCGCAGCTCACTGCCCGGCAGTGCCGCGGCGAGCGACTTCGCCGACCGGTCCCACCGGGGGTCGTAGAGCACGACGGTCCGCCGCAGGGTGGGCTCCTTGGCGTCCGCGGGCGCCCCCGTGGTACGGAACCCGGCCGCGGCCAGCGCCTGGTCCACCCGCTTGCCGAGCCCGGCCGCGCCGGTGCCGTTCTCCACCTGGACGCGGATCTGCTGCGGGGCGACCCGCACGGTCACCGGGGGGTTCGCCTGCCGCGGTCGCCGCACGGTCAGCGGCCGGTCCTCCCGCAGCGACTGGAAGAGCCGGTCGGCCTTGGCCCGGTCCCACTTCACCGTCGAGCCGACGCCGTTGACGGGGTAGGACGGCTCAGCGATCGGGACGGTGGTGAACTCCGAGGAGGACGGGGAGAAGTTGCGCATCGCCCGCCCGAGGTCCAGCAGCTCGTCGGTGTGGAAACCCTGGTCCGCCCGCACCGAGCTCAGCACGGTCAACGCCACGTTCCGGAACTTCATGGGATTCAGCAGCACCTGGGAGGAGGTCGCCCGCTCGATCAGGGCGGCCAGGAACCGCTGCTGGCGCTTCATCCGGCCGAGGTCGCTCGCCGCGTCGACGTGCCGGGAGCGGACGTACTGGAGGGCCTGGCCGCCGGAGAGCGTGTGCGTGCCGGCCGCCAGGTCCAGGCCGGAGTAGCTGTCCTTCATCGGTTCGGCGGTGCAGATCTGCACCCCGCCGAGGACGTCCACGGTCCGCATGAAAGTGGTGAAGTCCACCTCGAGGTAGTGGTCGATCTTCAGCTGGGTCAGGTCCTCGACCATGCGCACGGTCAGTTGGGGGCCGCCCTCCGCGTACGCGGCGTTGAGCTTGACGGGGTGCGGACCGTGCCGCCGGCCCGTGTTCTGGTCGACGTGATCGGGCAGCTCGGCGTAGGAGTCCCGGGGCAGGCTCACCACGCTGGCCCGCTGCCGGTCCTGCGACACATGCACGATCATCATCGTGTCGGTGCAGTGGCAGGCCTGGCCGCCCAGCCGGTACTGGCGCCGCTCCTGCTCGCTGATACGGTCCCTGCCGTCGGTGCCGACCAGCAGGACGTTCATGCCGTGGCCCGCCCGCGGGCGGTTCTTCATGTCCTTGAAGGGGTCGACCCGGGCGATGTCCGCGTCCAGGCCGGAGACCACCGCGTGCCCGATCCCGGCGGAGGCGAGCACCACCACCGACAGTGTGGTCGCCGCCCGCATGGCCCAGCGCGGTCTCCGGCGTGGTGCGGACGCGTGCTGGACCCGGACCGGCCGCGGCGGTGCGGCGCGGCGCTGCGGGGCGCGCGGTGGCCGCGGGCGGGGCCGGGACGGCGTGGGGGGCATGGGGACACCTCCGCATAGGCGTGGGTGGGCACCGTGAGCACCGTAGGGCCATACGATCTGCTGACCGGCGCAGTGACCCCCACGGCGCGCACCGGTGTCCCCCGTTCGCGGTAACGTGAGCACCGATGAACGCCAAGCCCGACGTGCGACTCCCCGCCGTTTCTGTGATCATGCCCGTCCTCAACGAGGAACGGCACCTGCGCGGGGCCGTCGAAGCGATCCTCGCGCAGGAGTACGGCGGCGAGATGGAGGTCGTGATCGCCCTCGGTCCGTCCGCGGACCGCACGGACGAGATCGCCGCCGAACTCGTGGCCGAGGACCCGCGCGTGCACACGGTCCCGAACCCCACCGGCCGCACCCCCGCCGCGCTCAACGCCGCGATCAAGGCCTCCCGCCATCCGATTGTGGTCCGTGTCGACGGACACGGGATGCTCTCGCCGGACTACATAGCCACCGCGGTACGGCTCCTGGAGGAGACCGGCGCGCAGAACGTCGGCGGCACCATGCATGCCGAGGGCGAGAACGACTGGGAGCACGCCGTCGCCGCCGCGATGACCTCGAAGATCGGGGTGGGCAACGCCGCCTTCCACACCGGCGGCCAGGCCGGCCCGGCCGAAACGGTGTACCTGGGCGTCTTCCGCCGCGCGGCCCTGGAACAACAGGGTGGCTACAACGAGGAGTTCATCCGCGCCCAGGACTGGGAGCTCAACTTCCGCATCCGCGAGGCGGGCGGCCTGATCTGGTTCTCGCCCGAGCTGCGGGTGTCCTACCGGCCCCGCCCGAACGTCAAGGCCCTCGCCAGGCAGTACAAGGACTACGGCCGTTGGCGGCACGTCGTCGCCCGCTACCACCAGGGATCCATCAACCTGCGCTATCTCGCCCCGCCGGCCGCGGTGTGCGCCATCGCGGCCGGGATCGTGGTGGGCGCGGCCCTGACCCCGTGGGCCCTGGTGGTCCCCGGCGGCTACCTGGCGGCGATCTCCGCCGGATCGGTCCCCGCCGGCAAGGGCCTTCCCCTGGCGGCACGGCTGCGCATCCCGGTCGCCCTGGCCACCATGCACATGTCCTGGGGCTGGGGTTTCCTGACCAGCCCCAAGTCGCTGGCCAGGAGGGTCATCGCCGCCCGGAGGCCGGCGGTCACCGCCGCCGACTGAGCGTTCGCGCCGGGAGTTCTCAGGGCCCCTCTCCACGGGAGAGGGGCCCTGCTCGCGCTACCAGCGGTAGGGCGCGTACACGTCCATGCACTGGCTCTCGTCCGAGCCATTGATGGCGTCGGAGTTGTCGGGCAAATCGCCGGCCTTCGGAGCGGCCTCCTTCGGATAGGTGCCCCCCGTACGCCAGTCGGCGCCGACGACGACGGTGACACCGGAGACGTCGGTCGACTTCCGCACCGAACTCAGCGGAATCCCGAGGGCGTTGGCGACGCTCTGCGCGTCGCCCTCCATGTCCGCGCTCGGGTAGCGCACGAGCGTCTCCTCCTCCGACTGCGCCGCCGAGGTGTCGGCGGTGGCCCGGGTGAAGCCCTTGCCCGCCAACTCCTGGCCGATCTCGCGCGCCCGGCCGCCGACCGGGGCCTGGGTGGCGGTGCGGGTGCCGTTCTGCACCAGGACGCCCAGCCGGTCGGCCGGGACCGAGGGAGTCCTGTCCGCGGCGCTCTCGCCCGTACGCTTCTTCGAGTTCTTCGCATCCGGCGCCGGGCCCTTGTCGTCGAAGGGCACGTCGTCGCGGAGCATCTTCCACACCTTCGTGGCGCCGGCGCCGTCCGGGACGACGTGGTTGTCGTCCTGCTGGTCGGGGACGTTCGGCATCGTCGTCATGGTGATGCGGTCGGTGGGGACCGTCTTGAGCTGCATGGCCAGGTGGTACAGCTTCTCGACGGTGCCGATCTCCTCGGAGACCTGGAGCGACTTCGTCGCCGCCTCCGCGAGGCCCATCAGCCGGCCGGAGTCGGTGAAGACGTTCTGGCTCCGCAGGGTGCGGATCATCGAGTTCATGTACATGTGCTGGGCCCTGGCTCGCAGCAGGTCGCTGCCCCAGGCATGCCGGGTGCGCAGCCACTGGAGGGCCTCTTTGCCCTCGACCTTGTGCTTGCCCGCCGTCAGCTTCAGGCCGGAACCCCCGGGTGCCTGCGGCGTGGGGTGGTCCCACACGTTCTGCTTCACACAGACCTCGACGCCGCCGATGGCGTCCGCCATCTTCACCACGCCCGCGAAGTCGATAGTCATCCAGTGGTCGATGTACACACCGGTGAGGCTCTCCCAGGTGGCGAGCGTGCAGCCGGCGCCGCCGCGGGCCAGCGACTCGTTGATGATCTCGTTGACGGGCGGATAGACCTTGCCGGTGCCGGGGTCGGTGCACTTGGGGATGTCGACGCGGGTGTCCCGCGGGATGCTCACCACGGCGGCGCTCTTGCGGTCCGCGGCCAGGTGGATGAGCATCTGCACGTCGCCCCGCGGCGGGGTGCCGCGGTTGTCCCGGCTGCCGCCCAGCGCGACGTTGGCGTCGGAGTTACGGCTGTCGGAGCCGATCAGCAGAATGTTCACGGGCGTCTGGCCGGCCGAGTTGGGCCTCGACCTCTGCGCCTTGGAGTCACCGCTGCTGCGCTGGCCCTTGCGGATATTGCCGTTCAGGTGCTGGTAGTAGAGGTATCCGGCGCCGGCCGTGCCGAGTACGACCAGCGCGAGCACCATGGCCGACCAGCGCAGTATGCGCCGCGCGGGACCTCTGCCCGCGGCATCGCGCTTCTTCCCGCCGCGTCCTCCTCCGCCGTGCCGGCCGCGGCCGTCCGAAGTGCTGCCCTTGCGCGGCGCGGGAGGTATCGCTTCCTCGACCGCCGACCCCTCCCCGCGCAGACTGCTCCGCGTCACTCCCCGTCCTCCCACCCTGGTGCCATGCATGAAACAGGCCTGTCGTGCGCCGTGTTAGACGCATGACAGGCCCATAAGGTGGTGCTGTGCGCTCAACTTGCGCACTCGACCTTGTCCGCCGTGGACTTCCCGTCGACCTCCGGGGCCTTCGTCGGCGGCGTGAGCGGCACACCGGCACCCTTGAAGTCCTTGCCCAGGGTCAGCGTCATCGTGGGCATCCCCTGGGAGTTGGTGAAGCTCTCGCCCGGCTTCAGCGCGGCCCCGGACAGTCCCATGAGCGCCGCGAGCTTGCGGGCCTGCGGAGCCTGGTCGGGCGCGTACTCGAGCGTGGTCTTGGCGATGCTCTCGGGTGCGTTGGCCGCGTTCTCCGACTTGAGCACGCCCACGGAGGTCTGCAGCCAGCTGACGGTCTCCTGGGCGGCACCGCCGGCGGCCCCTCCGTTGAAGACCCGGACCCGCACCTCGGAGGCCTCGGACTGGGTGCCCTTGAGGCGGGCGGCCGCGGCGCTCTTGTCGGCCTTCTGCTTCTTCTTCACGGCGGTGAAGGAGACGTCGTTGGCGATGGCGTCGAAGACCGGGGGGGCTGTGACCGGGTCGACGATGACCGTCTTGTGCACCACCCCGTCCGCCGGGTTGTCGCGCACCGGCACCGTCAGGAAGGTGATGTTCTTCGTCGGCACCTTCTTCAGCTCCAGCGCCACGTCCTTGAGGGTGCTGACCTTGCCGATGCCCTTGTCGACGGTCAGCGCTTTGGTGGCGGCGTTGGCCAGGTCGTACAGCTTGGTCGGGTCGGTGAGCGTGTCACCGGAAGCCATCTTGCGCATCAGCGAGCTGAGGAACTGCTGCTGGACCTTGATGCGGTCCAGGTCGCCCGCGTTGCCCCAGGCGTGCCGGGTACGGACGAAGGCCAGGGCCTGCTCACCCTCGACAGTGGACTCGCCGGCGGGCAGGTCCAGGTGCGAGTCCTTGTCCTTCACCGCGTGCTTGAGGCACACGTCGACTCCGCCGACCGCCGTCGTCAGCGTCTTGACCGCGTTGAAGTCGGCCATCATGAAGTGGTCGGGCTGAATACCGGTGATTTCTTTGACCGTGCGCATGGTGCAGCCCGGATCGCGGCCGTCCTGGCCGAGGCTCGTGTTGAAGCGGACGTCGGTCGTCCCGGGGACGACCTTCGTGCTGTCGTCGGGCTGCTTGGTCGGGCAGTCCGGTACGTTCACGATCAGGTCGCGCGGGATGCTCAGCGCGGTCGCGTTCGTACGGTCCTTGGCGACGTGCAGCAGGACGTTGGTGTCGGCGTGGCCCACGCTGCCCTTGTCGCCGTAGCCCTCGTTGCCTTTGCCGGTGCGTTTGTCCGTGCCGATGATCAGTATGTTGAAGGCTTCGTCCTTGCTGAAGCCGTTCTTGGCCGCGCCACCCACGTCGGTGGTGGTGACGTTTCCCTCGAGGTGCTTGAGGACCAGGTAGCCGGCTGTGCCGACGCCGACCAGGACGAGCGCCATGGTGCCGCCGGTCCACATCAGGACCTTCTTGGTCTTCGACTTCTTCACCGGCCGGCGTCCCCGCCGCCCGGGCGGCTCCTCCGGCGGCGCCGTCCGGCGGCGACGCGGGACGGGCACGGTTTCGGAGGGGGCGGCCTGGCGGGTCTGCTGCCGTCCGGGCGCCGCCGGGCGCTGCCCGGACGCCGTGCCTCCGGCTCTGCGGGAGGAGGCCCGACGGGGACCCGGTACCGCCGACTGCGGAGCGGAAGGGGTCAGTTGCAGTTCGTATTCGCCGGTGTCCGGATTGAGCACCCACTGGTCTGCGGGGTCGACATTGTCCGCCCGCCCACGGCCTTGCGCGTCCACGGTTGTCCGAATCCTCCGTTGGGGCCACGCGGCGCCTTGCCCCTCTTGGCGCCAGGTCTGCTTCGCATAGTGCGCGACCCCAGGAAGACCTCGCGGCCAGTCGCACCGGATCGCTCACACTATCCGGCAGATTCAACATCGAGCGACGCTGGTGACAAATTCCACTTCCCTACAAGGGGGCAATCCGCCCATTTCTTTGGACAAAAGTTCGCCTTTGGCCGTGGCTTTACCCGCAGAGGCCCCCAAGTTGGCCGTGTCGTCGTGGAACGGCACCCTGGGGCAGGGTGCGAGCCATGGATCGCCAGGGTGCCCGACCCGCGTCGTGCGCAACGCCCGGGAAATACCCACCGTAGTCGTGCGACTGCGCAGACGAATCCCTTTCCGGCTCGGAATCCGAATCCGCGGCGGCCGAATTCGCGCCGTTCGCCCCGAATCCCGCATTCCACGGGATTGGGGGCGGGCGTGTCGCGCGGAGATCCGGGCTCGGAGCCCGGTCGCGTCATCTGGCCGTGGCCGTGACCCGCTCGGACTCGATGCGCTTGGCCAGAGCGTCCTCGGGCAGGCGGTCGAGGTTGCGGCACAGGACGACCGAGGCGCCGGCGGTGAGTGGCGCGTACAGGCCCGCGCTGAGGCCCTCCCAGGTGTCGTACGACAGTGCCGACAGCAGGCGGGAGGCCGGCCCGGTCAGGTTCAGCTCCGGGGCGTCGCCGCGGGCCCGCTCCACGACCTCCGCCGCCGTGTACTCGGCCCCGGCCACGATCAGCGCCGGCCCCTCCGGGTCCGCCGGCGCGAAGGGCGCGAACACGTCGCCCTGCCCCGGCACCTCGACGGCGTAGTCCAGGAAGCCCTCCGGCGACTGCGGGAACCGCCCGCCCAGCGGCCGCAGCGCCAGGGCCACCCGCTCCCCGGAGCACACGCGGGCCGCGTCCAGCGTGTCCGGTCCGCTGACCACGACATCGGCGACGCCCGCGTTCCCGTCGACGTCCGCCACCACGCCCACCGACGCGCACGCCAGCAGCCACACGGCCGTCTGCCAGTGCGCCGGCAGCATGAGCGCGACCCGGTCGCCGGGTCCGGCGCCGAGGTCCCCCTGGAGGAGGTTGGCGGTCTTGGCCACCCAATTGGAGAAGGTGGCCACGGACAATTCGACGCGTTCGCCGGTGGCGTCGTCGTAGAAGGTCACCAGCGGGCGTCCGGGATCCGCGGCGAGCGCGGAACGCAGCAGGTCGGCAGGGGTGCGTTCGGTGGCGTTCACCCGCGCAAGCGTACGCGGCGACGGCCCCGCCCACCGCGTCGTCGGCCACGTGCGGGTGAGCCGCGGGGCACCGGTTCGGCGCAACGGCAGCCGACGGCCCGTCAAGTCCCCGATGGACAGGTTTGTATGACTATGTCCAAGATCAGGGGCATGCGTCGATACGGATTCCTTGCGTGCTCGATCGGTGCCACGTACGCGGCCGCCCTCGTCCTCACCCCCGGCGTGACGGGCGGTCAGGCGGGCGCGGTGCCGGTGTCGGCATCGGCGACCGGGGCGGCGGCCGTGCCCGGCAGCACCCGGTCCCTGCCCCTCGTCCCGCTCACCCGCGACCCCGGCCCCGGCCGCGGGTCCGCCCTCGAACAGGGCCTGCGCCGCGCGGACGTCCGCCACTTCTCCCTGGTCGGCGTCGTCTGGGACGACCCGGACGTCGAGTTGCACGGCAGCGTCCGGATCCGCACCCGCTCCGCCGCCACCGGCGTCTGGTCCGGCTGGCAGGACATCGATACCCACAGCGCCGACCACGGCGCCGACCCCGGCACGGCCGAGCGCACCTCCGGACATGTGCGCGGCGCCACCGCGCCGCTGTGGGTGGGCGACTGCGACGGCGTCGACGTACGCGTCCGCGCCGACGCCGGGAGCCGCGACCCGGCCGCCCGGCCGGTCCCACTGCCCTCGGGCCTGCGCCTGGAACTCGTCGACCCCGGCGCGCAGGTCCCGGCGCGGGGCACCGGGAGGGGCACCGCACGCGCAGGCGGTCCGAGCGAGGAGGTGTTCGCCGCCGACACCGCTCCGGCCGCGCCCGGCGGGGACCCGACCGATCAGCGGCGCGCGCAGTCCCACGTCGGATCGCGCCCGGGTATCGTCACGCGCCGCAGCTGGGGCGCGGACGAGTCCCTGCGCGAGAAGGGCTTCGTCTACACCAAGAAGGTCAAGGTGGCGTTCGTGCACCACACCGCCTCAGGCAACAACTACAGCTGCGCGCAGGCTCCGGCGGTGATCCGCGGCATCTACCGCTACCACGTCAAGAGCATGGGCTGGCGCGACGTCGGCTACAACTTCCTGATCGACAAGTGCGGGACCATCTACGAGGGCCGGGCCGGCGGTGTGGCGAAGCCCGTGCTGGGCGCCCACACCATGGGGTTCAACAGCAACAGCGCGGGGATCGCCGTCATCGGCACCTACAACACGTCCGAGCCCTCCTCGGCCGCGGTGACGGCCATCGCACGGCTGACCGCGTGGAAGCTCGGGCTCTATGGGATGAATCCGCGTGGAAAGACATATCTGACCTCCGGCGGTGGCAACCTGTACCAAAAAGGAAAGAGCGTGCGCCTGAACGTGATCTCCGGCCACCGGGACGGCTTCGCCACCGACTGCCCGGGAAAGCAGCTCTACGGCAAGCTCGGCACGGCCCGCTCGGCCGCGGCGCGCTACCAGGGCCGCTGAGGACGGACGAGGACGGACCGAGGACGAACAGGAAGCGGAGACGACAGGTGACAGAAGCGATCCTCCTGGTCGGCGGCAAGGGCACCCGGCTGCGCCCCCTCACGGTGCACACGCCGAAGCCGATGGTGCGGGCGGCGGGAGTGCCGTTCCTCACCCACCAGCTGGCGCGGGCGAGAGCGGCGGGCGTCGAGCACGTCGTGCTCGCCACCTCCTATCTGGCCGAGGTCTTCGAGCCGTACTTCGGCGACGGCTCCTCGCTCGGGCTCCACCTGGAGTACGTGACGGAGGAGGAGCCCCTGGGCACGGGTGGCGCCATCCGCAACGTCGCCTCGCGCCTGCGCTCCGGCCCCGACGAGCCCGTCCTCGTCTTCAACGGCGACATCCTGACCGGGCTGGACATCCGGGCGCTGGTGCGCACCCACGAGACCACGGGCGCGGACGTCTCCCTGCACCTGACGAAGGTGCCGGACCCCCGCGCCTACGGCCTGGTCCCCACCGACGGGACCGGCCGTGTCCTGGCCTTCCTGGAGAAGCCGCAGACCCCCGAGGAGATCGTCACCGACCAGATCAACGCGGGGGCGTACGTCTTCCGGCGCTCGGTCATCGACGCGATCCCGCAGGGCCGCCCGGTCTCGGTGGAGCGGGAGACGTTCCCCGAACTGCTCGCGGCGGGCGCCCACTTGCAGGGCATGGTCGACTCCACCTACTGGCTGGACCTGGGCACCCCGGCCGCCTTCGTACGCGGCTCCGCCGACCTGGTCCTCGGCCGCGCTCCCTCCCCGGCCGTACCCGGTCGCTGCGGCGACCGCCTGATCCTGCCCACGGCCGTGGTCGCCCCCGGCGCCAAGCTGACCGGCGGCACGGTGGTGGGCGAGGGCGCGTTCGTCGCCGAGGGCGCGCGGGTGTTCGGCAGCGCGATCCTGCCCGGTGCCGTCATCGAGCCCGGTGCCGTCATCACCGACTCCCTCATCGGCAGCCGCGCCCGCGTCGGCACCCGCTCCGTCCTCAACGGCACGGTCATCGGCGACGGCGCGGTGGTCGGCGCCGACAACGAGCTGCGAAACGGCGCGAGAGTGTGGTGCGACGCGAGAATCCCGGCCGGGTCCGTGAGGTTCTCCTCGGACCAGTAGCCGGCCGGGTGGGCGGCACGACTCCCGCGGCGGCGCCCGCGAGCGCGGTGCGCCGGCTCGCCTCGTGTCGACCGCACCGCGGGAACCTGTCGACGCGGGTGACCCGGCCCGGCTCAGAGGCGCCCGATGTCGCCCTTCGGCATCCGCGGCGCCCGCCGGGGCGGCACCCGCCCGCTCATCAGGATCAACCGGGCCGCCCGATGCCGCTGTCCGGCGTACGGCTTCAGCAGGCGCAGCATCTCCGCGTCGTCCGCGTTCCGGTCCCCGGCCAGCGCCCATCCCACGATGCCCGGCAGATGCAGATCGCCGACCGTCACGGCGTCCGCCGCGCCATGACTGCGCTGCACGGTCTCCGCCGACGTCCACGGCCCGATGCCGGGCACCAGCTCCAGCCGCTCCCGCGCCCGCTCCGGAGGCATCCGCGCCGCCTCCTCCAGTCGCGCGGCGACCCGCACCGCCCGCAGCACGGTCGACGCCCGCTTGTCGTCGACCCCGGCCCGGTGCCACTCCCACGACGGGATCAGCGCCCACGTCCGCGGCGCCGGCATGACGTACATCCGTCCCGGGGCGGGTCCGGGCGCCGGCTCGCCGTACGTGCGCACCAGCATCCGCCAGGCCGCGTACGCCTCGACCGTCGTCACCTTCTGTTCCAGGACCGACGGGATCAGCGACTCCAGCACCAGCCCGGTCCGTGTCAGCCGCAACCCCGGCCGCCGGTGCCGGGTCAGCGCGAGCAGCCGGTGCCGCGGTACGAACGCGGACGGGTCGTCGGCGGCCCCGAGCAGCTCGGGCAGTTGCTCCAGCAGCCATTCGGCGCCCGGCCCCCACGCCTCGCCGCGCACCTTCTCACCATGAGCGGACACGCGCAGCGTCCCGGGCCCGAGCGGTGTGCGGCCGGTGTGCCACACCGAACCGTCGGGCGTCGCCCGGAACGTGGGATCGCCCTGCCCCCGTCGCAGCGGTCCGAGCACGAGCCCCAGGTCCAGTGGCCCGTCAGGCGCCCAGGTGCGGACCCGCCCCGGCGCGGCGGCCTGCCGGGGCACGGCCGCGGGCACGCCGGCCTGCCCACCGCGCACGGTCGGGCGCGGGGGCCGCGGAGCGAAACGTCCTGCCACGAATGAGATCCAGGGTTGCCTTGAGGTGCCGTACGAGCCTATGCGGTCACAGGGAGACGACGAACGTCCCCGCGTCCCGCTCCGGTCGCGGCTTCGGCTGCTCCGCCGGATGCCCGACGGCGACCGCCCCCATCGGATCCCATTCCGCGGGCAGCCCGAGCACCTCGCGCACCGCGTCCCGGCAGAACATCGTCGAGGACACCCATGCCGAGCCGAGCCGCTCCCCGGCCAGCGCGACCAGGAAGTTCTGCACCCCGGCCCCGGCGGCGACCACGAACATCTCCCGCTCGGCGCCGTCCCGCCGCTCGTCGCCGTACTCGTGCGAGCCGTCCATGACGAGGCACGGCACCACGAGGTACGGCGCGTTGCGCAGCACGTCCCCGCGCCGGATCCGCCGGGCGATCGACTCCTCGCTCTTTCCGTCCCGCCGCAGGTCCGCGATCCAGGCATCCCGCATCGCGTCGAGCAGCCGGGTGCGCGACGGCGCGGACTCGAGGAGCACGAACCGCCACGGCGTGGTGTGGTGCGGCGCGGGCGCGGTCACCGCCGCGGCCACCGCCCGCCGCACCGCGCCGGGGTCGACCGGTTCGTCGGTGAAGGACCGCACGGTACGCCGCTGGGTCACCGCCTCCCGCACGGCCTCGGAGGTCCCCAGCCGGAACATGTCGTCGCGCGCGTCACGCACCATGGCCCGCGCTCCTTCCCCGTCCTCTGCGTCCGCACCGTTCTCACCGTTCTCCTCGGCCACCACATGCCGCAGCCCGCGCACCACGGCGACCGGCAGCCCGGCGGCCTTGCCCTTGACCAGGTCGCCCGCGGCGGCGAGTTCGTCGGCGGTGGCGACGACGGTGGCGCTCAGCGGGTTGCCGTGCGCGTCCGTGCCGCCGCGCAGATCGTCCAGCACGCGTACGCCCGCGGCGCCGATGGCGACGTCGGTGAGCCCCGCGCGCCAGGGCCGCCCGAAGGTGTCGGTGACGAGCACTCCGACGGTGACGCCGAGGGCGTCGCGCAGCCCGTCCCGGATCGCGCGTGCGGACGCGTCCGGGTCCTCCGGCAGCAACAGCACCGTGCCGGCAGGGGTGTTGGACGCGTCGACTCCGGCGGCCGCCATGACGTGCCCCTGCCGGTTCTGCACGATCCGCAGCGCTCCGCGCCGGGCCACGACCCGCACGGTCTCGGCGTCGATCGCGGCCTCCCGGTCGGTCGCCCGGACCAGCCGCCCCTCGGCCTTGGAGACGATCTTCGAGGTGACGAGCAGCACGTCCCCGTCGGCCAGCCCGGGCTCCGCGCCGGCGATCAGCTTGGCCAGATCGTCCCCCTGCGCGACCTCGGGGATCCCGGGCACCGCCCAGACCCGGAACTCCGGGGCGGCGGCCGGTGACTCCTCCGTCGTGCCGCTCATGCTCCGCGCACCTCCTCGGCCAGCGCGAGTGCCTCGCCCGCCATCCGGGCGGCGGCGTCGACGTCGGTCATCATCAGCGGCACCGCCCTGCAGCGGATGCCCGCGGTCTCGACCCGCTCGACCGAGGCCTCGTCGACCGTGTCGACGAGCCAGCCGTCCAGCAGCCCCGAGCCGTAGTGCTCGGCCACCGCCGCGGCCGTGGACTCCACGCCGACTGCGGCGAGGACCTTGTCGGCCATGCCGCGCACGGGCGCGTCCCCGACGATGGGGGACAGGCCGATCACCGGCACTCCCGTGTCGGCGATGGCCTCCCGGATGCCGGGCACCGCGAGGATGGTGCCGATGGAGACGACGGGGTTGGACGGCGGGAAGAGGATCACGTCGGCCTGGGCGATCGCCTCCAGCACGCCCGGCGCCGGCTTGGCCTGCTCCGCGCCGACCGGCACCACGGCTTCCGCCGGTACCGAGGCCCGCAGCCGCACCCAGTACTCCTGGAAGTGGACGGCCTTGCGCTCGCCGGGGCCCGGGGTGGCGCCGCTGTCGGGCAGGGTGACCGCGACATGCGTCTCGACCCGGTCGTCGGTCATCGGGATCAGCCGCACCCCCGGCTTCCACCGGTCGCACAGTGCCTCGGTCACCGCGCTGAGCGGATACCCGGCGCCGATCATCTGAGTACGCACGATGTGCGTGGCGAAGTCGCGGTCGCCCAGGCCGAACCAGTCCGGTCCCACGCCGTACGCCGCGAGTTCCTCCTTGAGATGGAAGGTCTCCTCGGCCCGGCCCCAGCCCTGCTCCTCCTCGATGCCGCCGCCGAGCGTGTACATCACCGTGTCCAGGTCCGGGCAGATCTTCAGCCCGAAGAGGTGGATGTCGTCGCCGGTGTTGCCGATGACCGTGACGTCCGCGTCCGGCACGGCCCGCTTGAGACCGCGTAGGAACCGGGCACCACCGATGCCGCCTGCCAGAACCACAATCCGCATGGAAACAGTGTGTCAGCCGCCGGGCCGACTCGTTGCGGCCTGTGGACAAGGGACACGTCCCCCCCGGCGGCTCAGGCGCCGGCCGCGCCCGCCGGGTCGGGGAGGACCCCCGCGCACTGGGCGGCGGTGCGGGCCGCCCCGGTCGAGGACCGGGCGTGCATGGGCATCTCGGTCAGACCGGGGAAGTAGACGTGCAGGCTGACCGCCGGCTCCAGCGTGTCGTTGACGACCTCGTGCGCGTACCCGGGTGCGAACACGCGCTGCGCGCCCGCGCCCAGCGCGCGCGTGCCCCGCGCGGTGCGCTCGGTCAGCTCGCCGTCCAGGACCGTGAGCACGCCGGAGGAGGGGCCGTGGTCGTGCGGTCCGCTGCCCTGTCCGGGCACCCAGGACAGCAGCCACACCTCGTAGCCCGGGCCGGTGCGCAGCCGGTGGTACCAGCGGGTGGTCGCGTCGTAGCGGACGAGGTGCGCCCACTGGGCGCGGTCGGCCGCGAGGGAGCGGGCCAGGCCGACGAACTCGGCCACGGTGGACGGATGTTCGCGGGGGGCTTGGAGCAGGTGCGGGACTTCGAGGATGTCGCCGGCGATCTGGAGGTCGCTGTCGCTGTTCATGAGGGTGGGGTGGTTCCTCGTGAAAGAAGGTCAGAGGGAACGGGGGCCCGGCTGAAAAGGTCCGGACGACGACTGGAGCACGCGTGACGCGCGGGGGCTCAACAGCCGCAACAGCGACAGCTACAGCGAGCGTGGGCAGCACCGAGGGACCCGGCGGTGCGGGTCGTGGTGAGTGCCGAGTTCGCGAGCATGCCCTCTAGGCAAGCGGCTCACACCCCCACTGTCAACTTGACGCCCGGAATGTGGGACATGTTTCACCTCATCCGGTTCATCTCCCAGATGAAAGGTTTGCTCGCGTGGCTACCGGGACACATGGCGCTCATGCCGGGCGCGCAAGTCCCGATGCGATCCCGTGATCAGACCGTGATCCAGGTCGCTTCGGTGTGCGCGTCGGAACGAGATCGAAGTCCGAGGCGTCCTTCCCTGTGCGGGCTACGTGCGGGGCGCGAGACCCTCGGAGCCTCGACCGTGTGTCAGGGTTTATGCCGATTTGCACACTTTCCGCATGGCCTTGGTTCCGCAGAGTGAATAAGGGGCTCAATAGCAGATCTCGGCTTGACTCGCCCGGAGCAGCACACTTGTAATTTCACTCGTGTCGTTCAGCCGGACAGATAACGGCTGCATCACGGGGACGCGAAAGACAGACGAGGGGCGCACATGACCGAGCTGGTGCAGCAACTGCTGGTCGACGACGCGGACGAGGAACTCGGCTGGCAGGAGCGCGCGCTGTGCGCCCAGACCGACCCCGAGTCCTTCTTCCCCGAGAAGGGCGGCTCCACCCGCGAGGCCAAGAAGGTCTGCCTCGCGTGCGAGGTCCGCTCCGAGTGCCTCGAGTACGCCCTCGCCAACGACGAGCGCTTCGGCATCTGGGGCGGCCTGTCCGAGCGGGAGCGCCGCCGGTTGAAGAAGGCGGCCGTCTGACCGCCGTACCACCGCAGGCTCCGCTCACATCCCCCGGAAAACGTCACGAACGGCCCGTCGCTGGTGGGTTATCCACAGGCGGCGGGCCGCTCTGTTGGTCAGCCGATAGTGTGGTCGCTCGTCCAACACGCCCCCCTGCCCCCGTCGGGCACAGGCGTCCACCGAAGTCCACCGAACCGGGGCCCGTACATCGATGTCCGTGCACAGCCATACGGCAGCCCATTACGACGGCGCTGCCCCAGTGCCCGACCCCGCGCGCGCGACGGCGTCCGACCAGACCGGCACACCGGAGTACCCGCGCCACGTCGTCACCGCCGTGCTCGTCTCCCATGACGGCGCGCGCTGGCTGCCCGACGCGCTCGCCGGCCTGCTCGGCCAGGAGCGGCCCGTGCAGTACGCAGTGGCCGCCGACACCGGCAGCGCGGACGAGTCCGCCCAGGTGGTCACCGACGCCCTCGGCGCGGACCGCGTTGTGCACCTCGCCCGGCGCACCGGCTTCGGACAGGCCGTCAATGAGGCCGTCCACAGCGCCCCGGTCCTCGCCCCGGACGACCTGCCGTACCTCAAGCGCCCCAGCAGCTGGGACCCCGTCACGCGCACGTGGCGCGACGACACCTACGACCTGCCCGAACTGCCCTACGGGGAGCCGGTGCAATGGCTGTGGCTGCTGCACGACGACTGCGCCCCCGAGCCCGACGCCCTGGCCCAGCTGCTGCGCGTCGTGGAGAACGAGTACGAACTCGGCCGCGACGACGTGGCGGTGGTCGGCCCCAAGCTGCGCGGCTGGTACGACCGCAGGCAGCTCCTCGAAGTGGGCGTCAGCATCGCCAACTCCGGACGCCGTTGGACCGGCCTCGACCGGCGCGAGCAGGACCAGGGCCAGCACGACCACGTACGGCCCGTGCTGTCGGTGTCCACCGCCGGAATGCTGATCCGGCGTGACATCTTCGAGGAGCTGGGCGGGTTCGACCGCCGGCTTCCCCTGATGCGCGACGACGTCGACCTGTGCTGGCGTGCCCTCTCCGCCGGCCACCGTGTCCTGGTCGCCCCCGAAGCCGTCGTACGGCACGCCGAGGCGGCCTCCCGCGAGCGCCGCACCGTCGACTGCGTCGGCCGCACCGCCGCCTCCCCGCACAAGGTCGACAAGGCCGGCGCCGTCTACACCCTGCTCGTCAACACCCGTACGGCAGCGCTGCCCTGGGTGCTGCTGCGCCTGGTCCTGGGCACCCTCCTGCGGACCGTCGCCTACCTCGTCGGCAAGGTGCCGGGACAGGCCGTCGACGAGATCCGCGGCCTGATGGGCGTCCTGCTGCGGCCCGAGCGGATCATCGCGGGCCGCAGCAGGCGCGGCAAGTCGCAGATCGACAAGGGTGAGCTGCGGGCGCTGCTCCCACCGCCGGGCGCCACCATCCGCGCCACCGTGGAACAGGTCGCCGGCAACCTCGTGGGCGGCTCCGACGCCGAGGTGTCCTCGGCCGGCCGGCACGGCGGCGCGATCGAGTCCGGGCCCGGCGGCGACGACGCCGACTTCCTGGAGATCGAGCAGTTCGCCCGGCTCAAGCGCATCGCCCGCAAACCCGGCCCGGTGCTCTTCCTGGTGCTGCTGTTCGTCTCCCTTGCCGCCTGCCGCGGTCTGCTCGGCGGCGGCGCGCTCGCGGGCGGCGCCCTGCTGCCCGCGCCCGCCGACTCCTCCGAACTGTGGTCGCGCTACCTCGACTCCTGGCACCCGGTGGGCGCGGGCGGCACCCCGTCCGCGCCTCCGTACCTGGCGATGGTCGCGACGCTCGCCTCCCTGCTGCTCGGCTCGACCGGGCTCGCGGTCACCGCCCTGCTGGTCGGCTCGGTACCGCTGGCCGGATTCACCGCGTACTTCGCCTCCCGCCCGCTGGTCCCCTCCCGCCTGCTGCGTGCCTGGGCCGCCGTCGCCTATGCCTTCCTGCCCGCCACCACCGGCGCGCTGGCCGGCGGCCGCATCGGCACCGCCGTGCTGGCCGTTCTGCTGCCGCTGATCGCCCGCGCGGGCGTCGCGGCCGCCGGCCTGGCCAGAGCCCCCGGCACCCGCGGCAGTTGGCGCGCCACCTGGGCGTACGCCCTGCTGCTGACCGTCGCCACCGCGTTCACGCCGATCGTGTGGCCCATCGCGCTCCTGCTCGGCCTCGGCGTGCTGGTCGTGCGCCGCGACGACATCGTGGCCCACGGGCTCCGCTTCCTGGCCCAGTTGGGCACCCCCCTGCTGGTCCTCGCGCCCTGGTCGCTGTCGCTGCTGCCGTTCGGCTTCTTCCACGAGGCCGGCCTGGAGTACGGCTCCTCGGCCGCCTCCGCGCTCGACCTGCTCGGCGCCGGCCCGGGCGGACCCGGCACGGTGCACGGGCTGATGCTCATCGGCATCGTCCTGGCCGCGCTGGCCGCCCTGCTGCGCTCCGAGCGCCAGTCCGCGATCTGGACGGCCTGGGCGGTCGCCCTGGTGGCGCTCGTCTTCGCCGTGCTGTCCAACGGCTCCACCTGGGCCGGCCCGGCCACCCTCGTCTACGGCCTCGCCCTCCTCGCCGCCGCCGCGCTCGGCGCCGACGGGGCACGCGCGCGCGTGGCCGAGCAGAGCTTCGGCTGGCGCCAGCCGGTCGCCGCACTGATCGCCTTCGCCTCGGCCGCCGGACCCCTGCTCGTCGCCGCCGGCTGGATGATCCGCGGCGCCGACGGCCCGGTGGAGCGGCGCGACCCCGTGCAGGTGCCCGCGTTCGTCGCCGAGGAGAGCGGCACCCGCGACCAGGCCCGCACCCTGGTCCTCGACAGCGACTCGCCCGCCCACGTCGGCTACATGCTCGTACGCGGCTCCGGCGCCCGCATGGGCGACGCCGAACTCGCCGCGGTGAACGGCGGGAACAAGCAGCTGGACAAGGTCGTCGCCAACCTGGTCGCCGGCTCCGGCGCCGACCAGGCCGGCCAGCTCGGCGGTTTCGCCGTCCGCTACGTCCTGGTCCACAAGGGCGCTCCCCGCGACGTCAGCCGCGTCCTGGACGCCACGCCCGGCCTGACCCGGCTCAGCCAGCAGGACGGCAGCGCCCTGTGGCGGGTCAACCAGGAGGTCTCGCGCGCCGCCATCGTGCCCGCCGCGAGCTCCGGCACCGCCCAGCCCGTCGCCGCCGGACCCGTGGAGATCCACACCACGATCCCGTCCGGGGCCGAGGGCCGCGTGCTGCGCCTGGCCGACTCCGCCGACGCGGGCTGGACGGCCACCCTGGACGGCAGGCCGCTCACCCGCACCACCGTCGACGACTGGGCCCAGGGCTTCCAGCTCCCCGGCTCCGGCGGCAAGCTGGACGTCACCTTCGAGGACCCGTTCGGCCACACGGCCTGGCTGTGGGCCCAGGGCGCCCTCGCCGTCGTCCTCGTCGTGCTCGCCCTGCCCGGCCGGCGCCGCGACGTCGACGACGACCTGCCGGAGGAGGAGCTCGTTCCCGCCCAGGCAGTCGCCGGGGAGGGCCGCCGGGCCCGCAGGCTGCGGGCCCAGGCCGAGGCCGAGGCAGACGAGGTCGGACAGGGCGAAGCCGGTCAGGAGGAGTTCGGACAGCGGGAGTTCGCGGCGGAACCGGGCACCGTGCCGCCTCCCGCCCCGGGCGAGGCGCCCGCCGCCGTCCCGCACCAGCAGTCCTACGACGAGTGGGACACCAGCGCCTACGCGGGAGCCGCGACCGAGTACGGCGCCTACGGCGACGGCCAGTACCAGGGCGACGGCCAGTACCCGGGTGACGGCCAGTACCAGGACGCCCAGCCCCAGCAGTACGCGGCGGGCGGCTACGACCAGGCGTACCAGGGCGGCCAGTACGACCCCTACGGCTACGGCGGCCAGACCCCGGCGGCGCCCTACGACCAGACGTACCAGCAGGGGTACGAGGAGCCCTACGACCCGGCTCAGCACCCCCCGCACGGCAACGGCAATGAGCGCCCCGACGGGAGCCAGCAGTGAACCGCACGACCCTGTCCCTGATCGCCGGCGTGACCGCGCTCGCCGCCGTCACCGGATTCGCCGCGCTGGACACGCCGGACGCCGCGGGCGCCGGCCCCGCCACGGCGGCCGCGCAACTGCCCGTCGAGCGCACGACCCTGGTGTGCCCGACACCGAGCACCTCCGACATAGCCGACACCGCGTACACGTCCTTCACCCCCGTGACCGCGGGCACCAGCGGCACGGGCAAGGCCCAGCTCCTGCCCGCCACCGAGCAGTCGGACACGGGCGGCGGGAAGGACGCGGCCAAGGGCGGCTCCACGGGCAAGACCAAGGACGGCGGAAAGAACAAGACCGCCAAGTCCGTCCTGGAACCCAAGGAGCCCGGCACACCCGTCACCGTCGACACCTCGGGCGGGGACGCGCCCGCGCTGATCGGCACGGCCGAGGGCAAGTTCGCGCCCGGCTGGACCGTGCAGCAGACCACCGAGGTCGCCGCGGGCGCCGGCCGCGGGGTGCTGGGCGTGACCTGCACCGCGCCGGACACCCAGTTCTGGTTCCCCGGCGCGAGCACAGCCGCCGCCCGGTCCGACTACATCCACCTGACCAACCCGGACGACTCCCCGGCCGTCGTCGACATCGGGCTCTACGGCGCGGAGGGCGCCGTGAAGTCGCCCGCCGGCGAGGGCGTCACCGTTGCGCCGCACTCCAGCGAGCCGATCCTGCTGTCCACGCTCACCGACTCCGCGCAGCAGGACCTCACGGTGCACGTGAGCGTGCGCAGCGGCCGGGTCGGGGCGGCGGTGCAGGCTCTCGACAACAGTCTGGGCGGGGACTGGCTGGCCGCGTCCGCGGACCCGGCGGGCAGCCTGGTGCTCCCGGGCATCCCCAAGGACGCCACGGACGTACGGCTGGTCGCCTTCACGCCCGCCGACTCCGACGCCGACCTGAAGGTGCGCCTCGCCTCCCCGTCCGGGCTGATCACGCCCGCCGGGCACGAGACGGTCCACCTCAAGGGCGGCATGACGACCGCCATCGACCTCGGCGAGGTCACGCGCGAGGAGGCGGGGTCGCTGGTGCTGACCCCGACCTCGCGGTCGGTGCCCGTGGTCGCGGCGCTGCGGGTCCTCCGGGGCAAGGGTGACCGGCAGGAGACGGCGTTCATTCCGGCGGCCGGCCCGTTCATGACCCGGGCGACCTCGCCCGACAACAGCGCCAAGGGCTCGACGCTGTCGCTGACGGCTCCCACCGCCACCGCACAGGTCAAGGTCACCGCGTCGGCGGGCAGCGGGGGCGGCACGGCGGTCTCGAAGACCTACACGATCAAGGAAGGCACGACCCAGGACATCGCCCCGCCGGTGCCGTCCGGCCTGAAGGGGACGTACGCGCTCACGGTGGAGCGGATCTCCGGCGGCCCGGTCTACGGGGCGCGCACCCTCACGGCGTCGCGGGAGGGCAACCCCGGCTTCACGATCCAGACGCTGCCGGACGACCGGGGGATGGTGGCGGTGCCGCACGCTGAGCAGGACCTGTCGGTGCTGCAGAAGTGAGCCTGCCGGCCCGGGGGCGCCCCGGCGACGGGCCGGGGCGGTCCTCGCCGTGCCGGGGCGGTCAGTCCTCGCCGTACCGGGGGTCGACCGTCTCCGGGGTCAGCCCCAGCAGCTCGGCCACCTGCTCGACGACGATCTCGTGCACCAGGGCGGCCCGCTCGTCGCGGCCCTTGGTGCGGATCTCCACCGGCCGCCGGTAGACGATCACGCGCGCGCGTCGCCCCTCACTCGACGCGACCGTGCCTCCGAGCGGCACCGCCTCGTCGCTCCACGGCTGTCCCGGCCCGTCCAGCCGCGGCACCTCCACCACGAAGAAGTCGACGTCGGCCAGTTGCGGCCAGCGCCGCTCCAGACGGTCCACGGAGTCCTGCACCAGATCCGCGAACGCTTCGGCGCGGCTCGCGGCGAGCGGCACCTGCGGCGGGGCGATCGGGCCGCGCATGCCCCGGCCGTGGCGATCACGTCGGCGGGGCCCGGGGCCGGCGGCACGGGGCGGTACACGGTTGTCCATCACTGATGAAGGGTAGTCCCCGGCGTCCCCGCGTGCCCGGCTCCGCGCATCACCCCGGACCTCACGCCGGACGCTGTCCCCGCCCCGCCACGGCCGGGCGCCCGGTGAGCATTTCAGCCAAGCTGGGGCTCGATTCCATATCTCTCCAGGACCGTCGGTATCAAGGTAATTGACTGATTTTGTACCCGGTCGTGACCGGATCCGACGTGTTCGAGATCCCGACAGGGGGCGTTCATGCAGGTCAGCGAAGTGTGACAGAAGGTGTGTCTGGGACGTTTCATACCGCGACACGGTGGAGTGGCCTGGTGGAGAGTCGTCGCGGCCCGCTCAAGAGTGCGGTACCGTCCATCGTCGTGAGCCTTGTACGTCGCTGTTCGCGCACCGCTTGCGGCCGTCCCGCCGTAGCGACGCTGACGTACGTCTACGCCGACTCGACCGCTGTCCTCGGCCCGCTCGCCACCTACGCCGAACCCCACTGCTACGACCTGTGCGCCGAGCATTCCGAGCGCCTCACCGCCCCCCGCGGCTGGGAGGTCGTCCGGCTTCTCGACGGCTCGGCTCCCGCGCGGCCCAGCGGTGACGATCTGGAAGCGCTTGCCAACGCCGTGCGTGAGGCGGCCAGGCCTCAGGAACGAGCGGCCGAGGCCGGTGGCGGCGCGCGTGCCGCGGACCCGATGGAGGTGGCCCGCCGCGGCCATCTGCGCGTGCTCCGCTCGCCCGACAGCTGACACCGGGCAGCCGCGAAATCCTTCCGCCACTCGCGGCCCTCGCCTCCGCCGCCTTCTGTTCGCACGCCGACGGTAGTTTGTGGTGACCGATAGGACCTCAGAAGGGCTGGCCGTGGCTGCTGATCTGTCGCAGATCGTGAAGGCGTACGACGTACGCGGGGTGGTCCCGGACCAGTGGGACGAACCGCTGGCCGAACTCTTCGGGGCGGCCTTCGCCCAGGTCACCGGCGCCGACGCCCTCGTGACCGGCCACGACATGAGGCCCTCCTCGCCCGGCCTGGCCCGGGCCTTCGCCCGCGGCGCGGCACGGTACGGCGCCGACGTCACCGGGATCGGCCTGTGCTCGACGGACCAGCTGTACTACGCCTCCGGCGCCCTGGACCTGCCCGGCGCGATGTTCACGGCCTCGCACAACCCGGCCAGGTACAACGGCATCAAGATGTGCCGCGCGGGCGCGGCCCCCGTCGGCCAGGACTCCGGGCTGGTGGAGATCCGCGAACTGGTCGAGCGGTGGCTCGCCTCGGGCGCCCCCGAGCCGGCCGCCCGGCAGGGGACGATCAGCCGGCGCGACACGTTGCACGACTACGCGGCGTACCTGCGCTCCCTCGTCGACCTCGACTCCCTCCGCCCCCTGAAGGTCGTCGTCGACGCGGGCAACGGCATGGGCGGCCACACCGTCCCGACCGTCTTCGACGGCCTGCCCGTCGACCTCGTCCCGATGTACTTCGAACTGGACGGCACCTTCCCCAACCACGAGGCCAACCCCTTGGACCCGGCCAACCTCGTCGACCTCCAGAAGCGGGTCCGCGCGGAGGGCGCCGACCTCGGCATCGCCTTCGACGGCGACGCCGACCGCTGCTTCGTGGTCGACGAGCGCGGCGAGCCGGTCTCCCCGTCCGCGATCACCGCGCTGGTCGCCGCCCGCGAGCTGGCGAAGAACGGCGGCAAGGGCGTGATCATCCACAACCTCATCACCTCCTGGTCGGTCCCGGAGGTCGTCGAGGAGAACGGCGGCACGCCCGCCCGCACTCGCGTGGGCCACTCCTTCATCAAGGCCGAGATGGCGAGGACCGGCGCGATCTTCGGCGGCGAGCACTCCGCGCACTACTACTTCAAGGACTTCTGGAACGCCGACACCGGCATGCTGGCCGCCCTGCACGTCCTCGCGGCCCTGGGCGGCCAGGACGGCCCTCTGTCGGCCCTCGTCGCCCAGTACGACCGCTATGCCGGTTCCGGCGAGATCAACTCCACGGTCGACGACCAGGCCGCCCGCCTCGCCGCCATCAGGTCGGCCTACGCCGGCCGCGCGGACGTCACCCTCGACGAACTCGACGGCCTCACCGTCACCGCCGCCGACTGGTGGTTCAACGTCCGCCCGTCCAACACCGAACCGCTGCTGCGGCTGAACGCCGAGGCCCGCGACGAGGCGACGATGACCAAGGTGCGGGACGAGGCCCTGGCCATCATCCGGGGCTGAGGGGCCGTCCACCCCCATCAGGGCGGCGCCCCGGCGTGCGGCACGGCCCGACCCCGCCACGCCGCCCCCACCGGCGGTACCCTGACCAGGCACATCCGTACGACCGCACCGACGCACCCACGCCGCCCGCCCGAAGGGAAACCCCATGCCGCTCGAAGCCGGCCTTCTGGAGATCCTCGCCTGCCCGGCCTGCCACGCCCCCCTCAAGGAGCAGGACACCGAGCTGGTCTGCACCGGGCAGGACTGCGGTCTGGCGTACCCCGTCCGCGACGGCATCCCCGTCCTGCTCGTCGACGAGGCCCGCCGCCCCGCGTGACGCAGACCCGTCCGGAAGAGGCCCACCGCCTCGCCCGGACGGGTTCCGCTGTCCGCACGAAGACGACCCGGCGCTCGGTGCCCGATCGGGAGGCTGCCGCCCATGCTCGACGAATCGCTGCTCGACGCCCCGGAGGGGCTCGCCCAGGCCGACCGCCGCGGACTGCTCCGCGGCGCGGCCGAGGCCGGTGCCCGCGTCCGGACCGCCGCCCGGAACGCCGTTGAGGCCGGCGTGAGCGGCCTCAGGCCCGACGGTCGCCCCCGCGCCGTCCTGATCGCCGGCCCCGGCGCCGCCGCCACCCACGCGGCCGACCTGCTCGGCACGCTCGCCGGCGCCGGCAGCCCCGTGACCCGGCTGGCACCCACGGGCGTGGCCTCCGCGGCCGGCGCCCTGCGCTGGGAGCTGCCCGGCTGGGCCGGCTCCGTCGACCTGCTGCTGATCGCCACCCCGGACGGCACCGAGCCGAGCCTGTCCCTGCTCGCCGAGCAGGCCTACCGGCGCGGCTGCACGGTCGTCGCCGTGGCCCCCGCGGGGACCCCGCTCGCCGAGGCCCTCGAGGGCGCCCGCGGCCTGTTCATCCCCATGGCCACGGCCCCCTACGACCATGGCGAACCCCTCGCCGGATCCGCCCCCGGCGTCCTGTGGGCGCTGCTCACGCCGTTGCTGGCACTCCTGGACCGCGTCGGCCTGCTCACCGCCCCGCCCGACTCCCTGGAAAAGGTCGCCAACCGGCTGGACCACATCGCCGAGCGCTGCGGACCCGCCATCGTCACCTACAGCAACCCGGCCAAGACCCTCGCCGCCGAACTCGCCGACACGCTGCCGGTCATCTGGACCGAGGGCCCCTCCGCGGGCCCCGCGGGACGCCGGTTCGCCGCCGGGCTCGCCGAACTGTCCGGCATCCCCGCGATCGTCGCCGAACTGCCCGAAGCCCTTGCCGCGCACACCGCACTGCTCGCCGGTCCGCTGGCCGCCAGCGCCGACCCGGACGACTTCTTCCGCGACCGCGTCGAGGAGCGGCCGGCCCTGCACGCGCGCGTGGTGCTGCTGCGCGACCGCCCGCTCAGCGGCCTGACCGCCGCCCCGGCCGCCCGAGACCTGGCCCTCAGCCACGACACGCCGATCAGCGAGCTGGAGCCGGACCCCGGCGACGAGATCGAGACCCTCGCGGAACTGATCGCCGTCACGGATTTCACCGCCGTTTACCTGGCGCTCGCCTCCGGTACCTGATCTGTCCTTGAGCGCAGACGAGAACAGCCGAGAACAGCTGAGTACGCCGAGAACAGCCCAGAACCGCAGAGAGAAGCGTATGGACCGCCTCGACAACACGATCCGCCCCTACGCCTGGGGTTCCACCACCGCCATCCCGCACCTGCTGGGTGTCGAACCGAGCGGCGAACCCCAGGCGGAGCTGTGGATGGGGGCCCATCCGGGCGCACCCTCGCGCACCGCACGCGGCACTCTCGCCGAGGTCATCGACGCCGGCCCGGAGGAGGAACTGGGCGCCAAGGCGGTCGCGAAGTTCGGCCCGCGCCTGCCCTTCCTGCTCAAGATCCTCGCCGCCGGCGCCCCGCTCTCCCTCCAGGTCCACCCCGACCTGGCACAGGCCAAGGAGGGATACGCCGACGAGGAGCGCCGAGGCGTCCCCGCCGACGCCCCGCACCGTAACTACAAGGACGCCAACCACAAGCCCGAACTGGTCTGCGCGCTCACCGAGTTCGACGGCCTGTGCGGCTTCCGCGCGCCGAACCGGGCCGCCGAACTGCTCGACGCCCTCGGTGTCGAGTCCCTCAAGCCGTACATCGACGTGCTGCACGCCCGCCCCGAGGAAGCCGCCCTGCGCGAGGTCCTCACCGCCCTCCTCACCGCCGACCGCGAGGAGATGGCCGCGACGGTCGCCGAGGCCGCGGACGCCTGCGCCCGCCTCGGCGGCGACCACGCCCCCTACGCCGGCATCGCCCGCCACTACCCGGGCGACCCAGGCGTGCTGGCCGCGATGCTCCTCAACCACTTCCGCCTCAAGCCGGGCGAGGCGGTCTTCCTCGGCGCCGGCATCCCGCACGCCTACCTCAACGGCCTGGGCGTGGAGATCATGGCCAACTCCGACAACGTCCTGCGCTGCGGCCTGACCCCCAAGCACGTCGACGTCCCCGAACTCCTGCGCATCGTCCGCTTCGAGGCCCGCGACCCCGGCATCCTGTGCCCGGAGGCCGGCCCGGACGGCGAGGAGGTCTACGCCACCCCCGTCGACGAGTTCCGCCTGTCCCGCTACGTCCTGCCCGAGGGCACCGACGCCGTCCACGACCTCACCCTCGACACCCCGCAGATCCTGCTCTGCACGGCCCGCTCCGTCCGGGCCGGCGATCAGGAACTCGCCCCGGGGCAGTCCGTGTTCGTCCCGGCCGGCGAAAAGACCGAAGTGTCCGGCACCGGCACCCTGTTCCGGGCCACCGTCGTCGTCTGACCGCGCGGGCGGCGGCCCAACGGGCCGCCGCCCGGGTAACCGTCGCCGAACCGGGCTGCGACAATGACCCACCGGCCGAGGACGGGCCAAGGCCGCAAGCGAGTACGACGGTGAAGGGACAACGCGGACAGATGAGCGCGTCAGGCGGCACCAGGGCGATCATGGCGGCACTCGGCGCCAACCTCGCCATCGCGGTAGCCAAGTTCGTGGCATTCGCCTTCAGCGGCTCCTCGTCGATGCTCGCCGAGGGCGTGCACTCCCTCGCCGACTCCGGCAACCAGTTCCTGCTGCTGATCGGCGGCAAGCGGGCCCAGCGCGAGGCGACCCCGCAGCACCCCTTCGGCTACGGCCGCGAACGGTACGTCTACGCCTTCCTCGTCTCCATCGTCCTGTTCTCCGTCGGTGGCATGTTCGCCATCTACGAGGGCATCGAGAAGATCCGCAACCCGCACGAACTGGAGCACTGGTACTGGCCGGTGGGCGTCCTCGTCTTCGCGATCGTCGCCGAGGGCTTCTCCTTCCGCACGGCCGTCAAGGAGGCCGACCAACTGCGCGGCAAGCTCTCCTGGCCGCAGTTCATCCGCCGCGCCAAGGCCCCCGAACTGCCGGTCGTGCTCCTGGAGGACTTCGGCGCGCTGATCGGTCTCGTCCTCGCCCTCGGCGGTGTGGGCCTCGCCCTGCTCACCGGCGACGGGATCTGGGACGGCATCGGCACGGTCTGCATCGGCGCCCTGCTGGTGCTGATCGCCCTCGTCCTGGCCGCCGAGACCAAGTCCCTGCTGCTCGGCGAGGCCGCCGGCACCGACGTGGTCCGGCAGATCGAGACCGCCATGGTCGATGGCGACACCGTCACCGGCGTCATCCACATGCGCACGCTCCACCTCGGCCCCGAGGAACTGCTCATCGCTGCCAAGATCGGCGTGCAGCACGACGACACGGCCGCCGAGGTCGCCGCCGCCATCGACGCCGCCGAGGCCCGCATCCGCGCCGCCGTCCCCATCGCCCGCGTCATCTACCTGGAACCTGACATCTACAGCGAGGCCGAGGCGGCCAAGGGCCCGGACCGCGAGGCCACCCCCGGCGGACCCGCCCCGCACCCCACGGGCCACTGACCCGGGCCGGCCCCGGCGGCGATCACGAGGCCCCGCGAACGGCCCGGTGTGTCCGGACACGGACTGTGGGCCGCCGCGTCTCGCGGTGTAGCTTGGGACGGAGCCAGACGTCGCTGCTGATGGCGGTCGGGCGGCCCGAGCAAGGGCCGGCCGAGGGAGAGAGGGCCTCCGACGGACTGCGCTGCGCGCACGCGGGCATGCCTGTGTCCTCTTCGGGCACCCCTGTGTCCACCGCCGCGCAGGTCAGCCGTACCCACCTCGCCCCAACCCCGAGGAGCAGCACCCCATGACGACTGTCGAGAACCGACAGGACTTCAAGGTCGCCGACCTGTCCCTGGCCGAGTTCGGCCGCAAGGAGATCTCCCTCGCCGAGCACGAGATGCCCGGCCTGATGGCGATCCGTGCGGAGTACGCCGAGCAGCAGCCGCTCAAGGGCGCCCGCATCACCGGCTCCCTGCACATGACCGTGCAGACCGCCGTCCTGATCGAGACCCTGACGGCCCTCGGCGCGCGGGTCCGCTGGGCGTCCTGCAACATCTTCTCCACGCAGGACCACGCGGCCGCCGCCATCGCCGTCGGCCCCAACGGCACCCCCGACGACCCGCAGGGCATTCCGGTCTTCGCCTGGAAGGGCGAGACCCTCCAGGAGTACTGGTGGTGCACCGAGCAGGCGCTGACCTGGCCGGACAGCCCCACTGGCGGCCCGAACATGATCCTGGACGACGGCGGCGACGCCACGCTGCTGGTCCACAACGGCGTCGAGTACGAGAAGGACGGCAAGGTCCCCTCGCCCGACACGGCCGAGTCCGACGAGCACCGTGTCATCCTCGAGCTGCTGACCCGCACCCTGGGCGAGAACCCGCAGAAGTGGACCCAGCTGGCCTCCGATATCCGGGGCGTCACCGAGGAGACCACCACCGGCGTGCACCGCCTGTACGAGATGCAGCGCGAGGGCACCCTCCTGTTCCCGGCGATCAACGTCAACGACGCGGTCACCAAGTCGAAGTTCGACAACAAGTACGGCTGCCGGCACTCCCTGGTCGACGGCATCAACCGCGCCACCGACGTCCTGATCGGCGGCAAGACCGCGGTCGTGTGCGGCTACGGCGACGTGGGCAAGGGCTGCGCGGAGTCCCTGCGCGGCCAGGGCGCCCGCGTGATCATCACCGAGATCGACCCGATCTGCGCCCTCCAGGCGGCGATGGACGGCTACCAGGTCACCACGCTGGACGACGTCGTCGAGACGGCCGACATCTTCGTCACCACCACCGGCAACAAGGACATCATCCTTGCCTCCGACATGGCGAAGATGAAGCACCAGGCGATCGTCGGCAACATCGGCCACTTCGACAACGAGATCGACATGGCCGGCCTCGCCAAGGTCCCCGGCATCGTCAAGGACGAGGTCAAGCCGCAGGTCCACACCTGGACTTTCCCGGACGGCAAGAAGATCATCGTGCTGTCCGAGGGCCGCCTGCTGAACCTGGGCAACGCCACCGGTCACCCGTCGTTCGTGATGTCCAACTCCTTCGCGGACCAGACCCTGGCCCAGATCGAGCTGTTCACCAAGCCCGACGAGTACCCGACCGGCGTCTACGTGCTGCCCAAGCACCTCGACGAGAAGGTCGCCCGCCTCCACCTGGACGCCCTCGGCGTCAAGCTCACCACGCTGCGCCCCGAGCAGGCCGCGTACATCGGTGTGGAGGTCGACGGCCCGTTCAAGTCGGACCACTACCGCTACTGACCGCCACCGAGCCGCACCCCGCGTCTCAGCCAGGTCCTTCGAGGCAGGCCCCCGCACCCCCGTGTCGGGGGCCTGCCCCTTTCGACCGGACCGGTGGCTTCGACCGGACCGGCGGCCGTCACGCCCGCCTGCCCGAAGCGCCGAGGCGGCCGGACCACCCCGTCACACCCCAGGACCCCCATGCCCCGCGGCCGCTATTCGCTTCACGATCCGCACGATCACACCCCCCTCGCGGAAGAACACTTCCACTGCGCCCCGGGCCCCTCCGGCTGGCGCTACGTATCCCAGCTGACCACCCCCTCGGGCGCTCATCACGGCTCCGTCGACCTGGCCCTCGACGACCTCGGCCGCCCCATCCGCCTCGAACTCCACGCGGGAGGCTGGCAGGTGCGCGGTGCCGCCCTCGACGGCGTCACCTGGGTCCGCACCGACCCCACCGGCATCCATGCCACCGAAGGCACTGTGCGCGCCCACGCCTTCACCGGCACATCCCCCGCGTTCCTCATCGCCACCGCCCGTCTCCTGCGCCTCACCCCCTCCGCCTCCGCGACCCGCGTCCGCCTCGTGGCCTTCACGGATCCGGTCCTCGCCCCCCGCACCGTGGACCAGTCCTGGGCTCTGGTGGAAAGAGAAGCACACGCCACTGACAACGGCCCGCTGACCGTGGACGAATACCAGGTCACAGCCTTGGACACGGGCGAACAGCACACCGTGCACATCGCCGGGGACGTGGTTCTGGCGGCCCCCGGCATCGAGCTGGAGGACCTTCAGTCGCCCCCGTCGGTCTTCGACTCCTGAGCCTGCGGGCGGAGAGGGCCGGGGGAGGGTGAAGGAGATGGATGGACCCGGACCGGCCGACGCGTCAGGCCGGCGGCACGAACCCAGTGCCGGGACGCTCGGTCTGCGAAGTGTCCTCGGGGGCCATGGGCTGCTGCGGGAGATCTGTGGACGGGGCAACCCAGGAAGCGGTGTCCTGAGGCACGGTGGGTGAAGCCTCCGCGGTGGATATGGGAGTCCCCGAGTGCTCGCCGACGCCGTACGCCGGCGGTTGCGGCGCGCCGTAGGCCGGCGGTTGCGGCGCCGGGAAGCCGGGAGCCCCGGGCACCGCGCCGGACCCGGCGACCGGGACGCCGGCCTCTCCGGTGGACGAACCGGCTGCGGAGCCGCCGCCGAACGCACGCCGGGCCTCACGCGCCTGCCGCTCCTGCAACACGGCCGCCAGATACATGGCCGGCGGAACCTCGCGCGGCGCCGGAGTCCCGGTGCGAGCGGCGAGATCGGCGGCGAGCTGTTCGGCCATGCTCCAGCCGACCTGCGGATCCAGATACTGCATCCGCGTCAGGTACTGCCGGACCGCCAGCCACAGCCCGTCGGGAACCGCCGACAGATCGAGCGCCGAGAAACGCCCTGCCAGCCAGGGCGGCGGCGGGGGCACCGCGGTCGCCTGCCCGGCCGGCACCCGCTCCCGCACGACCAGGGTGCCCGCGAACACGTCACCCAGCCGGCGCCCCCGCGCCGACACCAGCGAGGCGATACAGGCGACGACCCCGAACGTCAGCAGAATCTCGACCACACCGATCGCCCCACGCACCAGCGCGTGCCGGAACCGGATCGGCCCACCGTCGTCCCGGACCACCCGCAGCCCGCATGCCATCTTCCCGAGCGACCGCCCGTGGCTGAGCGTCTCCACGGCTATCGGCCCGCCCACCAGCACGAGCAGGAATGTCGCGATCGACACCGCGACCCGCGCGGCCTCGTCCAAGGAAGCCGTGGACGCCATGAGAGCCAAGGACACGACGATGTAGACCATCACCGTCACGACGAGGTCGAGCAGCACCGCCAGTGCCCTGCTGGGCAGCCTCGCCGGGCGCACCTCCAGCGCCACGGCCTCACCCGTCACCAGCTCACTCACGCCCGTCGTCCTTCCCCTGGCCTGCCCCGAGAACGGCCAGTCTGCCAAGCTGAGGGCGACCGCGCCGCAGTAGGACAAGTTGACACAGCCGACGAGTTGTCGAACAACCAGCCGAGGAGCAGGCAGACACGATGGACCTGGACGTCTTCGTCTCCGCCCACCGAGCGGAATGGGATCGCCTCGACACCCTGCTCCGCCGCCGCCGACGCCGGCTCACCGGCACGGAGGCCGACGAGCTCGTCGCCCTCTACCAGCGCACCGCCACCCACCTCTCCCTGATCCAGTCCAGCGCCCCCGACCCGCAACTGACGGGCCGACTCAGCCAGCTCGTGGCAGCCGCGCGCAGTGCCGTGACCGGGACCCTCCGCGCCTCGTGGCGGGACGTCACCCGCTTCCTGCTGGAGGGCTTCCCCGCGGCGGTCTACCGGGCCCGCCACTGGTGGGTTCCCACCGCGCTCCTGTCCACCGTCGTCGCGGCGCTCCTGGGATGGTGGATCGGTACGCACCCCGAGGTACAGGCCGCGATCGCGGCCCCGAATGAGCTACGGCAGCTCACCCGCCCCGGCGGCGAGTACGAGACCTATTACTCCAGCCACCCCGCGGCCGCCTTCGCCGCCCAGGTCTGGACGAACAACGCCCAGGCCGCCGCGATGTGCCTGGTCCTGGGCGTCTTCCTGGGACTGCCGGTCCTGTGGATCCTCTTCCAGAACATGCTCAACCTCGGTGTGGGCATCGGCCTGATGTCGTCGGCAGACCGGCTCGACACCTTCCTCGGCCTTGTCCTCCCACACGGTCTGCTCGAACTGACGGCGGTCTTCGTCGCCGCCGGTACCGGGCTGCGCCTCGGCTGGACGGTCATCGATCCCGGCCCCCGCTCCCGCCGCACCGCACTCGCCGAAGAAGGCCGAGCCGCGCTGGGCATGGCGATCGGTCTGGCTCTCGTCCTCTTCGTCTCCGGAGCCATCGAAGGCTTCGTCACGCCGTCTGGCCTGCCCACCTGGGCCCGCATAGGCATCGGGATCGTCGCGGAGCTGGCCTTCCTGGCCTACGTCTACGTCCTCGGCGGTCGAGCGGCACGGGCCGGCGGTACGGGGGACGTTGCGCCGACCGAGCGAAGCGCGACCGTGCCGACGGCCGCCTGATGTGCGTTTGGGCCCGCCGAGCTGCTACTCTCCTCTTCGCCGCACCGGAACCGTTGACACGGGTCGGGTGGGGAGGTAGATTCAAACAGTTGCCCGGAGATGGACGCAGTCCACGAGGGTGACGGTGAGCATCTATCAGCTTCTGACACATCGACGAGATCGATCATGAAGAAGCCTCTCCCGATAAATCGGAAACGAGGGCCGGTCAGACCGGCTCGAAAGTTCTGATAAAGTCGGAACCGCCGGAAAGGGAAACGCGAGAGCGGGAACCTGGAAAGCACCGAGGAAATCGGATCGGAAAAAGATCTGATAGAGTCGGAAACACCGAAGGGAAGCGCCCGGAGGAAAGCCCGAGAGGGTGAGTACGAAGGAAGCGTCCGTTCCTTGAGAACTCAACAGCGTGCCAAAAGTCAACGC
>NZ_JBIVPK010000012.1:0-237410 GCF_044754605.1 Streptomyces sp. NPDC093064
GTCATCAAGATGGTGATGGCGATGCGGCAGGGTGTGCTGCCGCGCACCCTGCACGTCGATGCCCCGTCCTCGCACGTCGACTGGACCGAGGGCGCGGTGGAGCTGCTCACTGAGCAGACCGCGTGGCCGGAGACGGAGCACGTGCGTCGTGCGGGTGTGTCGTCCTTCGGTATCAGCGGTACGAACGCCCACGTGATCCTGGAGCAGCCGGCGAAGGTGATCCAGGGCACGGTGGTCGGTGCTTCGGCACCGGAGGCGGACGTGGTCGAGCCCTCGGTGGTGCCGTGGGTGCTGTCCGGCAAGACGCCGGAGGCGCTGCGCGACCAGGCCGCCCGCCTGCTCGCCGCGGTCACCGAAGAGCCGGCACCCCGTTCGGTCGACGTGGCCCACTCCCTGCTCGTCACCCGCTCGCTGTTCGCCCACCGCGCGGTGGTGCTCGCCGGTGAGCCCGAGGAGACGGTTCGCGCCCTCACCGCCCTGGTGGCGGGCACGACCGATCCGGCGGCGATGTCGGGCATGGTGACGGCCGGTCGCTCGGCGGCCTTGTTCTCGGGTCAGGGTTCGCAGCGGTTGGGGATGGGTCGTGAGTTGTACGGCCGGTTCCCGGTGTTCGCGGAGGCTCTGGATGCCGTTCTGGCCATCTTGGACGGTGAGTTGGGTGGCCCGCTGCGGGAGGTGTTGTGGGGTGAGGACGCAGGTCTGCTGAACGAGACCGGGTGGACTCAGCCCGCCCTGTTCGCCGTTGAGGTGGCGCTGTACCGGCTGGTGGAGTCGTGGGGTGTGAGGCCGGACTTCGTGGCCGGTCACTCGATCGGTGAGATAGCCGCGGCGCACGTTGCCGGGGTGTTCACCCTGGAGGACGCAGCCCGTCTGGTGGCTGCTCGTGGTCGTCTGATGCAGGCGCTGCCGGCCGGTGGTGCGATGGTGGCCGTCCGAGCCACCGAGGATGAGGTCACCCCGTATCTCACCGACGGGGTGTCGATCGCCGCGCTCAACGAACCTACGTCCGTGGTCGTTTCGGGCGTCGAAGGTGCCGTGCTGGAGCTGGCCGCGCGATTCGAGGCGGAAGGCCGCAAGACCACGCGGCTGCGGGTGTCCCACGCCTTCCACTCCCCGCTGATGGACCCGATGCTGGACGAGTTCCGCACGGTGGCGGAGGAGTTGTCGTACGCCGCCCCTGTGATTCCGGTGGTGTCGAACCTGACCGGTTCCCTGGCCACGGCGGAGGAGTTGTGCTCGCCCGAGTACTGGGTGCGCCACGTCCGTGAGGCGGTCCGCTTCGCCGACGGGGTGACCACGCTCGAGGAACAGGGTGTGACGACGTTCCTGGAGCTGGGTCCCGACGGGGTCCTCTCCGCGATGGCGCAGGAGTCGCTGACCGGCGGCGAAGCCGTCACGATCCCGCTGCTGCGCAAGGACCGCGACGAGGAGACGACCGCCCTGCTGGGCCGGGCCGGGCTGTACACGCGGGGGATCGGGGGAGGCTGGCAGGACCTGCTGGCCGGTACCGGTGCCCGCCGGGTGAACCTGCCCACGTACGCCTTCCAGCACCAGTGGTTCTGGCCGACCGGCCGGGCCGCCGCCACCGGTGACGTCCGCGCCGCCGGTCTCGGCTCCGCCGAGCACCCGCTGCTGGGCGCCGCCGTCGAACTTGCCGCAGGGCAGGGCGTGTTGTTCACGGGCCGCCTGTCGCTGACCTCGCACCCGTGGCTGGCCGACCACGCCGTCATGGGCACCGTCCTGCTGCCGGGCACGGCCCTGCTGGAGATGGCGGTCCGCGCGGGCGACGAGGTCGGCAGCGACCGGGTCGAGGAACTGACCATCACCGCGCCGCTGGTCCTGCCCGAGCGGGGCGCGCTCCAGGTACAGGTCGCCGTCGCCGTCCCGGACGACTCCGGCCGGCGTGTGGTCGGGGTGTACTCGCGCCCCGAAGGCGCCGACGAGTCGGCGTGGGCACAGCACGCGGCCGGTGTGCTGGCACCCGGCGCCACCGCACCGGACCAGGGCTTCGACACCGAAGTCTGGCCGCCGCGGGACGCCGAACCGCTGGACACCGAGGACTGCTACCAGGCGTTCGCCGAGGCAGGATTCGCGTACGGACCGCGCTTCCAGGGTCTGCGCGCGGTGTGGCGCCGCGGCGAGGAACTCTTCGCCGAGGTCGCGCTGCCCGAGCAAGGCACCGGCGAGGCGGCCGAGTTCGGTCTGCACCCGGCGCTCCTCGACTCCGCGCTGCACGCCACCATGCTGGCCGCCACCGGCGGCGATGAGGGCGACGGGGGAGGTGCCCTGCCGTTCTCGTGGGAGGGCGTCGCGCTGCACGCCTCCGGCGCCTCGGCGCTGCGGGTGCGGCTGGCCCCCGCGGGCGACAACGCGCTGTCGGTGAACGCGGTGGACCCGGCCGGTGCGCCGGTGGTCACCGTCGACCGGCTCCTCACCCGCACGGTCACCGGTGACCAGCTGAAGTCCGCGGGCGACGACCAGAACACGTTGTTCGGCGTCGACTGGATGCCGGTGGCCGACACCGGGGCCGCTCGGCCCGCGTCGGTCGCGGTCGTCGGGGACGACCCCTTCGGCCTCGCCGACGCGCTCACCGGCACCGGCCTCACGGTCGGCACGGCGGCCGACCTCACCGCGCTGCCGGCCTCGTCCGACGCCGCCGTACCGGACATGGTGCTCGTCCCGGTCGCCGGAGCCCCGGCCGGCGGGGAGGACCTGCCCGGCGCGGTCCGGGAGGTCACCGCGCGGGTGCTCACGCTCCTGCAGCAGTGGCCCGGCGAGGAGGCGCTCGCGGCCTCGCGGCTGGTGTTCGTCACTCGCGGCGCGGTAGCCGTGGACGACGGCGGGACCACGGACCTCGCGGCCTCTGCGGTCTGGGGCCTGGTGCGGTCGGCGCAGACGGAGAACCCCGGCTGCTTCGGCCTGCTCGACCTCGATCCGGCCGCTGCGGATTCGTCCGCCCGGCTCGTCGAGGCCCTGACGGCCGGCGCCGAGGAACCGCAGCTCGCGCTGCGCGGCACCGAGATCGTGGCCGCGCGCCTCGCCCGGCTCGACACCGGCACCGGCACCGCACAGCCGGAGCCCGCTTCCGGTACCGCGGCGGACGGCACGTCCCGCACGTTCCGGACCACCGGGACCGTCCTGGTCACCGGCGGCACCGGTGGCCTCGGCCGGCTCCTCGCCCGGCACCTGGTGGCCACGCACGGCGTACGGAGCCTGCTCCTCGCCAGCCGCAGCGGTCTCGAGGCGGACGGTGCGAGCAAGCTCGTCGCCGAACTGGAGGAACTGGGTGCCGAGGTCACCGTGCGGGCGTGCGACGTCGCCGACCGGGAGGCCGTGGCCGCCCTGGTCGCGGCGACACCGCAGGACCGCCCGCTGTCGGCGGTCGTCCACACGGCCGGCGTCCTCGACGACGGTGTCGTCGGCTCGCTGACACCGGACCGCCTCGCCACGGTGCTGCGGCCCAAGGCGGACGCGGTGTGGCACCTGCACGAGGCGACCCGCGGCCTGGACCTGGACGCGTTCGTCGTCTACTCGTCCGTGGCCGGCGTGTTCGGCGGTGCCGGTCAGGCCAACTACGCGGCAGCCAACACGTTCCTGGACGCCCTGATGGCGCGGCGCCGCGCCGACGGGCTGCCCGGCGTGTCCCTCGCGTGGGGACCGTGGGAGCAGGACAGCGGCATGACGGGCACCCTCTCGGACGCCGAGGCCGACCGCCTGGCGCGTTCCGGGATGCCGCCGCTGACGGTCGAGCAGGGTCACGCCCTGTTCGACGCGGTGGTCGCGGGCGACCGCGCGCTGGCGCTGCCGGTCCGGCTTGACCTCGCCGTACTGCGGGCCCGCGGTGACGTGCCCGCGCTGCTACGCGGCCTGATCCGGGTTCCCGCGCGGCGGGCCGCGGCCCAGAGCGCGGTGCCGTCCGCGGACACGCTCACCCGGCAGCTCGCCGGACTCGGCACGCAGGAGCAGGAGGAGGTGCTGCTCAAGCTGGTGCGCGGACAGGCGGCGGCGGTGCTCGGACACCGGGACGGCTCGGCGATCGGCTCGGACCGTCAGTTCCAGGAACTGGGCTTCGACTCGCTGACCGCGGTCGAGTTCCGGAACCGGCTCAACGCGGCCACCGGCCTGCGGCTGCCCGCCACGCTGCTGTTCGACTACCCGACGACGGCCGATGTCGTACGGCACCTGCGCGGACGGCTCGTCACCGACGACCGGGCCGGCGCCGGTTCGGTGCTCTTGGCGCTCGACGCGCTGGAGAAGGCGATCGCCGGACTCAGCCTCGACGACACGGACGAGCACCGTCGGGTGACCGGCCGGATCGAGGTCCTCAGGACCAAGTGGGCCGAGCTGGGCCGCACGGACACACCCGACGAGGACTCCTCGAAGGACGACCTGGACGGGGCGTCCGACGAGGACATGTTCGCGCTTCTCGACGACGAACTCGGTCTCAACTGACCCGCCCCGCGGGCCGCCCCGGCGGCCCGCGGGGACCCGTCGCGGCTCCGCCCCGTACCGCCGAAACCCGCCGCATGCCACACCGCCGGCAACACGCCGGCGCTCACGAAAGGTCCAGGAAAGCGTGACAACCCGTACGTCCACCGAGGAGAGCCTGTGGGCCCGGAGCTTCCACCCGGCCCCCTCCCGCTCCACCCAGCTCCACTGCTTCCCGCACGCGGGCGGCTCGGCGTCCTTCTACTTCCCCGTGTCCGCCCAACTGTCCTCCGCGGCCGAGGTGTTCGCGGTGCAGTACCCGGGACGGCAGGACCGGCGCAAGGAAGTGTCGCCCACGGACATCGCCACCCTCGCCGACCAGCTCTACGACGCTCTCGGCCCCGCCCTCAAGGCGCGGCCGACCACGTTCTTCGGGCACAGCATGGGCGCCACCCTGGCGTTCGAGGTGGCCCGACGGCTGGAGGCCGACGGCGGTGAGCTCGTCCGGTTGTTCGCCTCCGGGCGACGCGCGCCGTCGACCGTCCGCGACGAGCGGGTGCACCGCCTGTCCGACGAGGGCATCGTGCGGGAGCTGAAGCTCCTCGCCGGCACCGACACCGCGCTGCTCGGCGACGAGGAGATCCTGCGCATGATCCTCCCCGCCATCCGCAGCGACTACGAGGCGATCGAGACCTATCGGTGCGCCCCCGACGTCACCGTCCGCGCCCCGATCACCGTCCTCACCGGCGACAGCGACCCCAAGACGTCGATGGCCGAGGCCGAGGCCTGGCGCGGCCACACCACCGGCGACTTCGACCTCCAGGTCTACCCCGGAGGCCACTTCTACCTGACGGCGGAGGCCCCCGCGGTCATCGCCTCCCTCAGGAAGCACCTCGCCGGGCAGGGTTGACGTCCACCGTTCCGCCCCTCGTCAGGCCACGGGCGACGGGCGGAACGGACGACCTCCGGAGGGCTGGGGCTGTACGCATCCGGCGAGCGAGGTTCGGAAACAGGCCCGGTAGGGGCCGCGGACTGCGGTGGGTCGAGGTGCTCTTGCCAGGTTGGGCTCATCGGGTGGCGCTTGTCACCAGGTGTCGCGCGGGGTCGGCCACAAGTCGCCTCACCTGTCGGTGATCGTGGAGAGCCATGCCGTGTCCTCCGGGCCCGGTGCTTCGGGGTCGGGGGTGGGCAGTCGGCGGAGCTCGCCCGTGCGCAGGGCGACCGTGGCCCGTGGCCGCATCGGTCCGTCGCCCCTGCGGGAGAGCAGGACGAGTTCCCAGACCGTCGCCGTCATGGGGTCGAGCCGGGTGGCGCAGTCGGCGGTGACTTGCCGGGGATCCCTGGTCCGGCCCAGGGAAAGATGGGGGGTGAAGTCCTTGGCGGGCCCACGGCAGCGCGGGAACCGCCGGCTCAATGCGCGGTGCAGGTCCGCCCACGGCGTCTCGCCGGCTGCCGTCGGGTCGAGCCACACGGTGAAGTACGCCCTGTGCCGGAAGGTGCGCACCCCCTCCAGCCGGGCGGTGAAGACCGGTGTCGCGGCCGTCGCCGCGGCGAGCAGCGGGGCCGCCCGCTCGAAGTCGGACTCCGGTACGAAGCCGTAGAGCACATTGACGTGCGGCGGCCACCGGTGGATCTGCGGATCGTAATCCCGGCGGATGTCCTGGACCGCCGGCCACAGCTCCGCGGGCGGGATCCAGGCCACCGCCGTGCGGGCCGTCGGGGACACGTCGAGGACACCGACGGGCTCGCCGCTGCCGGAGGTCGCGTCGAAGCCCGGGTCCTCTTGCGGGGCCCGTACCCGGCCGGCGCCCGACGCGTCGACGCGGTCCACACCCGTGGACCGGTCCCAGACCACCTCGCCGTCCGCCTCGATGAACACCACCCGGTGCCACGGGATGTCGCCCCCGGGCACGAAGGAAGACAGCGGGACGCGTTCGACGCCGTTTCCGCGCAGGCTGATCCCCAGCACGAACCGGGACGGGTCGAACCGCGGGTCCCAGCGGACCTGGTGATAGATCTCGTCGCTGGTTCGCATCACGGATCCTCTCCCGCCTTCACTGGAAACCTCCGAGGGCGCCCCCGGCTTCAGCCGGGGGATGAATCGGACTCCTGCGGAGCAGGGCAGGGAATGGGGTTTCGTCCAAAAGGTGAAAGACCGCCCCGATGGTCGGGTAGGCTGAGCGTCGTGCGTTGCGAGAGCCAAGCACGCGCAACTCCTTTGTCTGATGGGCAACCGGGCAGGTTCCGTCCCGGCTGGTGCTGAGAGCGTCAGACTCGTTCGTTCGCTGAGCGAATGAGCTGCTTGAGCCAGGAATCCCCCTGCTTCAGCTGGGGGAGGGTTCAAACCCTCTCTTCCTCCAGGGTGCCGCCCGGGGCGAGCCGGTACTCGGTGCGGCTGGTCAGGGCGGAGCCCGGGCGCAGCACCGTGCTCGGGTACTCCGGGTGGTTCGGCGAGTCGGGCAGGTGCTGGGTCTCCAGGCAGACGGCCGCGTATCGCTCGTGGCGGCGGCCCGCCGCGTCCTTGAGCGTCCCGTCGAGCTGGTTGCCGGTGTACACCTGGAGGCCGGGTTCGGTGGTCCAGACCTCCAGGGCCCGCCCGCTCCCCGGATCCTCCAGGCGGGCCGCACGCCGCAGGGCCGACCCGTCCGAGGGCGGGCGCAGCACCCAGCAGTGGTCGTAGCCGCCCGCCGCCCGCAGTTGCGGGTCGGGATCGTGCAGACGGGCGCCGATGCGGTGCGCGCGGGTGAAGTCGAAGGGGGTGCCGTCCGTCGCCGCGCTGGGCCCGTACGGGATGCCTTCGTCGGACAGCGGCAGGTAGCGGTCCGCGTCCAGCAGGAGCGTGTGGTCGGTCACCGTGCCGGCATCCGACAGGTTGAAGTAGGCGTGGTTGGTGAGGTTGACGACGGTGGGCCGGTCGGTGACGGCCCGGTAGTCCAGCGCCAGCGTTCCTCGGGCGTCGAGGACATAGGTGGCCGTGACGTCCAGTTTTCCGGGGAAGCCCATGTCGCCGTCGGGGCTGCGCAGCGTGAGGCGTACCCCCGCGCGGTCGTCGCCCAGCACGGGCGCGGCTGCCCAGACCCGCCGGTCGAAGCCGTCCGGGCCGCCGTGCAGGGCGTGGCCCCGGTCGTTCACCGGCACCTGGTGCGCCCGGCCGTCCAGGGTGAAGCGGCCGCCGGCGATCCGGTTGGCGTACCGCCCCACCAGGGCCCCCAGGTACGGGCTCGGGCCGGCGTAGTCCTCGGTGCCGGTCAGGGACAGGACGACCGAGCGTGCGACTCCGTTGCGGTCCGGCACCTCCAGGGCGTGCAGGATGCCGCCGTAGGTGAGCACCTCGGCACGCACGCCGCTGCCGGAGTCGAGGTGCCAGCGTTCCACCGGAGTGCCGTCGGGCGTGGTGCCGAAGGGGGAGCAGCGCAGGGCGGGTCGGGGCATGGAGGTCCTCGGGAAGGGGGGTGGCGGGCCGGTTCAGCGGTGGCGGCCCAGGGTGGACTCGCGTACCACCAGGTCGTGGCCCGGCCGCAGCCGGCGCGGCTCGCCGTCGGCGGAGCCGGTCAGCCGCGAGATGACGCAGCTGACGGCCTGCCGGGCGATGGCCTGCTTGTCGGGGGAGACGGTGGTCAGGGTGATCGCCCCGAAGCGGCCCTCCTCGATGTCGTCGAACCCCACCACCGCGACGTCCTGCGGAATGCGCAGCCCGCGCTCGCCGAGCACTCTCATGGCGCCGATCGCCTGGAGGTCGTTGTAGGCGAAGACCGCGTCGGGCCGCACTCCGCGGTCCAGCAGGGCGGTCATGGCCTGCGCGCCGTCCGCCCGGCCGTAGCCGTCGGTGGGGGCCACCAGCGAGTCGTCGTGCGGCAGCCCGGACGCGGCCAGCTCCTCCCGCCACCCCTGGAGACGCAGGTGGGCGGGCTGCCGCGCGCTCTCGGCCCGCGCGCCGAGGAAGGCGATCCGTTGCCGCCCCATCCCCACCAGATGGCGGACCGCGCTGCGCGCCGCGGCCACGTTGTCGATCGCGATGTGGTCGTAGGGGGCGTCGTACTCCCGCTCGCCGAGCAGCACCAGGGGCGATGTGTCGGTGCGGCCGCGCAGGTCCTGGTTCTCCAGCTCGATCGGGGAGAGGATCAGGCCGTCGATCACATGGGTCCGGAACCCCTGGCAGACGAGCATCTCCTTCTCCCGCATGCCGGCGGTGTGGTCGAGGAGCACGGTGTAGTGGTGGCGGGCCGCGGCGTCGATGACCGCGCTGGCCAGTTCGGCGAAGTACGGATTGCCGAGTTCGGGCACGGCCAGCGCGATGATCCCGGTGCGGCCCTTGCGCAGGTGGCGCGCGGTGAGATTGGGGCGGTAGCCGAGTTCGTCGATCGCCTGTTGCACCCGAGCCCGCATGGCCGGGGTGACGTGCGGATAGTCGTTGACGACGTTCGAGACGGTCTTGATGGACACTCCCGCTCGCAGCGCGACGTCTTTGAGGCTGACGCCCACGGCGTTCCCTCCTTGTCGGGCCGAGCGCAGGACTGCGACGGTCCTGCGGCACGGCGTCTGTCATCAGGTGCGGCGTGCCCGCGCCAGGTACCGCTGGGCCACGACCACCACGATGAGGAAGCCGCCGCTGACCACGGACTGGTAGGACGAATTGAGCGAGCCTATCTGGTTGATCAGATTCTGGATGACCGCGAGCAGCAGCACTCCCCAGAGGGTGCCGCTCACCGAGCCGGCGCCGCCGATCAGCAGGGTGCCGCCGATGACCACCGCGGCGATGGCGTCCAGCTCCATGCCCACGCCGATGATCGTCACTCCGGAGGAGAGCCGGGCGGCGTTGAGCGCGCCGGCGAACCCGGCGAGCAGCCCGCTGAGCATGTAGACCAGGACCCGGGTGCGGGCCACCGGCAGCCCCATCAGGGTCGCGGCGTCGGCGCTGCCGCCCACCGCGAACAGCGACTGGCCGAACGAGGTGCGCTGCAACACCGTCCCGCCCGCGGCGAACAGGGCCAGCGCGATGAGCACCGGATACCCGAAGCCGCCCACCGTCCCCTGGCCGAGTTCGGCGAAGGCCGAGCCCCGCGGTACCAGGTAGGTGGTGGCGCCCTCGTCGGTGAGGGCGAGCAGCAGGCCGCGGGCCCCCAGCAGGGTGGCCAGAGTGACGATGAAGGGGGCCATGCCGGCCCGTGCGATCAGCAGCCCGTTGAGTGTGCCGATCGCCCCGCAGACGGCCAGCGGCAGCAGCAGCGCGGCCCAGAGACCGTACTGCGAGGCCCAGGCGGCCAGCACGCCGCCGAGCGCGAACACCGAACCGACCGAGAGGTCGATGCCGCCGGTGATGATCACCAGCGTCATGCCCAGGGCGACGACGGCGATGAAGGACGCCTGTACGGCGATGTTCTGGGCGTTGTCGAGTGTGCCGAAGGACGGGAAGACGAACGAGGAGACGAGGACGACCGCCACCAGGACGGCGAGGGCGCCGTGCCGTTGGAGGAGCGACGTGATCCGCTCCTGGCCGGCGGTGGGGGAGGGGGACGCCGCCGTCGGACGGAGGGCGGCCGACAGTTGCCGGGGGATGGTGAGTGACTTCATCGGGACCTGCGCTCCCGGGCGACGTAGACGGCGACGAGGATGATGGCGGCCTGGGCGATCTGCGCGGTGGAGTCCGGCAGATCGTGCTTGACCAGGGTGGCCCGCAGCAGCTGCATCAGCAGCGCGCCGGTGACGGTGCCCAGCACCCGTACCGAGCCGCCGGTCAGCGGCGTGCCGCCGACCACCACCGCGGTGATCGCGGACAGCTCCATGAGGTTGCCGAGCGCGGAGGGGTCGCTGGCGGTCAGCCGGGCGGTGGCCAGCACGCCGGCAAGCGCCGCTAGGACGCCGCACAGCACGTAGACGCCGATCAGGACCCGCTTGACCGGCAGTCCGGCGAGTCCGGCGGCGGCCCGGTTGCCGCCCACCGCGACCAGTTGCCGGCCGAAGGTGGTGCGGTGCACGACACCGGCCACCGCCAGCGCCAGGACGCCCGCGGTCAGTACCACCACGGGGATGCCCAGCACCTCCCCGCTGCCGAGCGCCAGCAGGTCCGGGTTGACGATCTGCTTGAGCTGCCCGTCGGCCATCACCAGGGCCAGCCCCCGGCCTCCGACGAACAGGGCCAGGGTGGCCACGATGGGTTGCAGGCCCACCACCGCGACCAGGGTGCCGTTGACCGCGCCCACGACGACCCCGGCCACCAGCGCCACGAGCAGTGCCGGAACCAGACCGTAGCCGAGGTAGAGCGGCAGCAGCGCGGCGGCCAGCGCCATCGTGGACCCCACCGACAGATCCACGCCCTCGGTGCCGATGACCAGCGCCATGCCGAGCGCCACGATGACGACCGGGGAGACCTGCACCAGCTGGGTCCGCAGATTGGCGACGGTCAGGAAGTGCTCGGTGAACGCGGCGTTGAAGGCGAGCAGCACCAACACCGCGGTATAGACGCCGTACTTCTGGAACCAGGCCGGTGCGGCGAGCCGCACCGCGCTCCGTCCCAGTGCCGGCGACAACTGGGTCATTCCTGCTCCTTGTCCGTGTGCGGCGGGGTGGGCGGCGCTGTTTGTGGCGCGGCTTGTGGCGCTGTGTGCGGCGCCTCGGCGGCGGGCTCGGGCGTGTGCGCGGCCAGCATGTCGAGCAGTTCGGGCTCGCTGACCAGGTCGCCGGCCAGCTCACCGGCCACCGTGCCGCCGCGCAGTACCACCAGCCGGTCCGCGCCCTCCACCAGCTCCTCGACGTCGGAGGAGATCAGCAGCACCGCCAGCCCCTCCTGCGCCAGTTCGTCGATGAGGGCCTGCACCTCGGCCTTGGCGCCGACGTCGATCCCGCGGGTGGGCTCGTCCAGCAGCAGCACTCTGGGCTCCAGGCAGAGCCAGCGCGCCAGCAGCACCTTCTGCTGATTGCCGCCGGAGAGCTCCTCGACCTTCTGCTCGGGGCCGGCTGCCTTGATCCGCAGCCGCTTCATGAAGATCTCGGCGATGCGGTCCTGCTGTTTGCGGGAGACGACACCGGCGCGGGAGAGGCGGGGCATGGCGGCCAGGACGATGTTCTCCCGCACCGACAGGCCCGGCACGATCCCCTCGGCCTTGCGGTCCTCGGAGAGCAGGCTGATGCCGGCCCGGATCGCCGCGGCGGGAGAGAGGCGGTGCAGCGGTCTGCCCGCCACCGAGACCGTGCCGGAGTCCAGCGGCAGCGCACCGACCAGGGCCTTCGCTGTCTCGGTACGTCCGGAACCCAGCAGGCCGCCCAGACCCAGAACCTCCCCCGGACGCAACTCCAGGGACACCTCGTCGAGCAGATGACGGCGGCTCAGCTTCTCGGCGGTGAGCACCGGTTCACGGGCGGCGTCATGAGCGGCGCCGAAGCCGGTGACGCCGTGCCGGCGGACTTCGGCTACCTCCCGGCCGAGCATCATCGAGACCAACTGCATCCGGTCCAGATCTGCGAGGGCGCCGGTGTGCACCAGCCGCCCGTCGCGGAGCACGGTGACCCGGTCGCAGACGCGGTACAGCTCGTCCATCCGGTGGCTGACGTAGAGGATGGCGATGTCCCGGCTGTGCAGCTCCTCGATGACCCGGAAGAGGGTCTCCACCTCGCGCGGCTCCAGCGCGGAGGTCGGCTCGTCCATCACCACCACCCGGGCCCGCACCGAGACGGCCCGTGCCAGTGCCACCATCTGCTGGGTGCCCACGCCCAGGGTGTTCAGGGGGCGGCGCACATCGGCCGTGACTCCGAAGCCGGCCAGCAGCTCGGCCGCCTCCCGGTGCATCCGGGGGAAGTCGATCAGGCGCAGGCGGTTCTTGGGCTCGCGGCCCAGGAAGATGTTCCGCGCCACGCTCATCATCGGGACGAGGTTGATCTCCTGGTAGATGGTCGAGACGCCCGCCTGCTGCGCTTCGTGCGGCCGGGCGAACGAGACCGGCTGCCCGCCCAGGCGCAGCTCCCCGGTGTCGGGGCGGTGCACGCCGGTGAGCACCTTGATCAGCGTGGACTTGCCGGCGCCGTTCTCGCCGACCAGGGCGTGGATCTCACCGCGGCGCAGCGTCAGGGAGACGTCGTCGAGCGCCACCACGCCGGCGAAACGTTTGCCGACGCCGACGGCCTCCAGCACCGTCGGTGGCGCGGTGCCGTCCGCGTCCGGGTGCGGTGCGGCGACAGCCGCTTCGGGGGGTGCCATGGGGGTCGGCCTTCCGTCGGTCGGTCAGCGGGGAGCGGGCCGCCCGGTCCGGGGCGGCCCGGGTGGCCCGAGGGCGTCTCAGTAGGCTCCGGACAGGGAGTCCTTGGCGTTGGACGCGTCGTAGGCGCGGTCGGAGATGATCACGTTCTCCGGGATGGACTCGCCTGCGAAGAACTTCTGCGCGGTTTCGAAGGCCAGCGGGCCGAACCGGGGGTTGGACTCGATCACCCCGTTGTACTGGCCGTCGGCCAGGGCCTGCACCGCGTTGCGGGTGCCGTCGATAGAGATGATCTTGACGTCCTTGCCGGGCTTCTTGCCGGCTCCCTTGAGGGCGGTGACGGCGCCCAGGCCCATCTCGTCGTTCTCCGCGTACACGGCGGTGATGTCCGGCTTGGACTGGATCAGCTGCTCCATCACCTGCTGGCCCTTGTCGCGGGCGAACTCGCCGGTCTGCTGGGCCACGATCTCGAGCCCCGGGGCCTTGGCCTTGATCTGGTCGACGAAGCCCTTGGTGCGGTCGGTGGTGACGTTGTTCCCGGACGAACCCAGCAGGATCGCGACCTTCCCCTTGCCGCCGGTCACCTGGATCATCGCGTCCGCCGCCCGCTTGCCCTGCTCGACGAAGTCCGAGCCGAGGAAGGCCACATAGTCCTTGCAGGCGGTGGCGTTGAGCTTGCGGTCGACGGTGATCACGGGCACGTGCTTGGCCGCGGCGGCCTGGAGCGCCGGTTCCAGGCCGTCGGAGTTCAGCGGCGCCACGATCAGCAGTTGCGCGCCCTGGGCCAGCATGTCCTTGATGTCGCTGATCTGCTTGGACAGTTGGGACTGGGCGTTGGTGGTGAGCAGCTTCTTGACGCCCAGTTTGGCGGCCTCGTCCTTGATGGACCGGGTCTCGGCGATCCGGAAGGGGTTGGCCTCCTTCTCGGACTGCGAGAAGCCGACGACCGCGTTCTTCAGGTCGATCTTGGTGGCGCCGTAGGCCTCCAGGGTGCAGCCCGATCCCGAGGAGTCGGCGGACGGCGACTGCACCACCTGGGCGCCCTGGCTGGTGTCGGAGGAGGCCGTGCCGCTGCCCTCCTCCTTGGAGCAGCCGGCGGCGAGGGCCGCGGCGGCAGCGAGGCAGACGGCGGCCACGAGACGTGATCTGCGAGGGCTGGTCATGGTCGTTGCACTCCTTGCGTGTGGGGCGACTGCTGTGTCACGGCGAGGCCGACGACGTCGTCCGGATCGCCGAAGGGGGCACCGAAGGGGCGCCGCACGGTGGGAATACGGCGTCGCGCACGTTCTCGGCAGGGGCAGGGGCAGGGGCAGGGGCAGGGGCAGGGGCAGGGGCAGGGGCGGGGGCAGGGGTTAGGGCAGGGGACAGTGGTGGGGCCGGGAGGCCCCCGGGGTGGACCGGGGGCCTCCCGCCGCCGTCACCGCTTGGTGGGTGCGGTGGGTTCGTGCGCTGCCAGCGAGGCCGCCTCGGCCCCGCTCAGGGCGCGGTCGTAGGCGTGGACGTCGGCGATCGCACCGGTCCAGTGGTCGACCGGGCCGCCGTTGTACTTGCCGCGGCCGATCACCAGGTTCCCGGTGGGCACCTCCCCGTTGCAGGCGCGGGTGGAGCCCGCCTCGGTGCCGTCCACGTAGATCCGCAGTGCCCCGTCCCGGTGGCTGTAGCTGCCGACCAGGTGGTACCACTTCCCGGCCTGCGGCTCACCGATGCTGTTCGCCAGCGCCCGGGCGCCGGAGAAGCTGAACGCGAACCGCTTGTCGGCCTGGGAGTACTGGAGGTAGAAGACGCTGCTCCTGTCGCCGTCGATGGACACCGCGGTGCTGAAGTGCCCCTTGTCGTCCAGCCGGACCCAGGCGGCCACCGAGTAGTCGCCCTTCTCGGTGTCCAGGACAGGCGCGCCGGCATCGACGTAACCGGTCGTGCCGTCCAGTTGCAGCGCGCCGCCGTTCGGCCCGGAGGTCCAGGTCGCGCCGCCCTTGAGGGTGCCGTCGTGTCCGCCGACGACGTCCGTGGCGACCGTGCCGGACTGCTGGTGCAGCGGCCACCAGGACACTCCGGCCGGTCCCGGGGTGCCCGGCGGGACGTTCACCCCGCCCGCGGCGGAGCCCGCCGCGATGACCTGCTGGTTGATCTCCCGCACCTGGTCGGGGAGCACCTTGACCACCTTGCGGTCGTAGGTGAGCAGGCCGTTGAGCTCGCCCTCCACGTCCGTGACCTGGGTGTAGACCGAACCGGAGAGCCCGCAGGACGCGCGCTGGATGAGCTTCCTGGTGTTTTCCACGTACGCCTTGGTCAACTCTTCGGTGCTGGTGGCGGCGTCACCGTAGTCCTGGCCGCCGGCGGTTCCCAGGATGTGGCCCGGAACGACGTACGAGTAGCCGCCGTGCTCACCGTCGACGGATGCCCGGGTGGCGTCGGGGGCGGGGTTCGCCGGGCCGTGGTAGTCGTGGAAGTCGATGATGTCGCCTCGACCGGAATCTCCCTTGGAGGCACAGCAGTTGACTCCGGAGTGGGCATCCACGAGACGGGACGGGTCCTGCTTCTTGACCGCGTCAGCGAGTTCACCGGTGGCGGCCTTGCTCCATTCGCCCCAGCCTTCGTTCATCATCGTCCACATGACGATCGACGGGGTGCTGATGTGCTGGTCGACGATCGTGTGCACCTGGTCGATGAAGGTCTGGGTCTCCGGCGTCCCTGCCGCCGCCGTCATGCGGCTCGGCATGTCCTGCCACACCATCAGACCGAGCCGGTCGGCCCAGTAGTACCAGCGGGCGGGCTCCACCTTGATGTGCTTGCGCACCGCGTTGAAGCCGAGCCTCTTGTGCTCCACCAGGTCGTACTTCAGGGCCTCGTCGGTCGGCGCGGTGTACAGGCCGTCCGGCCAGAACCCCTGGTCCAGGGTGGCCATCACGAAGGTGGGCTTCCCGTTGAGCATGATCTTGTTGACGCCGCCGACCGGGGCGACCTCGATCGACCGCATGCCGAAGTAGGAGCCGACCTCGTCCGTTCCGGCACGTCCACCGTCCAGGGTCACCTTGAGGTCGTACAGGTACGGGTCGTCCGGGCTCCACAGTCGCGGCTTGCTGATCGGGATGCGCAGCGCGGTACCGGCCCGGCCGGTGACCGATCCCACGGCCTTGTTGCCGGCGTAGGCGGTGGCGGTGACCTTCGCCGTCGGGGCGGTCCCGGCGGCGGGGCGCACGGTGACGGAGAGTGAGTTGTCCGACAGGTCCGGGGTGAGCACCAGTGAGTCGACGCTCGCCGCGGCAACGGGCTCCATCCAGACGGTCTGCCAGATGCCGGAGGTCGGGGTGTACCAGATGCCGCTCGGGTGGGTGGACTGCTTGCCGAGGGCGTACTTGTCGTTCGTGGTGTCCTTGACCTTCACCAGCAGGGTCTGCTGCCCGCGTCCGGTGAGCGCGTCGGTGACGTCGGCGCCGAACTCCTCGTAGCCGCCGGTGTGGTGGGCGACCTGCCTGCCGTTGACGTAGACCCAGGCTTCGTGGTCGACCGCGCCGAAGTTCAGCCGCAGCCGGTTGTCCGATCCCACCTTCCAGCCGTTCGGCACGGTGAAGGTGCGCTGGTACAGCGACCAGTCGTGGTGTTTGGCGACGCCGGACAGGGCCGACTCCATCGGGTACGGCACCAGGATCTTCCCGGTGAGCTTCCCGGTGGGCAGCGCGGCGTCCTGCTCGGTGGCCTGGAACTGCCAGGTGCCGTTGAGGTTCTGCCAGTTCTTGCGGGTCAGCTGCGGTCGCGGGTACTCGGGCAGGGCGTTGTCTGCGGAGACGTCCTTGGCCCACTTGGTGGCGAAGTACCAGGTGGAGTTGTTCTGCGCCACCACGGAGAAGGGCCCGAGATCACCGTCGGCGGTGGTGATGCCGCCCTTGCCGTCGTAGCTGATCCGCACGTCGGCGTGGAGTGCGACGGGGGTGTCGTCCTTGCCGGGGGTGACCAGGAGCCTGGAGGCGTTGTTGGGATCCCTGGCCACGGTGGGGGACCAGAGGGCGCCTCCGGAGACCACCGCGAGGTGCTTTGCCGCGTCCGCCGGAACGGCCGTGACGGCGGAGGGCAGTTCGATCGTGGCGGTCCGCCCGGTCGTGGCGACGGTGCCCTTGGCGTCGGCGGGGGCGAAACCGGCCGGCAGGTGCAGCGCCGAGTCGGGGATCGGCTGCCGGGAGAAGCCCGGCCCCGACCACTCGGTGTGCAGGTAGGCGCCGCCGTTGCCCTGGTTGTAGTCGACTGCCAGGTCGTGCAGACCCGCAGTCAGGGTGATCGCCTCGGAGGTGGTCTGGACGTCCCAGTCGGTGGTCCAGTGGTCGATCACACTGGCCCCGTCGAGGGACATCCGGAAGCCGTTGTCGCCCTTGATGTAGAAGGTGTAGACGCCGTCCGCGGGCACCTGGAGCCGACCCGTCCAGCGCACCGCGACGTTGTCCGTGGTCCCGGCGTAGGCGCGCAGCGTGGGCAGCAGGTCGTCGACGTAGAGGGAGTTGTCGATCCGGGTGCCGGTGTAGGACGCGAAGTCCAGCGCCGTCCTGCTGGACATCCGGTAGTAGTCACCTCGCAGGCCGAGGTCGGTGGCCTCGGCGGAGGAAGGGGACGCCGCGGCGGGTGCGGCACTCACCTGGGCCGGGACCAGCAACGCGGCTCCCAGCAGCAGTGGCAGCAACGCAGCGAGTCGGCCGAGGAAGGGTATTCGGAGTCTGCCTGGGCTCATGCTCACCCTTTCCGTAACGGAAATTGTCCACGCCTGAACCTGCGCCGAAGGAGACGCTCGCGCCGCCCGTCACAGCGGGAAGCGCAGCGGAAGCGTTCTTGTATAACGTTGGAAAAGTCGGCGCGGCAGCATGAAAGCAGGGCCCTCACAACCCTGTCCAGACCCCGAACCCCAACCGATGCGAACCGGCTCGGCCCTGGCCGGAAGACCCCCAAGTCAGCGGGCAGCACGGGCCGTTCAGGGTATGGACACGACTGCTCGCGCATGCTGTCATTCCTGTCGGCGGCAGTCTCTCCAACGTTATAAGGCGCGCTGACGCCGCAGCCGCACAGCGCCGCCGGCCGGTCCGCACGCGCCGGCCGTCACCCCCCACCACCACGACTGCCGCAGGCCGGCGGTCTCCTCGTCGTCCCACGGCCCTGTCCCCCTTCGGCAGTTCAGGAAGGTCGTCCGCATGGAACGTCGCGCGTTCCTCAACCGCTCAATGGCCGTCGTCGGTGGCGCCGCACTGGCGGGAGCGGCGGGTCTGCCCGCGCAGGCGGCCGCGCCCCGGCCGCCGGTGCGCCTGGTCGGCCCCGCCCGCGCCCTCAGCCGATACCCGGCCAACCGGGCCCCGTTGCAGCAGGAGCCCTTTCTGCGCCTTCCCCCGGGCAGCGTCACCCCCAAGGGCTGGCTGCGCGAACAGCTCGACCTCCAGCTCAACGGCCTCAACGGGCGCCTGCCGGAGATCTCCGCGTACCTGTCCCCGGCCACCAGCGGCTGGGCCGTGCCCGACAGGGACGGCTGGGAGGAACTGCCGTACTGGCTGCGCGGCTTCGGCGACCTCGGCTACGTCACCGGCGACGCCAGGACGCTGGAGCTGACCCGCGCCTGGATCGACCGCATCCTGGCCACCCGGCAGCCGGACGGCTTCTTCGGCCCGTCCGCGCTGCGCACGGCTCTCAACGGCGGCCCGGACTTCTGGCCTTACATGCCGGTGCTGGACGCCCTGCGCACCTGGCACGAGTACAGCGGCGACGACCGGGTCGTCCCGGCGCTGCGAGGGTGGCTGAAGTACCTCGACACGCAGCCGGCCGCACTGTTCGGGCAGGGCTGGGGCTCCGCCCGCTGCGGCGACACCATCGACACCGCCTACTGGCTGTACAACCGCACCAGCGACTCCTGGCTGCTGGACCTGGTGCACAAGATCCACGCCAACAGCGCCGACTACACCACCACGATCCCCACCTGGCACAACGTCAACCTGGCCCAGGGGTTCCGCGAACCGGCCCAGTACGGCGTTCTGGCCGGCGGCCCGGCCTTCCGTGACGCCACCTACCGCGTCTACGACACCGTGATGCGCCGGTACGGGCAGTTCCCCGGCGGCGGCTTCGCCGGCGACGAGAACGCCCGCAGCGGCTACCACGATCCCCGCCAGGGCTTCGAGACCTGCGGCATCGTCGAGTTCATGCACAGCCATCAGCTGCTCACCCGCATCACCGGCGACGCGGTGTGGGCCGACCGCTGCGAGGAGCTGGCGCTGAACATGCTGCCGGCCGCGCTCGACCCGCTGCAGCAGGGCATCCACTACGCGACCTCCGCCAACGGCATCCAGCTCGACAACATCCCCAAGTCACACGGTCAGTTCGACAACCGCTTCGCCATGCAGGCGTACATGCCCGGCATCCACCAGTACCGCTGCTGCCCGCACAACTACGGCATGGGCTGGCCCTACTACGCCGAGGAACTCTGGCTGGCCAGCGCCGACGGCGGTCTGTGCGCCTCGCTGTACGCGGAGTCCTCGGTACGCGCCGAGGTCGCCGACGGCACCACGGTCACCATCGCCGAACGCACCGACTACCCGTTCGGCGAGACCGTCGCCTTCACCCTGTCCACACCCCGGACGGTGCGCTTCCCGCTCTACCTGCGCGTGCCGGGCTGGTGCCAGGCCCCCTCGGTGCTGGTGAACGGCCGACCCGCGCAGGGCCGCAGCAGCGGCGGGTACCTGGTCCTTGACCGCCCCTGGCAGCACCGCGACACCGTGGAGCTGCGCCTGCCCATGCGCACCACCGTGCGCACCTGGGGTGCGAACCGCGACTCGGTCTCCGTCGACCACGGTCCGCTGACCTACTCCCTCCAGATCGAGGAGGCGTGGACGCGGTTCGCCGGTACCGCGGACTGGCCCGAGTACGAGGTGCGCCCGGCCTCGCCGTGGAACTACGCCCTGGCACTGGACGAGAAGGACCCCGCCCGCTCCTTCACCCTGGAGCGCACCCGCGCCCGTGCCGCCAACCCGTTCACGCACACCGGAACCCCCGTCCGGATGAAGGCCAAGGCGCGGCGTGTCCCCGCCTGGCAGTCCGACGACCAGAACGTGGCGGCGCCGCTCCAGCAGAGCCCGGTGCGCACCACCGAGCCGGTCGAGCACATCACGCTGATCCCGTCCGCCGCCGCGCGGCTGCGCATCACCGCCTTTCCCACGGCGGGATCGGGGCGGCGGGCGAGCGAATGGGCCGACTGCACCGCGTCCTTCAGCGGCGTGGACAGCGTCCAGGCCCTGATCATCAACGCCGCGGCCGAGCCCGCGGACTCCTTCGACCAGTCCATACCCCGCTTCACCTGGTGGGACCGGACCGGCACGGAGGAGTGGGTGCGGTACGAGTACGCCGAGCCGGTCCGCACGAGCGGGGTGTCGGTGTACTGGTACGACGACACCGGCCACGGCGCCTGCCGGGTACCGCAGTCCTGGCAGTTGGAGTACCGGTCACCCGCGGGTGCCTGGCAGCCGGTGAGCGGCGCCTCGGCGTACGGCACGGCCACCGACACGTTCAACCACGTCTCCCACGAGCCGGTGACCGCCACCGCCCTGCGTCTGCTCGTGCGACTGCGGCCCGGCGTCTCCGGCGGCGTACTGGCCTGGCGGGTCCGGCTTTCGTGAGGCCTCGGCCCGGGCGGCGACGGCGGCAGGGGCGCGATCGCGTGAGGACGCGGCGCTCCTGTCCACCGGCCTGGCCGTCGGCGTGAGTGTGCTGCCCGACGACTGCGGAGCATGGGCGCGGATCCTGGGCAGCGCCCCGCCCGCGGTCGCCCGCGCCCTGCACACGGCCTGGGACGCCGTGCGCGGCCCGCTCATCCGCGTTCCCGCCCCCGGCCTCCGCAGGACCTGACGGGCTGGATCAGCGGACCGGCTGCCTCAGCGGGCCGTCGCGAACGTGCGGTGCGCCCAGTCGGCGAAGCCGGTCCACGGGATCTCCGGGTGAGCGGCGTGCAGTGCGGGGATGTCGACGCGGTAGCCGGGTCCGTTCAGGAACGTCCACATCGCGTGCATGTCCGGGTTGGCGACCGCCGTCAAAGGCACTTGCTGATGGCGGACCTCCCGTCCCAGCGCCGCGCCGAGCGCGGCCGCCATCTGCGCGGGAGTGGGCGCGTCGCTTGCCAGTTCGATGCGCTGCCCGACGTAGCGGGCGGGGTTGAGCAGCACTTCCGCCGCGAACGCTCCGAGGTCGGGGCGGGCAAGCTGCTGCAACGGCCGGTCGGGCGGCAGCGGCAGGTCGAGAACGCCGCCGAGGACGCGCTCCGCTCCGCCGAGAGCGTTGTCGAAGAAATACGTCGGCCCCAGGATCGTATGGGGCACGTCGCCGGCGGCCAGTTCGGCTTCGATGCGTGCCTTGCTCTCGAAGTGCGGCACCCCGCTTTCCTGGTCGGCGCCGGCGACCGAGCTGAACACGAGATGCGGCACGCCCGCCTCCCCGGCGGCAGCCAGGATGGCCCGTCCCTGGCCCACCTCCGCCTCGACGCCGGCCTCGAAGGGGGTGGTGAACGCGAAGACGCCCGCCACCCCGCTCATCGCGGCGGCGAGCGACCCGCGATCGCTCAGGGATCCCGCCATCACCTCGACACCCCGGTCGGCCAGTTCCCGCGCCGCTTTCCGCGCGGGGTCGCGCACCAGCGCGCGGACCCGGGCCCCGCGGCCCAGCAGCGCGTCGGCAACAGCCCTGCCCTGTCCTCCGGTTGCCGCTAGCACCAAGACCGGCTCATCGACCATCGAGGGGTTCCCTTCCGTGTGGGCGGACGCGGCAAGGGGTCGCCGGCGCCGACCCCCACGGTAACCATCCGTCCCACACGACACGCCCAGCGTCACGCCCCTTGATCGCATCTGGAAATCAGATCACTCACACCGAAAACATCTGTTCGACAGTTTTCCGGGGGCGCCCGAGGATGTCTCGTGCGGTAGCACAGTCAACGCGACACCGGGATGGACTACCGCCTGAGTGGAGGCTGAAATGCCCAGTGAAGAGACTGAAGTAGTCGTGGTCGGGGCGGGCCAGGCGGGCGTCGCGATGAGCGAGCACCTGGGAGCCCACGGCGTACCGCACATCGTCCTGGAGCGGCACCGGATCGCCGAGCGGTGGCGCTCGGAGCGGTGGGACTCCCTGGTCGCCAACGGGCCCGCGTGGCACGACCGGTTCCCGGGGCTGGAGTTCCCCGACGTCGGCCCCGACGCCTTCGCCTCGAAGGAGCAGGTCGCGGACTACTTCGTCACGTACGCCGAGAAGATCGGCGCCCCGGTCCGGTGTGGTGTCGAGGTGACCTCGGTGCGCAAGCACACCGGCCGGCCCGGCTTCCGGGTCGAGACGTCGGAGGGCTCCATCGACGCGCGCTTCGTCGTGGCCGCGACCGGACCGTTCCAGCGACCCGTGATCCCGCCCATCGTCCCGGACGGCGCCGTCTCCGTGCAGATCCACTCCAGTGGGTACCGCAACCCGGAGCAGCTGCCCGAGGGCGCGGTCCTCGTGGTCGGGGCCGGCTCCTCGGGGGTCCAGATCGCCGACGAGCTGCGCCGGTCCGGCCGCCGGGTCTTCCTCTCCGTCGGTCCGCACGACCGCCCTCCCCGCGAGTACCGCGGACGTGACTTCTGCTGGTGGCTCGGGGTGCTCGGGATCTGGGACTCGCAGACCCCTCCCCGAGGTGCCGAACACGTCACCATCGCCGTCAGCGGCGCTCGCGGCGGCCACACCGTGGACTTCCGCGCCCTGGCCGGCACCGGCATCGAGCTCGTCGGCCTGACCGGGTCCTACGACGACGGCGTACTGCGCTTCGCGCCGGATCTCGCCGCGAACATCGCGCTCGGCGACGACAAGTACCTCGCGTTCCTGCGGGCGGCCGACGAGTACGTCGAGCGCAACGGGCTCGACCTCCCCGAGGAGCCGGAGGCCCACGTCCTCGGACCGGACCCGGACTGCGTGACCAGTCCCCTCCTGGAGCTCGACCTGGCCGGCGCCGGCGTCACCTCGATCGTCTGGGCGACGGGCTTCGTCACCGACTACGGCTGGCTCGAGGTCGACGCGTTCGACGAGAACGGCCGGCCGGACCAGCGGCGAGGAGTGTCCTCCGAACCCGGCGTCTACTTCCTGGGCCTGCCCTGGCTGTCCCGCCGCGGATCGAGCTTCATCTGGGGTGTGTGGCACGACGCCAGATATGTCGCCGACCACATCGCGACCCAGCGGGGCTACCTCGCGTACGGCACCACCGACCGGCCCGGCGCCACGCCGGCGGCCCTGACGAACTGAGGAGCAGACGATGAACTCGACGAGCGAGGGCCGCCAGGCGCGGGCCCCGATCACCGCCGGCGGGCACACCCGGATCCGGCCGTTCAACACGCGCGACACCTATCCCGAGCAGAACCTCGACAACGACCTCTGCCAGGCCGTCGTCGCCGGCGACACGGTGTACGTCCGGGGGCAGATCGGCCAGAACCTCGACACCAGCGAGTCGGTCGGTATCGGCGACGCCGAGGCCCAGGCAGAGCAGGCGATGGCCAACATCAAGATGCTGCTCGAAGAAGCGGGCAGCCGGATGGAGCACCTGGTCAAGCTGACGATCTACCTGATCGACCCGCGCTACCGCGAGGCGGTGTACCGCACCGTGGGCCGCTGGACCAAGGGCGTGCACCCCATCTCCACCGGCCTGGTCGTCTCCGCCCTGGCCCGCCCGGAGTGGCTGTGCGAGATCGACGCGATCGCCGTGATCCCCGAGGAGGCGCGGGCATGACCTTCTCCCTGGTGGTGCGCGACGGTCAGCGGTTCGGCATCGTGGCCAGCTCGTCGAGTCCGGCGGTCGCCGCCCGGGTCGTCCATCTGCGGCCCGGGGTCGGCGCGGCGGCCTCGCAGAACGTCACCGACCCCACGCTCGGCACGAGCCTGCTGGACGGGCTGGCCGACCACGGCGACGCGGAGCGCGCCCTGGCCGACGTCACCGGCGCGGCGCGGAACGCGAAGTCCATCGAGTACCGGCAGTTGACCGTGCTGGGCCGCTTGGGTGCCGGGTTCGCCCACAGTGGCTCGCAGACCCTCGGCAAGCACGCCTCGGCCACCGCGGACGGCGCGGTGGCGGCCGGCAACATGCTGTCCGGCGAGCACATCCCCGGCGTTCTCCTCGACGCCTACGCCGCGGCCGGCGGGGAGCTCGAGGAGCGTCTGCTCACCGCCCTGAAGGCCGCCGTCGCGGCCGGCGGCGAGGAGGGGCCGGTGTACTCCGCGGGCCTGGCGGTCGTCGCGGACGTGGACTGGCGGGTGACCGACCTGCGGGTGGACTGGGCCGAGGATCCCGTGGACCGGCTCGGCGAACTCCTCGACGTCTGGCTGCCGCAGCGGGACGACTATGTGCGGCGCGGACTCGACCCCGCCGCCGCTCCTTCCTACGGCGTCCCGGGCGACCTGTGACGAGCGCGCTGAAGGAGGCGGCCCGGCTGGTGGTCGACCGCCGGGCCGAGGAGCTGATCGGGCTCTCCGAGCGGCTGCACGCCGACCCGGAGACCGCCTGGGAGGAACACCGGGCCGCCGCCGCCGTACCGGAACTGCTGGACCGCGCCGGATTCGACGTCACCTCGTCCTACCTGGGCCTGGAGACGGCGTTCCTCGCCCGGTTCGGCAGCGGGCCCGTCCGGATCGCGCTGTGCGCCGAGTACGACGCGCTGCCGGGCCTCGGCCACGCGTGCGGGCACAACCTCATCGCCGCGAGTTCGGTGGGGGCCGCGCTCGGCCTGGCCGCCGTCGCCGACGACGCCGGCCTCACCGTCGAGGTCTACGGCACCCCGGCCGAGGAAGGCGGCGGCGGGAAGATCGAGATGCTCGACTGGGGCGCCTTCGCCGGAGTGGACCTCGCGATGATGGTGCACCCGGCGCCCGTCGACGTCGCCGAGGCCCGCCCTTTCGCGGTCAGCCACTCCAGGATCTCCTACACCGGGAAGTCCGCGCACGCCGCGGCCTACCCGGAGGCCGGGGTCAACGCGGCCGACGCCTTCACCGTGGCCCAGGTCGCGATCGGCCTGCTGCGCCAGCAACTGCCGGGCTCGGCCAGGGTGCACGGTGTGGTGACCCACGCCGGGGACGCCCCGAACGCCATCCCGGAGCGGTCGACCGGCCGTTGGTACGTACGCGCGGAGACACTCGCCGAACTGGCCGAGCTGGAGCCGCGGGTCATGCGGGCCTTCGAGGCCGGGGCCCTCGCGACCGGCTGCGAGCTGGAGATCGAGCCGGAGAGCAAGCCGTACGCGGAGTTCCGCACGGACGAGACCGCCCTCGGGCACTATCGTGCGAACGCCCTCGTCCTGGGCCGGGAGTTCGCGCCGCCCGGCCAGGCCGCGCGGATGAACCGCGCCTCCACCGACATGGGCAACGTCTCGCAGGTGGTGCCGGCCATCCACCCCTACATCGGCATCGGATCCCTGCCCGCCACCAACCACCAGCACGAGTTCGCCGCGTACTGCGTGGGCGCGGCGGCGCAGCGGGCCCTGCTCGACGGGGCGATCGCCCTGGCCTGGACCGGCGTGGACCGGGGCGTCCCGGCCGGGGGAGCGGCGGCGTGACGGGGGCGGCCGCCGCCATGGCCGCGCGGACCGATCGCGTGCCGTGGAAGCACCCGGGAGACGTTCCGCCCGGGTCCAAGATCTGCAACGACCTGCGTCTGCTGTCCTCCGGACCGCAGGCCGGGCTCGGCGAGATCAACCTCCCCGCACGGCAGGCCGGATCGTCCATCATGCCCGGCAAGGTCAATCCGGTGATCCCCGAGGCGGTCAACCAGATCGCGTTCGAGGTCATCGGCAACGACGTGACCGTCACCCTCGCCGCCGAGGGCGGCCAGCTCCAGCTCAACGCCTTCGAACCGGTCATCCACCGGAGTCTGAGTGCCGGCCTCGACCACCTCACCGCGGGCATCAAAGTCCTCACCGAACACTGCGTACGGGGCATCACCGCCAACCGGAACCGGCTCGCGGAGACCGTCGCGGCCTCCACCGGACTGGTCACCGCGCTCAGCCCCGCACTCGGCTACGAGACCGCCTACGCCCTCGCGCTGGAGGCGCACCACGGCACGTACGCGGTGTGGTCGGCGGAGACCTTCCCCACCGCACGCGTCAGAGCGGTCTGTCCATCGCCTACAACGTGACCGCCGCCCTGTTCGCCGGCACCGTGCCGTACCTGATGACCGTGCTCATCTCCGCGACCGGCAGCACCCTGGTGCCCGGCCCGTACCTGACGGTGTTCGCCGCCGGCGGTCTCGTGGCCGCCCTGTCCCTGCGGGAGACCGCCGGTTCCGCCCTGCTGCGCCCCGAGGACGTGCCCGAGAACGTGGCCGAGGACGTGCCCGAAGCGGCCGCAGCCGAGGTCCGCTAGACCGTGCCGCATAAGGTCGGCACCGACACGGATCGCCCGGCGCAAGGGTCACGTATGACGGCACCAGTGGGTTTCACGCTCGTTCAGCTCCGCTATTTCCTCGTCGCCGCCGAGCGCGGTTCGATGACGGAGGCGTCGGCGGAGCTGCACATCGCGCAGTCCGCCGTGTCCGCGGCCATCCACAACCTGGAGCGCGACCTCCAGGCGCAGCTGTTCATCCGCCGGCGGGGCCGGGGGCTGACCCTCACACCCGCCGGGGAGAGGCTCCAGCAGCAGGCGAGGGATCTGCTGGCCCGTGCCCGCGAGGTCGAACGGGAGGCCCGGGGAGAGGGCGAGACCATCTCCGGGCCGGTGGCCGTCGGCTGTTTCGTGACCCTGGCCCCCTACTACCTGCCCCACCTGTTCAGCGAGTGCACCAGACGCTATCCGGGCATCGAGATCGACGTGGTGGAGGCGGAGACGGACCAGCTCGTCCAAGCCCTGGCTGCGGGACGCATCGACTTCGCCCTCACCTACCACCTCGGTCTGTCGGCCGAGCCGGACCTGCGCAGCGAGACCATCGCCCGCGCCCCCGCCTATGTCATCGTCCCGGCCGATCACCCGCTGGCGGGTCAGGGCAGCGTGGAGCTGGCCGAGCTGTCCACGGAACCGCTCGTCCTGCTGGACCTTCCCCACAGCCGCGACTACTTCCGCGCGCTGGTGGCCGCCACGGGCACCGCGCCCGACGTCCGCTACCGCACCCAGAGTTACGAGACCGTGCGCTCCCTGGTGGCCCGGGGACTCGGCTACTCGGTGCTCAATCAGCGCCCGGCGACCAGCCAGACCTACGGCGGCGGCGAGATCGCGGAACTCCAGCTCCGGGACGCCTCCCCGCTCGAAGTCAGGATGGCCTCCCTGGAGGGCGTGACCCAGACCGCCCGGGCCCGAGCGGTGATGGACCTGCTGCGGGAGATCGCCGCCGCCCGGTCCGCCGAGGTCTGAGCCGGCAGCCGCTCATCGGGGACGGAGCCGAGCGGTGCCCGCCGAGCCCTACAGGCCGGCGCAGCCCGTCACCGCCCGGGCATGGGCCAGAATCAGCTCACGGGCCCTGTCGGGCCGCAGAGCCGCGTTGCGGCTGACGATGTGCAGACCGTAGCCGTCCTCCAGGGCGACCAGCCCGTGCGCCAGATCGTGCGCGGACGCGGCGAGGGAGAACACACCGGTCGCGGCGCCGACCTCCAGGGCGGTCGTGTAGAGAGCGACCTCCCGGGCGAAGAGGGAGGTCATCAGCTCGGCGTGGCCGGGGCTGCGGCCGGCGCGCCGGTGCAGTTCGTACAGCAGCCCGTGGACCGGGTCTTCCGTCATGCTCGGCAGACCGCTGTGCAGCAGGGCCCGAAGCCGTGCCGCCGGATCCTCGGCGGGTGCCTCGTCGTAGGCCCCCTGCCGCGAGGACAGGTAGCTCTCGACCGCGCCCCGGTGCACCTCCAGTACGAGGTCGTCGAGCTCGGGGTAGTAGTACAGGACCGAGCCCTGGGAGACGCCCGCCGCGTCCGCGATGTCCTTGATGCGCAGGCCCTCGAGCCCGCGCTCCGCGATGGCCCGTCCCGCGGCGGAGACGAGGGCCTGCCTGCGTGCCGTCTGGTTGCGTGGTCTACCGACTTTCCCCATGGTGGCCAATTCTCTGATACCCGTCTCAGTTTTCGCAAGAAGTTTCAGTCAGAAGCATTGACGGCGGGTTCACCTATTGTTTGAATCTCGACTCAAAGAAACCGGCGCAGGCACGCGCTGCCGAGCCGCCCGCCCCGTCGCGCCCGCCGTTTCCGGACGGCCCCTGAGAGGGGCCGGGCCACACCCGATCGAGACGGCCCAGGCCGCACCCGATCCGAACGGGCACCGGTTCGCCCACGTCCCACGACGCAATCGAAGGCCACAGCATGCAGACGTACGCCCACTGGCGGCAGCGCGCCGCCGACCTCACGCCACGCACGCGCCTGTTCATCGACGGAGCGTGGAGCGACCCCGCCGACGACCAGTGGATCCCGACCGTGAACCCCGCGACCGGCAAGACCACCGCGCATGTGGCAGCCGGCTCGGCCGCCGACGTCGACCGGGCCGTGACCGCGGCCCGCACCTCCTTCGAGGACGGCCGCTGGTCGCGTACCGCACCCGCCGAGCGCAAGCGGGTCCTGCTCGCCCTCGCCCGCCTCATCGAGGAGAACAGCGAGGAACTCGCCCTCTGCGACACCCTCGACATGGGCAAGCCCATCGCGGAGTCCCACGGCACTGACGTGCCCGGCGCGGCCGGCGTCTTCGCCTGGTACGCGGAGGCCGTCGACAAACTCTACGACGAGGTCGCCCCGGCCCCGCCCGGGAACCTCGCCCTCGTGCGCCGCGCCCCGCTGGGCGTCGTGGGCGCGGTGGTGCCCTGGAACTTCCCCCTCGACATCGCGAGTTGGAAGCTGGCGCCCGCCCTGGCCGCGGGCAACAGCGTCGTGCTGAAGCCGGCCGAGCAGTCCCCGCTGTCGGCGCTGCTGCTGGCCGAACTCGCCTCGCGGGCCGGCCTTCCCGACGGCGTACTGAACGTCGTCCCCGGCCCGGGGGAGACGACCGGGCGTGCTCTCGGTCTCCACCCGGACGTGGACACTCTGGTCTTCACCGGCTCCACCGCCGTGGCCAAGCGGTTCCTCGCCTACTCGGCCGAGTCGAACATGAAGCAGGTGTGGCCCGAGGCCGGCGGCAAGAGCCCCAACGTGGTCTTCGCCGACGCCGACTTGGAGGCCGCCGCGGAACGCGCCGCCTGGGGCTTCGTCTACAACTCGGGCCAGGTGTGCTCCGCCAACACCCGCCTGCTCGTCGAGGCGTCCGTCGCCGAGGAGTTCACGGCCAGGGTCGCCGAACACGTCCGCGGCTGGCTGCCGGGCGACCCGCTCGACCCCGCGACCCGTCTCGGACCGCTCGTCGACGAGGCCCAGGTGGAACGCGTCCTCGAAGCCCTGCGGTCATCGGGCGGCACGCTCGTGTGCGGCGGCACGCGACCCGACCGCGACGGCGCCTACCTCGACCCCACCGTCGTCACCGGCCTCGGACCCGACGCCCCGCTCGTCCGGGAGGAACTGTTCGGCCCCGTGCTGACCGTGCTGCCCTTCCACGACGAGGACGAGGCGGTCCGCCTCGCCAACGACTCCGCCTACGGACTGGCCGCGTCCGTGTGGACCCGGGACGTCGGCCGGGCCCACCGCGTCGCCGACTCCCTTCAGGCGGGCACCGTCTCCGTCAACACCGTCGACGCGCTCAGCCCGTTCACCCCCTTCGGCGGGTTCAAGCAGTCCGGTCACGGCCGTGACCTCTCCCTGCACTCCTTCGACAAGTACACCGGCCTGAAGACGACCTGGATCGCCTACGGCTGACCGCGCCGGCGACACCAGGCCTCCCGGCCACCACACCCACCACCGGCACCGAGCAAAGGACGCACCCCCTCATGACCAGCAACGCCGCCGACCTCATCGAGCTGGACCGGGCGCACATCATCCACCCCTACCTGCCGGGCACCGCCACCGAGCGCGTCGTCATGACCTCCGGCTCCGGCTGCCGCCTCACCGACACCGAGGGCCGCAGCTACCTCGACGCCACCGGCGGACTCTGGCTCGCCCAGGTCGGCCACGGCCGCACGGACCTGGCCGACGTCGCCCACGAGCAGATGAAGAAGCTGGAGTACTTCACCAGCTTCTGGGAGTTCTCCAACGAGCGCGCGATCGAACTCGCCGCACGCCTCGCCTCCATCGCCCCCGACCCCCTGAACCACGTCTACTTCACATCGGGCGGCTCCGAGGGCAACGAGGCGGCCATCAAGATGGCCCGCTACTACCACCACCGGCGCGGGGAGAGCAGCCGGACCTGGATCCTGGCGCGCAGCAAGGCCTACCACGGCATCGGCTACGGCGGCGGCTCGGCCACCGGCTTCCCCGTCTACCACGAGGGCTTCGCCCCGATGATGCCGCACGTCTCCCACCTCACGCCGCCGTGGCCGTACCGCTCCGAGCTCTACGGCGACCAGCCGCTGAGCCCCGAGCAGGTCACCGACTTCCTCATCCGCGAACTGGAGGAGCGCATCGCGGAGATCGGCCCGCGGAACATCGCCGCGATGATCGGCGAACCCATCATGGGCGTCGGCGGCATGCTCGTCCCGCCGGCCGACTACTGGCCCCGGGTGCGCGAAGTCCTCGACCGGCACGGCATCCTGCTGATCTTCGACGAGGTGGTCACCGCCTACGGCCGCGTCGGCGAGTGGTTCGCCGCCCAGTACTTCGACGTCACCCCGGACATCATCGTCACCGCCAAGGGCATCACCTCCGGCTACGTCCCGCTCGGCGCCCTCCTGGTCGGCGACCACGTCGCCGAGGTCCTGCTGCGCGACCACGGCTTCCCCATGGGCTACACCTACAACGGGCACCCCGTCGCCACCGCGGTCGCCACCGCCAACCTCGACATCATCGAGAAGGAGGGCCTGCTCGCCCGCGCGACGAGTCTTGGTGCCTTCCTCCACGGTGAACTCAAGGCCCAGATCGGCGAGTTGCCCATCGTCGGTGAAATCCGCTCGGTCGGCATGATGCTCGCCGTCGAACTCGTCCAGGACCGCGCCACCCGCGCACCCCTGCCCCTGAACCCCGACCGGATGCCCCACGACGTCATCCGCCGCGAGACCGGCGTGATCGTGCGCGACTCCGCACACAGCCTGGTGCTCTCCCCGCCGCTGATCATGACCGAGGCCGAGGCCAAGGAAGCCGCCTCCGCGCTGCGTGGCGTCCTGGAGCGCACCGAGCCCACCGGCGAGATCCGCGCCGCCTGACGCCCAGAGGGAGGCCCGGCCCACGGCCGGGCCTCCTAGGCCCTGTCGTCAAACTCCCGTCTGCCCCGCGACGCCTGGCACGCACTCTCGCCACACTGGGCGAAAGCCCAAGTACGTCCAGTACGAGGACTTCCGCCCGGCACGCCGAGAGCACGCACCAGACGCCGCGGAGCCGCCCTTCGGGCGACGACGGGAATGTGACGACAGGACCTAGGCCCTGTCGTCAAACTCCCGTCTGCCCCGCGACGCCATGCACGCTCCCCCAAGCTCTTCGAGCAGGGGGGACCCCCACTCGCCGCACCGGGCTCCGGCCCAAGTGCATCCAGTACGTGGGCCAGGGCCCGGCACTCCCCCAAGCTCTCCGAGCAGGGGGGACCCCCAGAGCACGCACCTGACGCCGTGAGGCCCGCCCTTCGGGCGGACGCCGGGAGTTTGACGACAGGACCTCGCCCAGCACCACCCGACACGGACTCCACGCCGTCACGGCGCCCGCACGCGCCCCCTCGCAGTTACTCCTCTCCCTCCTAGGAACTGCCCGTGTCCTCCAACCTCTCGACGACCGAACCACGCACGTCCGAGCCCGCGGCCGGAGCCCTGCAACGCAGCCTCAAGCGCTTCGACATCACCGCCATGGCCATCGCCGCGGTCATCTCCTTCGACACCGTCGGGCAGATCGCCACCGGCGGCGGCGAGGCCGCCACCTGGACGGCGGTCATGGCCCTCTTCTTCCTCGTTCCCTACGCCCTGCTGTTCGCCGAGACCGGCGCCGCGTTCCCTCAGGAAGGCGGCCCGTACGTATGGGTCAAGCTCGCCCTCGGCCGTCCGGCGGCCGCGCTCACGACCCTGTTCTACTGGGTCACCAACCCCGTCTGGCTGGGCGGTTCACTGGTCTTCCTCGCCTCGCAGACCTGGGACGGCTTCGTCTTCCACCTGGGCTCGGGCACGGTGGCCGACTACACCTTCAAGCTGCTGTTCGTCTGGATCGCCATTCTCACGGCCGTCGTCTCCCTGCGCCGCGGCAAATGGATCACCACCGCGGGCGCGGCGGCGAAGGTCCTGGCCCTCACCGTGTTCACCCTCACGGCCGTGCTCTACGGGGCGCGGCACGGCTTCCAGGGCCTGACCGACACCCGCTTCACCCCGACGACCGCCGGCTTTCTCGCCCTGGTGCCGATCCTGCTGTTCGCCTACGTCGGCTTCGAAGCACCCAACGCCGCCGGTGAGGAGATGCACGACCCCCAGCGCGACGTGCCCGCCGCACTCGGACGCTCCGCGACCGTCGCGGCCTGCTGCTATCTGCTGCCGGTCCTCGCCCTCCTGGCCGTCGTACCCAAGCAGCAGGTCACCGGCATCGGCGGCTTCATGGAGGGTGCCCGGCTCGTCTTCAGCGTCTATGGCGGAGCGGCCGGCCCCCTGCTGAAGCTCACCGCCGTCATGTTCGTCTTCGCCCTGCTCACCCAGGGCAGCGCCTGGATGATCGTCAGCGACCGCATGCAGGCCATGGCCGCCGCCGACGGGGGCTTCTTCAGCCGCGCCCTCGGCGCCTTCCACCCGCGGCTCGGTACGCCGGTGCGCACCAATCTGCTCTCCGGAGCCGTGGCCACGGTGTTCATGCTCGCCGCCATGCGTCTCGCGAACGGCGACGCGGCCGACGTGTTCGCGGTGGTGCTCACCGTCGCGGTCACCACCCTGCTGCTGTCCTACCTGGTCGTCATTCCCGCCCTGGTCCTGCTGCGGATCCGCCGGCCGGACGTCCCGCGGCCCTACAGCGTCCCCTTCGGCAGTCGCGGCTTCCTGCTCTGCGCGGCACTCGTCTACGCCTGGATCCTGATCGGATCGTGGTCGGCGCTCTTCCCCGGAGTCCTGGAACACCTCTTCGGCATCGACTACGTCTTCCACGACGTCTGGGGTGTCTCGCGTACCTCGTTCGAAGCCTTCACCCTCGGCACCGTCGCCGTACTGCTGATCGTCGGTGTCGTCGGAGTGGTGGTGGCCCGCCGCGAGGACGCCGTGGCGGGCGCGGCCGACGGGGCCGGTTCCTGACGACGCGCGCAGGGCGATGCTCAGGGTCCGGCCGCCGGTGATCTCCTGCGAAAGGGACGGCCCTCCCGAGTAGCGCACGGTCGCGAAGTCCGCGTTCCCGTCGAGGTCGGCGGCGGCTTTCACGGTGGTCGGAGAGGCGCGGCACTCCCCGCTGTCCAGGCCGACCAGCGTGGCCCGGTCGGGGGAGGCGGCCGGGGCGGCCGGCGCCGGGGAGTCCTCCGACGGGGTGGCGGGGGCCGACGGCGCCGGCCGTTCGGAGACGGCGACCCTCGGGGACCGGGAGCCGGTCACGTACAGGTCCGGCTTGTCGTCCTTGAAGTGGTCACCGGTCCAGTCGAAGCCGTTGGTGACGGCCAGGACGACGACCGCGACCACCACCGGCGCGATGATCGCGGTGGCGGTGAAGCTGCCGTCCCCCAGAGGGAGATAGCGGCGCCACCGGGCAACTCGGCCCGCTGGATTTGCCGACTTCCCCGGAAATGCAACCCGGTTCCTGCCAAGGCAGGCGGCGAGCCACCGGTGGTGACTCGCCGCGTGCTATCGCCGGCTTGGGCCGGTCATCCGTCCCCGGTCAGGGGAACTGGACCACCTTGGACGGCACGGTGCTCGTTCCCGAGGTGGGCGCGCCCGTGTTGTTGACGACGTGGGCGTACTGGCCCTGGCCGCCGAGGGAGATCACCAGAATGTCGTGCAACTTGATCCCGGACTTGACCGGCACCTGGAATCCATGGGCCTGGACGATCGTGGGGTCGGCCGTGAAGTTGCAGTAGCTGCCCAGCCCCCAGGCCTCGTGCGTGTTGACCGTGTCGGCGACCTTGTAGGCCGCGTAGCCGACGATGCCGTCGTGGGTGATGGCGGCGGCGTTCGGGACGTCGTAGGCCTTTTCGTTCTGGAAGAAGATCGTCCGGCCGCGCTCTCCGTTCCAGTACACGTCGTACTTGTTGTAGTGCTCGACGAACAGGCCCGTGGCGAGGACGTCGTTGCCGTTGACCCACAGGCCGTAGTCGGCCCGGTTGGTGTTCCAGCCGACGCCGCTGCCGTGGTCCGCGCGCCACAGCCAGGTGTGGTCGATGACGACGTTGTTGCTGTTGACGACGACCGAGTTGGTCGCGAGGCCGGGGCCCGCGCCGCCGATGCGGACGAACACGTCCTGCACCGTGGTCGGGTTGGCGGAGTGGTCGGCGGAGGAGCCGGGCTGGCCGACCCGCAGGAGGGTGTCCGAGTTGACGGTGCCCGCGTCGATCAGGAATCCGGCGAGCCGGACGCCGTCGACATCGGCGACGTGCATCGCGTCGACGCCGTTGTCGGGCACGAGGGTGGCGAGGCCCAGTCCGAGCACCACGGTGTTCGCGCGGGTGACGTCGATGGTCCGGTCCAGGTGGTAGACGCCGGGCGTGAACAGGAGGTTGAGACCCTGGGACAGTGCCTGGTTGATGGTGGCGGCGGTAGCGCCCGGCTTGACGACGTAGAACTGGTCGAGCGGGAGGGAGGTGCCCGCGTTGGCCGGCCAGGACACACCGCGGGCGCCTGTGCGCTTGGCGGGTACGAAGACCTTGTAGGTGCTGCCGTCGAGGTAGAGGAACGGCTTCTCGCGCGAGATCGGCGTGGTGTCGAGCGTGGTGTACGAGCCGGTGGCGAAGTCGGTCGCCGGCGCCCCCTGCACTCCGGTGAACGTCATGTTCCACACGCCGTTGGTCCAGCCGCCCACCGAGCTGTCGCGGGTGTACCACTGCTGCTGTGAGTACGGTCCGACGGTGCCGTCGATCTTCGAGTCGGCGATGTACCCGCCGGAGGCCCAGCCGTATCCGTTCGGGGCGAGGTTGAGGCCGCCCTGGACGTGGATGCGGCGGAACGGCGCCGCCTGGGCGACGGCCCACCGGTCGTCGCCGTGCGACGGCCTGATGGCGAGGTTCTCCGCCGAACGCCAGAAGTTCTGGGTGGCGTTGCCGTTGAACCAGCCCGCGTCGACGGTGATGTCACCGTTGATCTGGGTGTCGTCGGGGTTGAGGCCCAGCCCGGAGATCGAGGTGTAGAAGCCGATCTGGGCGTTGATCCCGTTGTAGGTGCCCGGCTTGAGCAGGAACTGGTAGCGGCCGGCGCCGAACTGGTTGGACTCCTGCTGGGCGAAGATCTGGTCGAACCTCTGCTGGAGGTTGGGGGTGGAGGGGTCGACGACGATGACGTTCGGCCCCAGGTCGCCGCCGCCCTGGACGGGCGGGGTGCCGCCGCCGGACGATTCGGTGTGGACGGCGACCTCCCAGAGCGAGTAGCCGTAGCCGGTCGAGCGGACCGTTCCGTAGACGCGCAGGTAGCGGCCCGAGCCGCTGACGTCGTAGGAGGAGGTGCCGCCGGTCGCGCCGGTGACGCTCCTCAGCGTGGTCCAGCTCTGGCCGTTGGCGGAGGCCTGGATCTGGAACTCCTTGGCGTAGGCGGTCTCCCAGGTCAGGTCCACCTTGCACAGGTTCTGGACCGAGCCGAGGTCGACCTGCACCCACTGCGGGTCCGAGAAGGCGCTGGACCAGCGGGTGCCCGGGTCTCCGTCGAAGGCGGCTGAGGCCGGGGTGCCCGCGTTCTCGGTGGAGGAGGCCGACGCGGGCTTGCCCAGGGCGGCGTTGCCGGTGCCGCAGGCGGCCGCGACGCCGGCGCTCTGGCCGGACGGCGACGTGGCGGTCCTGCCCTGGGACAGCGGAGTCCCGGCCGCCGCGGCGACCGGCGACTGGGTGGCGGGAAGGGCGATGAGCGCTGCCGCTGCGGCGAGCGCGACACCCATGGATCTGAGTCTCATACGGGTCCCTGCGGATGCGATGGGCGAGTGTTCGCGAGGAGGGCGGGGCGGCGTACATGACGTGCGCAAGCTCAACTACACGCCTGCGGTGCTTAGTTCACATCTTGATTTAACTGATGAGACCGAGGGGTGGGCAAGCCCCCGGACACGGGAAACTTTTCAAGCGTTGACGGCACCCGTGTCCACCTGGGGGGAGGTGGTGTTCAGGAAATGAGGCCGGCGCAACAGTGCTGATCCTTCTGTGGCATGCCTTGACACCCGCGCGTCAGGGCCTCAACACTCCCAGGGCAGGAGAGCGCCCGCCCACCGCCGAGGTGTGTGTGACACGCCGTCAGGTCGGTGCCCGCTCGTCCTTCTTCAGCCCCCACTTCTCACCCCCTGAGTTCAGGAGGTCTCCATGCCACGGAGATCGAAAGCCCTGTCAGGAATGCTGATCGCCGGAGCGCTGCTGATGAGCTCGCTCGGTGTGGCCGGCGTCGCCACCAGCGCCGGGCCGCCCGCGCCCGGCAGTGCGGCGGCGAAGTCCTTCGCGGCCGGCCACTCCGGGCACGCCATGGCCGCGTCGACCGCCTTCTCGGTCGAGGACCCGGACGGCGACGGCTACATCCCGGCGAACCCGCCGGTCACCGGCGTCACCCCGTCCGCCGGGAACCCGCCCCATCGTTACTTCCACGAGTTCCAGGCCAACTGCTCGTTCACCCACACCAGGCCCGACGACCCCATCGTCTATCCGCAGCAGCCGGGCAAGTCCCACGACCACACCTTCATGGGCAACACCACGACCGACGCGAACAGCACCACCGCGTCACTGGACGCGGGCGGCACCACCTGCAAGGCGCCCGGCGACCGGTCGGGCTACTGGGTGCCGACTCTCTACAACGGCGACCAGCCGGTGCTGCCGGTCGGCCCGCAGACGATCTACTACAAGGCGGGCGTCACCGACTACACCAGCGTGCGGCCCTTCCCCAAGGGGCTGCGCTTCGTGGTGGGCAACCCGTTGCAGAGCGCCCAGGAGTTCCGCAACAGCCCCGGCTTCGTCGAGGGCTGGGAGTGCGGCGACAGCTACTTCAACGTCGACTTCCCCGCCAACTGTCCCAACCGGCCCGACGTGCAACTCAACATCCGCTTCCAGGCGCCGAGTTGCTGGGACGCCAAGTATCTCGACACCCCCGACCACCGCAGCCACATGGCCTATCCGGTGGTCAAGCCCGGCACGAACGACAACATCTGCCCGGCCGACCACCCCGTCGCGCTGCCGATGATCGAGTTCAAGATGGCGTTCCCGGTGAACGGCGACATGTCCCGGGTGAGGCTGTCGAGCGGGGCCGCCTGGTCCTTCCACTACGACTTCTTCAACGCCTGGGACGCGCCCACGCTGGCGGCCATGGTCGGCCACTGCATCGTCGGCGGCCTCCAGTGCGACGCACGCGGCTACGACGAGACGCACCCCGAGGCGGGAGCCGCGCTGAACGGGGACTACCGGCTTCCCTGACCGCACCCTGAACGGCGCCACTCCTCGAAGCAGGGTGGCCCGGCCGGACACGCCCCACCCGGCCGGGTCTGGTGACGCTCCGACACGGCCGCCTGCGCACCCGGTCACTCCCGAGTGACCGACAGTGGTTGCCCCCCCGGTCCACCAGGACTCCCCTGCCACACGGTCGACCTATAGTGGGCCGCATGAGCCGTTGGAGGGAACTGACCGGGGAGACGTCCGGCGAGGACTACGCCGCGCGGTTCGCGGCGCTCGCCCGGAGTGGCAAGGACATGCACGGTGAGGCGCGGTTCTGTGCCGCTCTCGTGCCTGCCGGGGCGCGGGTGCTGGACGCCGGGTGCGGTACCGGGCGGGTCATGATCCGGCTCGCGGAGCTGGGGTACGACTGCGTCGGGGTGGATCTCGACGCGTCGATGCTGGCGGTGGCGCGGAAGCAGGCGCCGGAGCTGCCCTGGTTCCAGGCCGATCTGGCCACGTTCGAGCCGGACCTGCTCGGCATCGCGGCGGACTTCGATCTCGTGGTCGCCGCGGGCAACATCTTCCCGTTGCTCGCCGCCGGCACCGAGGCCGCCGTGGTCGAGCGCCTGGCCGCCGCCCTGCGCCCGGGCGGACTGCTGGTCGCCGGGTTCGGCCTGGACGAAGCCCACCTGCCCGTGCCGCCCGGCATCACCCTGTCCGAGTACGACGACTGCTGCGCCACGGCCGGCCTCACCCTCGTCGACCGCTTCGCCACCTGGGACGCCGACCCGTACGAGGGCGGCGGCTATGCCGTCAGCGTCCACCGCCGGTGACGAGGGCGTCGTAGTCAGGTCCCCGCTGTCCTGACCCCGGCGGCGGGCGTGTCCCTCGGTCGTGTGCCGCGCCTTGCAGGGAAGGCTGCACAGATGCACGCCGTACTGCACGCACTGTCGATCACCGGGTCCATGACCTGGGAGATCACCTGGGCCCTGATCCTGGGCTTCGCCCTGTCCGCGGTCGTCCAGGCCGTGGTCCGCAAGTCCACCGTCGTCGCACTGCTCGGCGACGACCGTCCCCGCACGCTCGCCGTCGCCGCCGGGCTCGGCGTGGCGTCCTCGTCCTGCTCCTACGCCGCGGTGGCGCTGGCCCGCTCCCTGTTCCGCAAGGGCGCCGACTTCACCGCGGCGATGGCGTTCGAGATCGCCTCCACCAACCTCGTCGTCGAGCTCGGTGTCATCCTCGCGCTGCTGATGGGCTGGCAGTTCACTGTCGCCGAGTTCGTCGGCGGGCCCGTCATGATCATCCTGCTGGCCGTCCTCTTCCGGCTGTTCCTGCGCGAGAGGCTGCTGCGCCAGGCCCGCGAGCAGGCGGAACGGGGCCTGGCCGGGTCGATGGAGGGCCACGCGGCGATGGACATGTCCGTGCGGCGCGAGGGCTCCTTCACCCGGCGTCTGGTCTCCCGCGAGGGCTTCACCGCAGTCAGCCACGTCTTCGTCATGGAATGGGCGGCGATCCTGCGCGACCTGGTGGTCGGCCTGCTGATCGCCGGTGCCGTCGCCGCCTGGGTCCCGGACTCGTTCTGGCGCACCTTCTTCTTCGAGGGCCACCCGCTCGCCGCCAAGCTGTGGGGCCCCGTGATCGGCCCGCTGGTGGCGATCGCCTCGTTCGTGTGCTCGATCGGCAACGTGCCGCTGGCGGTGGTGCTGTGGAAGGGAGGCATCAGCTTCGGCGGCGTGGTGGCGTTCATCTTCGCCGACCTGCTGATCCTGCCGATCCTCAACATCTACCGGAAGTACTACGGCGCCCGGATGGCCGTCTTCCTGCTGGGCACGTTCTACCTCGCGATGGTCGTCGCCGGTTACGTCGTGGAATTCGCCTTCGGCGGCCTGGGCCTGATCCCCGACCAGGCCGACGCGAGGCTCCCCATGGAAGGCATCCGCTGGAACTACACCACCTGGCTCAACATCGCCTTTCTCCTCCTCACCGCGCTGCTTCTGGTGCGGTTCTGGCGGACCGGCGGGCTGTCCATGCTGCGCATGATGGGCGGCTCCCCGAACACCGGCCACGACCGGACGGGCCCGTCCGTGCCATGACGGCGCGGACGGGCCGGTTGTGCCGGGGCGGGCGGGTCACGCCACGCCGCTCTCCCACCACCACGAGCCGGAGCCGTACGAGGGGTACTGGACGCGGCTGTCGCAGTGCTGCCACGAGTTCGTGTACGCCTCGAGGCCGGAGAAGCCGCAGGTCTCGGCGATCCGGTAGGTCTGCAGGGTGCTGTGGCCGGAGACGACGATGTCGGCGGCGACGCCGTAGAGGTGCATGCTGTTGGACGCGCCGCCCGAGGCGGCGTTGTGCGCGATGCTCCGGAAGCCGGAGTTGATCGTGATCGCGCTGTTGCCGGCCTTCTTGCGCACCGCCTCCAGCTTGTACATCAGCCGGCGGACGTTGTCCTTGACCGTCGCGGAGCCGACCTTGCCGTTGTTGAAGCCGGAGCCGTCCTTGGAGTAGAACTCGCTGAAGTTGAAGTGGGCGGTCGATCCGTCGCCGGCCTCCAGGCTGTTGAGCACGCTCTGGGTCTGCGGGCCGACGATGCCGTCCGCGCCCAGGCCGTAGGCGGACTGGAAGCGCTGGACGGCGGCGGCCGTGCCCGGGCCGAAGGCGCCGTCCCAGGCGACGTACGTCTGGGAGGCGCTGTTGGCGGCCCAGCCGCCGACGCGGATCTGGAGCTCCACCACGTCGGAGCCGGAGGCGCCCTGCTGGAGGGTACGGCTCCAGCCGTAGGCCGAGGCCGTGCCCGCCGTGGCGACGCCGGTGACCGCTGCCACGCCGAGTGCGGCCGTCACGCCCGCCGCGCTCCGGAACAGGGTGCGGCGGTCGATGCTTCGCTGGGGGTGTCGTGCCGGGTTCATGGAAGTCTCCTCCTTTGGTGACTACGGGTGTCTACTGGTGACGACGCCCCGAAGGTCAAGCGACCAGGGCCTGCCAGGTGTTGGCACCGACGATGCCGTCCACGGCGAGGCCGTGCGCGGACTGGAACGAACGCACCGCTGAGTCGGTCGCGGGCCCGAACGCACCGTCGACCGTCAACGCGGAACCGCGTGCCTTGAGTTGGCTCTGCACCGCCTGGACCGCGGGTCCCGACGAGCCCTGCCGTACGGTGACGATGAGGGCCTGCCAGGTGGCGGGTCCGACGATGCCGTCCACGCCGAGGCCGTGCGCGGACTGGAACGAACGCACCGCTGAGTCGGTCCCCGGCCCGAACGCGCCGTCCACCGTCAACGCGGAACCGTTCGCGTTGAGCAGGTACTGGACGGTCTTCACCCGCTCACCGGAGGCCCCCTGCTTCACCGTGGGCCAACTGGCGGTCGGCGGAGGGTTGTAGCCGCCGCCCTTGGCGAAGGCCTGGAGGTCGGTGAGGGTGCCGTTGAAGGTGTCCTGGTCGCCGGGGAAGGTTCCGGAGTCGGCGTACTGCCAGATCGTCTGGGCCGACCAGCCGGCGGGCAGCGTGCCGGGGCTGGAGGCGTAACGGGCGATCCACAGCGGGTTGGTGGCCCCGAAGCTGCTGTTGTTGCCGGTGCAGGTGGTCCACCAGTCGGTGGTGGTGTAGATCGTCGGGTAGCGCCCGACCTTGGTGCGCACCTGGTTGCTGAAGTCCCGGATCCAGGAGACCATCGCGCTCTGGCTCAGCCCGTAGCAGGTGGCCCCGTAGGGGTTGTACTCGATGTCCAGGGCGGGCGGCAGCGTCTTGCCGTCGGCGGTCCAGCCGCCGCCGTGGCTGACGAACCAGTCGGCCTGCGCGGCACCGCTCGAGTTGCCGGGCAGCGCGAAGTGGTAGGCGCCGCGGATCAGTCCGGCGTTGTACGCGCCGTTGTACTGCTGGGAGTAGTAGGGGCTGGTGTAGGTGGTGCCTTCGGTGGCCTTGACGTAGGCGAAGGCGGCGCCCTTGTTCTTGACGGACGTCCAGTCGACGTTGCCCTGGTAGCCGCTGACGTCGAGGCCGGCCGGACCCGTGCTGACGGCGAGCGGGGCGACGGCCGACAGTGATGCCGCGCCCGGGCGCTGGAGTCCGGATCCGGCGTGGTCCTGGTCCGGGTGCGTCATGCGCACCGGGGTCCCGGTGGAGGTCCCGGGGTCGCCGGCCGCCGTCGCCTGGGCGGTGCCGGGCAGGACCAGCAGGGTCAGGGCGGCGGCCAGCAGCCCGGCCGCACGGGCGAACGTCCGGCGCGGGCCGGTACCGGTGTTGCCGGGTCTGAACCGCGAGAAGGTGGCTGAAGGCATTGGTGCTCCCAGAGGTGTGGAGGGACACTGCGATGCGCTTGGGCCTGGGTGGCCGTGGTGACGGCCATCGACGGTCGGGAGTGGAGCGTCGGAGCTGCGAGCGGTGGGTGAGTGCCGGTCGCGGTGGGGGGTCAGCAGGTGCCGGGCACGCCGTCAACTCCACGGCGCATAGGTTGAGTTGACGCGCGTAAACGTAAGGGATGTGTTGACATGCTCGCAACATCTTCGGAGGTGCGAAAAGTTGAATTGCGGGTGGCGGTTCTTGAGCGGCGCGTGCGGGGATCCGGCAGGAAGCTCCGTACGGAAGCCGGTTGGCGGTGAATTGTTCACCTACGGCTCCGCCGGATGTCACCGGGACGATCCAGTGCATTGGGTGATCGGCCAGACGCTGACCGTCGACATTCCCCATATCGCAAGGAGCAGGTGTGATGCGCTTCGGATCTCCGTCCCGCCGGGCCTCGGCCCTCGGAGTGGCCCTCGCCGTCATCGGGTCCGGCGTCGCCGCGCTGGCGCCGGTCGCCGCCGCCGCACCCGGTGCTCCGGGCACCCGGCCGTCGTTCTGCGGCCACGACAACCGCAGCACGCCGTTCTCGCGGTACCTCTGCGCCCAGCCCGGTGACCTGCTCGACGTCCGCATCGGCGACGTGCACCCGACCCAGCCGTCGCTCGGCTACGACGAGGTGTACTACAAGCTCGGCCGCTACACCCTCGGCAAGGACGCGATCAACAAGAAGTTCGACGACTGGTGCGAGGCCGACGGCCGAGCCGCCGCGGCAACCGTGTCTCCCGGCGCGCGACTTGACGACCCGTCGTCGTTCACGTGCGAACTCCCCGTCGGGGCGGAGACGGCGGACAGCATCGCTCCCATGAAGACCGTCGTCATCGGCCCCGGCGGCGAACCGTTCCTCACCGACGGGCACCACACGCTCACTTCCTTCTACGAGACCCCCGACGGCGGGGCCGACCTGCACGTCCGGCTGCGGGTGCAGGCCAACTTGAGCAACCTGCCCCGCCAGGCCTTCTGGGACGAGATGAAGGCGCACAAGTGGGTGTACCTGCGCGGCCCCGAGGGCAACCAGGTCACGGTGAACAAGCTGCCGAGCAGCGTGGGTCTGGCCAACTTCACCGACGACAAGTACCGCAGCCTGCTCTACTTCGGCCGTGACATCGGCTACGCGCAGAACGGGCTGCCGTTCCAGGAGTTCTACTGGGGCAGCTGGGTCCGCGACGCCAAGCCGATCGACCTGGCCGACTGGAACCCGAACGACCTCGACAACTACCTGTCCACCGTCAAGTCCCTGACCGAGACGATGACGGCGCTGCCCAAGGGCGCCGTCGTCGACAGCGGCTTCACCGCCGCCGAACTCGGCGCGCTGGAGCGGTGGAACGACGGCAGCGCTGTCAACAAGGGCGAGTTCAACAAGCTGAGCAAGCCGTACTCCGACGCCAAGCCCGGGAAGCTCGCCTACACGATGGAGTACAAGCGGGCGCACGGTCTGGGCTGAGGCGTCCCCGCCCGGCTCACCGGGAACCCCGGCCACCTGACAACGCCGGTCGGGGGCGGTCTCGCGTAGACCGCCCCCGACCGCGTACGTCACCGGCCCTTCGTCTCCAGGAAGACCGGGTTGGTCATGGCGGCCATGGGCCCGAACAGCAGCGCGTCGCCCATGGTGTTGCCCTGGCCGGGGGAGCCGTCGGCCATCGCGTGGCGGACCTCGGCGCGCACATAGGCGGCGAGCGAGGCGGTGGTCCGCCAGACCACCGTGCCGGTGCCGGAGGCGCCGACGGACTCCTGGTGCATCTGGCCCTCGTCGGTGATGAACCGGACGGTGCCGTGGGGCACGCCCCGGACGTCGAGGCGGATGTCCACCGGTGCTTCGGCGGGCACGGTGAGCTTCTCGCCGATCCCGGCCTGCCTGCCGCCGCCGGTGGCGGTGAAGGCCAGCTCGACCGAGGAGGACTCGGCGATCCAACTGCGGCCCGCCCGGATGCCCTTCATGAGCGAGTCGGTGGCGAGGTCGTCCGCGTGGACGACGTTGTGTGGCAGACCGATGACCTGCGGCTCGCTGTGCGCGTCGCTGTTGCCCATGGCCGGGAGCCAGCGCTTTCCGGTGCGGACCGCTTCGCCCAGCTTCTGGTCCCAGGTGCTGACCGCGTGCTCGTCGTCATAGGTCCACGGACCGGTCCACACCTCTGTGGCGTCCGCGTTCTCGAAACCGAACTTCCACTGGCAGGCCACGTAGGCGCAGTACATGTGCGCGGGCACCACGAGGCCGTCGTTGCGGTGGACTTGACGCGCGAACCGGTCGAACGCGTCGTCGCGCGAGCGGTAGCGCCAGTCGACCCACTCACCGGCCGGAACGCCCAGGGCGAGCCAGTGCCCGTTGCGCGTGGTGACCTCCTCGCCCGGGATGATGAGCAGGTCCGGACCGGCGTGCTCGCCCCAGACCGCGTGCGAGGAGGACGTGTTGTGGTCGGTGGAGACCATGAAGTCCAGCCCCGCGGCGCGCGCGCCGGCCGCGACCTCAGCCGGCAGGCGCTTTCCGTCGGAGTGGACCGTGTGCAGGTGGCAGTCGCCGCGGTACCAGGCGCGACCGCGGCCCTTCGCCCGCTGCGGGGGGTGGTGCGGTACGAAGGCGGGGCCGGGGTCGCCGTGGGTGATCGTCACCTCCACCCGGTAGTTCATGCCCTGAGGCGCCACCTGGTAGGGGCCGAGGACGATGTTCCAGGTGCCCGGGTTGACCGGACCGGGCAGATACCCCGGCGTGGCCTCGCCGGCGCCGATCTCGAACGAGGTGCGGAAACCGCCGGACCAGCCGCGGAATCCGCGGCCGCCGAGCGCGGTCCCGCGCTCGTCGAAGACGCCGATGTCGCACGAGTTGCCCGGGACACCCGACGGTACGGACGGCTTGTCGTAGGAGTAGGAGACGGCGATCTTCCGTATTCCTCCGGGGACTTCCACCGGCAGGTAGACGAAGTCCGCGACGCCGGTCTCCAGGAAGCCGGTGATGGTGCGGGTCGCCTCGCTGCCGTTCGCCGGCGCGGCGTCGGCCGAACCGTCGGCCGCCCGCGCGAAGGAGACCGGGGTGAGGGTGAGGGCGGCCGCGCCGGCACCTCCCGCCAGCAGCAGTCGCCGGCGTCCGAGTCCGGCACCGGCGTCGCCGGCGTCCGCGGTGTCGGGCTCCAGGGGCTTCACGTTGTGCTCGCAGTGTCCGTCAAGGCACATGTTCCGTCCTCGGCAAGCTCGGTGATGGATGCGCGGAAAGCCTCTGGAGCCTCATGGGGTTCCGTGAACGACGGATGAGCCGGGCATGGCCCGTTCGGCAAGAGCCTGTGGCCGGTGTGCGGTGGCGGTGCGTTGCCGCACCCCTTGCACCCTTGCCTGGGTCGCGCGACTCGCGGACTGGCCCGCCAATATGCCAACGAGGGCCCCAACCTTGGTGGTTGGGACCCTCGTCGGGTGTTGCCGCTCGACTCAGAGGTGGCCGCCAGGGGTCACCGTGAACGAGGCGGGACCGGCGGGCAGGTTCACCGTGTACTGGCGCAGGTAGGTGTCCAGGAACGGGGAACGGGCGCCGGCGGTGGCGGTGTCGCGGGCCGGGTCGTCCAGGGCCAGCTTGAGCTGCGCGCCCTTGACCTCGATCGTCTGGCCGGACGGCTTGGCACGCCACGAGCCGGTCTGGATGGAGCCGACCTCAACGGCCAGGACGTGACCCGCGGCCAGGGTCCAGTCGGTCGCCTTCAGATCGACGGTCATCCGGCCCTCACGCAGCAGGGAGACCTGCTCGTCGAACATGACGGCCTTGCCGTTCGGGGCGACGTCGTACAGCTTGAGCATGACGTTGCCCTCACCCTCAGCGGTCAGCGAGACCTGCGGGGTGCCGGTGAGGCGCACGGACTGTCCGACCGGCTTCGACCACGCGAAGAAGCTCGATGTGACCTTGCCGTCCTTCTGGAGCTTCGCCAGCCCCCTGGCCAGGCCCTGCGGGGCGGCCTGGTCGGTCGCGGGCGCGTTCTCCATGTCCCACTGACCGGACGGCTTCCCGAGCGTCTGCGACGTCGGCTCGCCGGCCGCGGCCAGGGCCGCACGGCCCGAGGCGCCACCGTCGTCCAGGTACGAGCCGTTGCCGAGCGGGAGGGTGACGGACCGCTTCACGACCGGCCACGTGTTCTGGGCGCGCCAGGCACCCGTGGAGTCCTCGACGACGTAGGCCGGGTACTTCACCTGCGGCTTGATGCCCTTGAGGTACTCGTCGTAGTAGGAGAGGGTCTCGTCGTACCAGCCCTCGCGTCCCATGGACAGGCGCCCGTCGCTGGTGCGGTCACCGCCACGCACGTGCTCCCACTGGCCGAGCCAACCGCGCTGCGGGCCCTCGTGGTTGTCGAGGTACTCCTGCATCTCCTCGGGCTTGGTGTTGTTCTCGATGAAGCCCTGGGTGACGAACAGCGGGGTCTTGGTGCCCTTGGCCATCTTCGCCAGGTCACGGTCGGTCCAGTGCTTGTCCCACTGGTCCGCGATCTTGTACCCGGCCGAGTTCTGGGTGAGGCACTCCGGGTGGGTCTTCTCCCACTGGGCGTTGGCCAGGTAGTGCGCGTCGTCGTCCGCCATCTGGGGAATCGTGGCGATGGAGTTGTAGGCGTTGGCGGTGCCGGTGACGTTCGGGCGGGGCACCCCGTTGGAGTAGATGTACTGGTACATGTCCCATACGGGTTCCTGGGCGACGACGGCCTTGAGGGCCTTCTGGCTCAGGTTGTTGCCGATCAGGCCTGTGACGGCGTCGTACGACTTGCCGTACATGCCGACCGCGCCCGTGCTCCACGGCTGCTTCGCCGCCCAGTCGATCGCCGCCTTGACGTCGGCCTGCTCGCCGGGACCGGCCCAGTCGAGGCAGCCGGTGGAGCCGCCGAAGCCGCGCAGGTCCACCATGACGAAGGCGTACCCCTGGGCGAACAGGTCGGTGCCCTCGACGAAGTCCTGGAAGCGGGACGAGGGGCCGGTGTGCTTCCAGCCCTCGGGATCGGTCTGCCCGGAGTGCCCGAAGTAGGGGCCGACCGACAGGATGACGGGCACCTTCTTGCCCGGGGCCAGCCCCTCGGGCAGCAGGACGTCGGCGTGCAGCTCGGTGTCGGAGCCGTCCGAGGACGGGAAGTAGTGCTGCGTCCAGAGCGAGCCCTTCGGGACGCGGTCGTTCTCCTCATGGGTGACGGGGTCGGTCGCGGTGGCGACCGCCCCCGTCCGGGTCTGCTCCGCGGCGGGCTGGGCCGCGGCGCCGGGCACCGCGGTGGCAGGGCCGGCGAGCGCGGCGGTCAGCGCGAAGGTGGTGACGAGTGCCGAGGCGGCCGCGACGGCCGTGCGACGTCTGTTCACTTGCTGCTCCCGGAGTTGTCAGGTACGGGGCGGTGCAGGTGGTGCGGTCGAGCACGGCCCCTGACCCACCGTCAGAGCGGCGAGGGGCGGTCGCACCCATGCGGAAAGCCGGATCGCGGGCGCAGGCCGAGGCCGTCGGCGTCGGACTCTATGATCATCATTGAAACGAGTCAACGGTGTTGCATGTTTCTCGTGTTAACGGTGTGACCCGGCCGATGGCCCGGCGAGGCGCCGGTCGTGGCGGTGGGAGCCGGCAGCATCACGAGTAGAAGTGCGTGAGGGATTCCGCGGCGCAGGTCGGCTTTGCCGGCCCTTCGAGGGCGAAGCTGAAGGCGCGGTGCATCCGGACGCCGCCACGGGGCGCCTGCCGCACATGGGTGATGGACTGGTGCAGCCGGATCCCGCTGCCGACGGGTACGGGGCGTGAAACGGACCTTGTTGAGGCCGTAGTTGTAGGGGATCCACACCTACACCGAGCGACAGGCTGGGGCGGCAGCCGGGGCGGGTGATCCTGGCGCGCCGTCTTCCCGGGCCGGCCGGTGGCTACATGAACGGGTGGGTTCGCTGCTTCGGGAGGCGGTCCAGGAGGGAGCGGATCTCCTCGCTGCGTGCGGTGGTGTCCAGCTGATCGGGCTGTGCGTGCCAGCCGGCCGCGAGCGCGGCGTGCGCTTGCCGCTGGACCGCCTGACTGATGTCCTGACAGTGAGTCAGATAGGCGTCGTCAGCGCTGAGTCGGGGCAGCAGGTCGGCACAGGCGAGCAGCTCGAAGCGTAGATCACGGCGGGCCTTCCTGCCGTCTTCGGTGAAGGACCGGCCGGCGGCGGCGTGATCCAGTACCTCGGTCGTCGCTCGCAGCGTGCGGGTGAGCTGCCGCCTCGCTGTCCGGTGCGGCATGCGGCGGCCCGTGCACACCAGCACGACAAGAGCCGCGGCCACTCCGATCAGGGTGGCGAGGACGCGCTGCCCCACCAGGTGAGGCGTGGCATCCACGGAGGTGATGGCGACGTTGGCCTGAAGGGTCATCATCGTGATGAACGTTGCGGCGAGTGCGTAATTGCGGGGTAGGAACAGGTTCATCCCCCATACGGAAACGATGATGACGGCGATCTGGACGGCCGCCGGCGGCTGAAGCGGTTCTATGGCGCTGATCACCAGCACGCCCATCAATGTGCCGGTCAGTCGGTGGGCTGCCCGCAGGGTGGTGGAGTTTCGGTCCAGTCCGCCGTGGAGCACGATCGTCGCCGACAGCACCGCCCAGTACGCGTGCCCGACGTGCAGGGCGAGGGCGAGTGTTCCGGCCGCCAGGCCGGCGCTTGCACAGCGAAGACCGACCAGTATGGGCAGACGCACGGGATCCCGACCGAAAGTGCGTCGCAGCAGGTAGCGCGCGGAGGGCTGACCGAGCGGGTCGGGATGCGGGGCGTTTCCCAGGTGTGCCGCGGCACCGGGGTAGTCCTGCGCGAGTGCGCCGGTGCCCAGCAAGCCGTCCAGTGTGTGCAGCTCTTGGCCGAGTTGCTGACGGATGCGGCTGGGGCGGACACGCTGTGAGCGCGCGGAACTGAGCACAGCCGCGGCGTGGTCGACGGCGGCGGTGGCTGTGTGCCGCAGTCGGTGGATCCGCTGTTCGTGGTGCCGGGGAGACTCGCCCTCCTCGGCCGCGGCATGAAGGAAGGCATGGACGGCCCCTCGGGCGGCCGTGACAGCCTGGCGTTCCGAGTGGTGGCCGCGGACCAGCAGGTCGCTGAGGCTGAGGACGGCGGTGAGCACAGTGGACACTGCCGTCACCGCCACGATCGGCCCCCCGGTGTCGGTGCTGCCGCCGAGATATGTCCCCACGGCACAGGCATAGAACAGGTGAATGGGTCCCGGCCCAGGTCCCACGATGAAGACGTGGTAGCCGACGGCCATCAGGAAGATGACGAGTGCCTCAGTGCTGATGGCGAGCCACGGAATGGGGCCGACCCATACACCCAGAGCCATGGAGGCGGGAAATATCGGGGCCACCGCCGCATACCTGCGCAGCCGGGAGCGCAGCGATTGGTTGGTGTTCCACAGCGAGATGAGCGAGCCGAACAGCGCCATGGCGCCGAGGTGCGTGCCCGCGAACACCGTGATGAGGAGGAGGGCCGCGGCCATGGGGGCGGTGGTCAGGGAGCCTTGCAACCATGCACCGGGCGAGGAGGAGAGGTGAAAGAACCGGCGGAAGTGCGGAACGATCCGCCGCCATGCCCTGGAGATATCACAGATGACGAGCGGCATACCCAGGCTTTCCGAACCATGTGAAGACCTTTGCTGCCCTGCGGGAGGACTGCATCTCAGGCCTCGGATTCCAGCAGCCCACGCGCTTGCAGGATCTCCTGTTCGACATCTCCGCTGAGATCCGTGGCCGGGAGTGAACCGACTTCGCCGCGGAGCAGGCCCACATCCTTGAGCAGCAGGTCGTACTGCACTTCGCTGAAGTTGTCGCTCATCCAGCTCTGCCCGGATGACACGCGGATCACCTCAAGGAAGTCCTTGGCAGGCACCCCCGCCCGCTGCGCCAGGTTGAGCATGTGTGCGGTGGAGAGCAGGTTGTAAGTACCCAGGGTGTTGTTGAGGAGTTTCACCGTGGCTGCGTCGCCGTAGTTGCGCATGCGGAAGACGCGACCGGAGATGTCGGCCAGCAGCCTCTCCTCCGCGTCGGTGGGGACGGGACCGCTGAGGAAGGTGGTCAGCGTGCCGTGGCGTGCGCCGTGGGGGCCACCCGACACCGGTGCTTCGAATACCCGCCAGGAGTCGGGCCCGGACGGAAGGATCCTGCGGGCGTCTTCCGCGGCGAGGGTGCTGACCACGAAGACGCTCAACGGCCGTTCGGCGCAGCATTCTTGAAGTGACCGGAACACCGAGCTGACCTGGTCTGCCGTGCGAACCGCGACGATGACGCTGTCCACGGCTGACCAGTCGACCCTCGCGAGGTCGGAGCTGGCCGGCGCATTCGTAGCCGCCGCCCACTCGTGGACGCGGGCTGCGGCGAGGTCGAAGCCGAAAACCTCCCGGTTCAGCTCGGCAAGCCGTTCGCCGATGTTTCCGCCGATGGGGCCGAGGCCGAATATCAGATGCATGTTGTTCTCCCGGATTGTCCGGGGCCTCAGGCCCGCCGGTGCTTCTTCACGGCGGGCCACTGCCCCTACTTTCAGACGCTAGGCACGTCCCTCGACGGGTGCCACCTGGCCGGAAGGCGTCTCGGACCGGGCACCGTCGGGGTGTCGCGCAATTACCCGGCCTGGGTCTCCGGGGCATCGTCGGCGTCCCGCTCGGCGAAGACGTTCTTGATGATGGCGAGGGCGTTCAGGACGCGCGGGAATCCGGTGTAGGGGAGCAGGTGGATGATCGCCGCCGTGATCTGCTCCTTCGACAGGCCCACCGTGAGGCCGGTGTTGATGTGGAGTTCGAGCTGAGGTTCGGTGCCAAGGGTGACCAGGGAGGAGATGGTCACCAGGGCCTGTTCCTGCTTCGTCAGGCCGGGGCGGGCGTAGATGTCAGCGAAGGCGAACTCGACCATGTACCGGGTGACATCGGGGGCGATGTCCTTCAGGTCGTCGGCGAGCTTCAGGTGGGAGGCGGCGCCGGAATTGCCCTTCGGCATGTACTCCATCATCTTGTCGAGTCCGTGCTGATAACGGTCGGTAGCCATGCGGCAGCTCTCCTTGGTGTATGTCGGGTTGGGGCTGGCCTCAGCCCACCTCGAAACGCTACGCTACGTATCGTTTCCATTCGATAGTAGCGCGCGAGCGCGACGTACTGAGAGGCAGGTTCAGGCGGTGGAGCCCACCGGGACGGAAAATGGCGGAACACCCCAGGTCGAAGAGCCTGCGGTGCAGGGGCGGCGGGCCCGGACCGAGAAATTGGTCCTGGATGCCACGCGGGAGCTGCTGGCGGAGCGCGGAGTCCGTGGCCTGACGGTCGAAGGCGTGGCCGAACGGGCGGGAGTGGCGAAGACGACGATCTATCGCCGCTACCGCTCGAAGACCGACCTCGCTCTGGCCGTTCTGCTCGACATGGTCGACGACGTGGCCACGCAGCCGGACGTCGGAGACACGCACGCCGAACTGGCGGCGGTGGTCGACCGGACGCTGGAGCTCCTTCGCTCCAGCTTGATGGGCCGCGTCATGCAAGGCCTGGTCTCGGAGGTCGCGGCCGACCCCGAACTGGCACGTGCCTACCGGGAGCGCGTGGTCAACCGTCGGCTGGCGGACGTGCGCCGCCTCGTGGAGCGAGGGATAGCCAGGGGGGAGATGCGACCGGACCTCGACCCCGAGATGGTGACCGACCTCCTCCTGGGCCCCATCTACTACCGGCTCTTCCTGAGCGGCTCGCCGTTGGACGACGCCTTCGGGGAGCAGCTCGTCACGGCTCTGCGTGCGCACTGCCGCATGGAAGGGGGGACGGGTTCGGGGTGACCGCTGGCGGGGGATCTCCGCAGTCACGGTCACCCCAAGTTCACAGGGCGCTGTGCACCCGGGGTGTCCGCGCCTCCTCCTCCCCAAAGCGCCGGCTCCGGTCGCGGCCTCCGTAGGCCGCTGGGCTTCGTGTCGCGGCAGACGTCATGTATCTAAGCTTGTATCTATGACTGCTATGGTTGAGATATGGCCGCCACCACCCCCGCCACCACCCCCTCCACCGCTCGCGTACCGGCCGCAGAGCGTGCGTACGACCTGACCAAAGAGCTCATCATCGGCGGGCAGCTTCCCGGCGGGAGTCTCATCAGCGAGGGTGAGATCGCCGAGCGCACCTCGCTCAGCCGCACCCCGGTCCGCGAGGCCTTCCTCCGTCTCCAGGCCGAGGGGCTGCTGCAGCTCTTCCCCAAGCGGGGAGCCGTGGTGGTACCGGTCGGACCGGGCGAGGCCGAGGACGTCCTGGAACTGCGCGAGGCGCTGGAAAGCAGCGCGGTTCGCCGCATCGCCCGTCGCGCCGAGCCGCTCGACGACCTGGTGCGCAGGCTGTCCGACCTGATCGAGGTGCAGCGGGAGCACGCCCGCCGGGCCGACGTCGCGGCCTTCGCGGAGGCGGACGAGGCGTTCCACCACGGCATCGTGGCGGCCTCCGGCAACGGCCTCGCGGAGCGCTTCTACGAGACGTTGCGCGACCGCCAGCGACGCATGGCCGTGCAGCTCCTCCAGCCACAGCCGGAGCGCCTGACCTCGCTGATCTGCGAGCACACCCTGCTCGTGGAGCGGATCGCCGACCGCGACGACGAGGGGTTCGCCGGAGCCCTGCGGGCCCACCTGGACGCCCACCGCGGCGCGACCGGCCGCTGACCTCGCCACAGACACCCGGCAGTACCCCCACCGGAACCCCTGGTGGGACCAGCACGTGAGCAAGCAAGGAGCAGCACCACCATGAGCACCACTCGGTGGCCGGCCGGCCGTCCCGCCGTACCGTGCGGCAGGGGCAGGCCGTGGCTGCCGGCGGCGGCTGCCATGTTCTGCTCCGGGTGGGGCGGCAACCAGTTCACCCCGCTGCTGCTGATGTACCGCCGCCTGGGCGGCTACTCCGCGGTCACGGTCGACGCCTTCCTGGCCGCCTACGTCCTCGGACTCGTACCCGGGCTGCTGGTGGGCGGGGCCGCCTCGGACCGCTGTGGCCGCCGCCCGCTGATGACCGTCGCGACCGCGGCGTCACTCGCGGCCAGCGCCGTCCTGTGCGGGGGAGTGGCCGGGCAGATCCCCGTCTACGTGGGCCGCTTCCTCAGCGGCCTGGCCGTCGGCATCGCGATGGCGGTCGGCACCAGCTGGGTCAAGGAGCTCTCCCAGGCACCGCACGACCCGGCGGCCGACGCCGGCGCGGGAGCGCGGCGTGCCTCCCTCTCGCTGACCCTCGGCTTCGGCCTGGGTGCCGGGGTGGCCGGCGCGCTGGCCCAGTGGGGGCCCTGGCCGATGATCACCCCGTACCTGGTGCACGTCCTGGTCACTGTGCCGGCCCTGTTCATGCTGGCGCGCGCCGTGGAGACCCGGGCGCGGACCACCGCCGTCCGCAGCCTGTGGGCCGACCTCAAGGTCCCCGCCGTCGGACACCGCCGCTTCCTGCGCGTGGTGCTTCCCATGGCCCCGTGGGTGTTCGGCTCGGCCGGCGTCGCCTACGCGGTCACCCCCCAGCTCGTCGGCGACCGGATCGGGACCTGGGCCCTGGCCTACGCCACCCTGCTGACCGTCTGCACTCTCGGCACCGGGGCGCTGGTCCAGCCCTTCGCCAAGCGCCTGGACTCGCTGGACTCGGCGCGGGGGATCATCGTCTCGATGATCCTCATGGCCTGCGGCATGGCCGTCTGCGCGGGCGACGCGGCCGTTCGCTCGCCCTGGCTCGGCCTAGGTGGGGCCGTCCTGCTGGGGGCCGCCTACGGCATCGGGGTCGTCTCCGGCCTGCTGGAGATCCAGCGGATCGTCACCCCCGACGACATGGCCGGCATCACCGGCGTCTACTACGCCCTGTGCTACTCGGGGTTCCTGCTGCCCGCGATCCTGGCGGCGCTGTCCGCGCTGGCGTCCTACACCGTGATGCTCGCCGTCCTGACTCTCCTCGCCCTGACCAGCCTCGCGGTGATCGCGACCTCTTCGGGGCGGACTGCCGGCGCCCTCGCCGCGGGCGGGGCCGGCGCGGCCGCGCCCCGGCCCGCCGAGGCCCCGGTCCGCTGACCCCCGCGGCCGTTCCCCCCACGGTGCGTCCTGCCCGAGCAGGCCGCACCGTGGGGGCGCTGTCACCGCCCCGCCGCTGCCGACGCGATGATCCCGAAGCCGTCGGCGGACCAGCCGCCGTCGCTCACCATGACCTGGCCGGTGATGTCGGCCGAGACGTCGGAGGCGAGGAAGAGCGCGAGGTTGGCGATGTCGCCCGGACTGCCGAGCCGGGACAACGGGGTGCGGGACCGCAGCGCCGCCAGGCCGAGACGACCGGCCGCGGCGAACGAGGCGGCCAGGCCGGTCTCCCCATAGTCCGGCGCGCGCGGCCACGGCGCCGTCGACCGGGCGGTGGTCGACCGAGAGGGGCACGGTCATGACCTCGGCGGCCTGGACGGCTTCGGCGATCGCGACGGCCTCGTCCCCGGCGGCGCCGACGGCCGGATCGCCGACTGCGACGCCGGTCCTGGAACACCACCCAGCAATACCGCAGGGCCTACGCCAGGCTCATCGGCGCCTTCGGCCGCCGGCTCATCACCTACGAGCACCGGCTGATCCTGGACGCCGTCCGGCGTGCCGACCGCACCGACGCCGAGCGTTTTCCGGCCGGTCACATCCGGCGCACCCGGCCGGCCCTGGCGCAGCACCCCGAGCAGTTTCCGGCCGATTCCGATTGCCGACTGGGCATCAGATTTCGGCGTGAGTACCCTCTCGCGGCCGTCCGCAACCAATTCGCACACAACTGTGCAGTCCCCGTGTGCGTTTCGCTAGGCTTCCCGGCATACCGGCAGATCAGGGGTAACGGAGTGTCGGAACGGCAGCGCACCGAGAGGACCACCATCGTGGATGGACGCGATCGGCTGGGGAGGCCCCTGTACGAGCGCGAGAACGAGGTGACAGCCGCTCAGAAAGCGGTGGAGGGGATCTCTGCGGGCGGGGGGAACGGCGAAGGCAGGCGGGGCGGGCTGCTGTTCTTCAGCGCCGCCGCCGGACTGGGCAAGACGACCGTGCTGACCGAGATCCGGCGCATGGCCGCCGCGCGCGGCTGCACCGTGCTGTCCGCCCGGGGCAGCGAGCAGGAGCACACTGTCCCCTTCCACGTCGTACGCCAGTTGCTCCAGCCCGTCCTCGCCTCCTGCACCGAGGCCGAGCGCCGCGAGATATTCGGCGGGTGGTACGAGATCGCCGGACCGGCCGTCGGCCTGTTCGCTCAGCAGACCGGTACCGCCGGCCCCGACCCGCAGGGCGTCCGGGACGGTCTGGACTGGGTCGTCACCCAGGTGGCCGTGCGCCGGGCACCGGTCGTGATCGTCCTCGACGACGCCCACTGGGGCGATCTGGAGTCTCTCGCCTGGCTCTCCGCCTTCGCGGTGAGAGCGCGGGAACTCCCCGTGCTGGTGGTCGTCGGCTACCGCCCGGACGAGGTGCCGGCCGAGGCGCAGACGTTCCGCGAACTGATCGACGGCCGCAGCGCACGCCCGATCCCGCTGCACGCCCTCAGCCCGGAGGCGGTGGCCGGACTGGTGCGGGGCTCGCTCGGAGCGGAGGCGGACGACGTCTTCTGCCGCGAGTGCTGGGTGGTCACCGGCGGCAACCCCTACGAGGCCGTCGAGCTGATCGCCAAGGTCCAGGACCGGGGTCTCGCCCCGGACGCGGAGTCGGCCTCCCTGCTGGGGGAACTCGCCGCGAGCGCGCGGGGCACCGGCCTGATCAAACGCCTGGAGAGGCTCGGCCACGCCGCCGTCCGGCTCGCCTGGGCCGCCGCGGTGCTCGGTACCGAGATCTCCGCGGAGCTGGCCGCCTCGGTGGCCGGACTTCCCCCGGCCGAGGCGCAGTCGGCCGTGGACCGGCTGCGTGTCGCCCGTATCCTCACCGGCACCCGCACCCTCGAGTTCATCCACCCGCTCATCGCCACCGCCGTGTACCAGGCCATCCCGCCGGCCACACGAACCGGGCTGCACGGTCAGGCCGCCTGGGCGGTCGCCGACGCGGGCCTGGGCATCACCGCCGCCGCCCGGCACCTGCTCGAGACCCACCCCGAGGGCGACCCGAACACCGTCCGGCAACTGCGCGCCGCCGCCCGCGAGAACCTCTGTCTGGGCGCGCCGGACGCGGCCCGGCGCTGTCTGGAGCGCGCGCTGCGCGAACCTCCCGCGCCCGAGGACCGTGCGGGCGTGCTCCACGAACTCGGCTGCTCCGCCCTGCTCACCGCTCCCGCGACCACGGTCAATCACCTCACCGCGGCTCTGGAACAGCCCTTCCTGGACCCCGAGCTGAGGGAGAACGCCACCTTCCGGCTGGCCCAGGTGTTCGGGCACAACGACGAGCTCGCCAAAGCGGCCGCCGTCGCGGGCGCCGAGGTCGCCCGGACGGAGTCCCCCAGGGCACGGCTGCGCATGCAGGTGGCGCACTACCTGTGGCTGGTCTTCGACGCGCACGAGGTGCAGGCATCCGACCGCTCCCGCCGTCTCGCACGGCTCGTCGAGGACCTGCCCGGAGAGGCCATCGAGGAGCGGGCCCTGCTGTGCATCCGCACCTGGGACGCGATGCTGCGCGGGGAGCCGGCCGCGGACACGCTCGACGTCGCCGCACGCGCCATGGGCCTGAGCTACACCGACCCGGACTGGGGTTTCGAACTGCCCAGCGTGGCCGCGCTCAGCTACATGTACGCCGACGAATGCGACCGCGCGGAAGAGCTGTTCAGTTCGGCCATCGCCGAGTGCGAGCAGGTCGGGTGGGGCGGTGCCCACCTCTCCTTCGGCTTCACTCTCCTCGGCCTGGTCTGGTTCCGGCGCGGGATGCTCGTCAAGGCGGAGGAGTGCGCACGCGAGGGAGTGCGCCTGGCCGAACGGGTGGGCGACCGGGTGCCCGCCCGGTGGTACGCCGTGGGGCTGCTGGTGGACGTCCTGTTGTCCCGGGGCCGCGTGGAGGAGGCGCTGCGGGTCGCCAGGACGTACGACTTCGCGCCCCCGTACCTGAACGCGGTGGTCTTCCCGGACTCGCAGACGGTCTACGGGCGGCTGCTTCTCGCCCGTGGCCTGCGCAAGGAGGCCGAGGCGCAACTCACCGCCGCCGGGGCACGGTTGGAGGCCAAGGGCATCGTCAACCCGACCTGGTGCCCCTGGGCGGGACACCTCGCCCTCGCCGTCGCCGAGGAGGACCCCGCGCGCGCCCGCGCCCTCACGGCGAAGATGCTGCGGCGGGCCGAGCGCTACGGCACGCCCACCGCCATCGGCGAGGCGCTGAGCTTCAGCGCGACGGTGGCCGAGGACGGGCAGGCGCTGCCCCTGCGGGAGCGCGCGGTGGAGATACTGCGCCGATCCCCCAGCCGGCACGCGTACGCCGAGGCCCTGATCGACCTCGGCGCGGAACTCGGACGCGGCGGCGGCACGGACCGGGCGACCGGGCTTTTGTCCGAGGGCGTCGAGCTGGCGGAGGAGTGCGGTGCCGACCGCCTCGCCGAGCGGGGCCGTGCCGAGCTGGCCGCGGTGAGACTGCGGCTCAATGGGACACGCCCGTTGGCGCGGCGCGGAGCGGCTGAGCACAGCTGAACCAGGCGCGGAAAAGAGGGGAGTTCTCAGCGCGGGCGGCCCAGACCGGCGTCGCGCGCCCGGACGATGGCCTGGCTGCGCTGGGTGAGGTGCAGCTTGGCCAGGATCGCCGAGACGTTGTTCGCCACGGTCTTGCCGGACAGGTGCAGGCGGCGGCCGATCTCCGCGTTGGACAGCCCGGCCGCGAGGTGGTCGAGGATGTCCCGCTCGCGTGCGGTGAGTTCGGGGAACGGGCCGTCCTGCGGCGGCGGCGACACGAACCAGGTCCGCAGCCGGCCCGCCAGTGCCGCACCGAAGACCGGCTGCCCGGCCGCGGCGGCGTGGATGGCGGCGACGATGTCCGCTCCGTCGGCCCCCTTGACGAGATAGCCGAGCGCGCCGGCCTGGACGGCGGCGAAGACCGTGGCGTCGTCCTCGAACATCGTCAGGACCAGCACGGCCGCGTCCGGCACCCGGGTCCGGATCTGCCGGGTGGCCTCGATGCCGTGCAGCCCGGGCAGTTGCAGGTCCATCACGATGACGTCGGGCAGCAACTCGACGGCCCGGCGGACGGCTTCGAGACCGTCCCCGGCCTCACCGGCGACCTCGATGTCGTCGACGGTGTCGAGGACTGCTTGCATTCCCTGGCGTACGAGGGGGTGGTCGTCGGCGAGGAGGACGCGGATCATGGTGTCTCCGGGAGTGGGAACCGGGCGGTGACGGCGCCGCCGGTGGGGCCGGGGCCGGCTTGGCAGCGTCCACCCAGTTCGGCGGCACGCTCGCGCATCGCGGTCACACCGACACCGGGCAGCCACGGACCGGCGGACGTACCGTCGTCGCCCACCCGCAGCACCAGCTCCCGTGCGGAGGCGTCCAGGCGTACGCGGCACTGCCGCCCGTCGCTGTGGCGCACCGCGTTCGTGATCGCCTCGACGGCGGTGCGGTAGGCGGCGACCTCGACCGCGGCCGGCAGGTCGGGCAGCTCGCCCGCCTCGACGGTGACCCGCAGCGGCGAGCCCGCCGTGAGCCGGTCGGCCTGCGAGCGCAGCGCTCCGGCGAGCCCGAGGTCGTCCAGGCTGGGCGGGCGCAGCCCATGCACCACCTTGCGCAGGTCCGCCAGCGCCTGGGCGGCGGCCTCGCGGGCCTCGGCGATGTGAGTGTCGGCCGCGGGCGGGTCGGAATCCAGCCGCGCGCGGGCGGCATCCAGGGTGAGGCCGATGGCGGTGAGCACCGGACCGAGGCCGTCGTGCAGTTCACGGCGCAGCCGCCGCCGCTCCTCCTCCCGCGCGGCGACCAGGCGCTGCTGCGACCGCAGCAACTCGGCGGTGAGGGTCCGGGTGTGCAGTGCCAGACCGAGCTGGCCGGCGATGTCGGACAGCAGGGCGCGGTCGCGGTCGTCGAAGCCCTCCTCGCCGCGTCGGGCCGACGCGACCAGGTAGCCCTCGATCTGGCCCTCGTACAACAGCGGCCGGCGTTCCAGCGGCTCCACCGGTGTGCCGTAGGACGCGACCGGGGTTCCGTCGGCGCGCTCGACGGCCACGTACGGCAGCCGCAGCGCGGACGCCACCGCGTGGCCGAACGAGCCGAGCGCGTCGCCGCCCGGGACGGCGTTGAGCCGCTGCCCGAGGTCCCGCAGCGTGCGGTACGGATCCTGACGGCCGCCGTAGAAGAGGCGGTCCACCAGGTGTTGCGTGCGGTCGCGCAGCGGCACGAAGGACAAGGCCACGGCCGCCGCGGCGACCGGGGCCGCGACCTGCCGGGAGACCACGCGGGTGGCCAGCCCCGTCAGCACGGCGAAGCCGACCACCAGGGCGGCGGTGATCGCACCGTAGACCAGGGAGCGGCGCAGGATCGTGTCGATGGACCAGAGTCGGTAGCGCAGTACCGGAAGGGCCAGGGTCAGGACGAACACGACCGCGTCCACGCTGTTCGTCAGCGACGGCAGTTGCTCGGTGACGGCGAGCGGGAACAGCGCCAGCGCCACGACCACGCCGACCGCACGCCACTTCAACTGCTGGCGGGCGACGCCCTCGGCCCGGGCGAACCGGACCACGACACCGATGCCCGCGATCAGGCCGAGCAGTACCACCACGGGCGCCAGGAGGGTCGCCGCGTCGGCGATCCGGCCGATCGCGCTCCCGCCGGTGAGCGGGTGGGAGAGGCCGGTCACGCCGTCGCCGACGTCCCGCAGCGTCGTGCCGCCGAGCAGTCCGCCCACCATGACCAGCACGGTGCAGGCGATGATCACCTTCTCGAGGACCGCGCTCCACCGGCCGGCCGGTCGCCCGGACGGGAACCGGATGTTGATCAGACCCTGCGCGGCGACCGGCGCGAAGGCGAAGGTCCCGGCGGTCAGCCCCCAGCGCGCCGGGACGCCGCGGTCTCCGTCCAGGACGGCCGCGTACGCCGGCGGCAGGACCAGCACCAGCACGACGACCAGCACGGCCGCCCCTGCGAGCAGCCACCCGAACGGCAGGTCCGGACGCCGGTCGATGAGCAGGGCCCCCGTCACCCCGTACGCGATCATCGCGACCAGCGGCTCCACCCAGGCCGGGGACCCGCCGGAGTCCGGCATCGGATGCCCCGCCGTCACCCACCACAGCAGGAAGCCCACCCCGACGAGGACAGCCGCCAGCGTCGCGGCGGCCCATCGGCCGCCGTCCCGGGTCCGGTGTCCGCGCGGAGTGTCGATACGGCGAGTATCCCGATCCGTGTCCGCCGCCATCAACGGCCGCGCTTCCCGGATTTCCGGGAAACCTTCCCGGTCCGACTGGGAAACAGGGTGCCCGGCGGCGGACGCGACGGCGCCGACCCGGGAAGGCGAGCCCTGGGCCGGGGATCCCGGCGCGCCCGACGCTGGCCCGGCAATCGCCGTATCCAGGAGGCCGCCATGAGGACCATCCGCCGCTCCGCCGCCATCGCGACCCTCGCCATGTCGCTGCTCAACCTTCCGATCGCCCTCGATGACGGAGGCAACGGCATCCCCGCCCCGGCCGCCTGGCTGATCAGCCTGCTCGGCGTCATCGGCGTCGTCGCCGCGATCGCCCTGCTCCGCTCCGCCGCCTGGGCCGGGCCCGCCGTGCTCACCGTCGGCGCGCTCAACCTGGTCGGCGCGGTCGTCGCCCTCGTCCGCAGCTGGGACGGCGCCGTCATCGGCCTCGTCCTCAGCGCCGCCTGCACCGGCCTGGCCCTCGCGTACGCCGTCGGCCGGCCGGCGAAGACGCCGCAGGCGAGCTGACCCACCCCCACCTCTCCCCACCGGAACGGAGGTTCCACCATGCAGTCCGACACCGGCACTCAGCCGACCCAGGCGGCTTCGCCGCAGCAGCCCAAGCCGCTGAAAGACGTACGAGGGTTCTGGCGCGTCCTGCTCGCCGTCCTCGCCCCGCTGCCGATGACCGGCATGGGACTCAGCTACATCCTCAGCCCCGTCGACGGGGGTTCGTCGTTCGAGGACACCGTGACCGCCTACACCGGCCACCTCGACCAGGCCCGTGTCACCCAGTACCTCGGTGTGCCGTTCCTGGTCCTGCTGATTCCGGCGACGTTCGCCGTGATCTGGGTGTCCCGCCGGGGCGCGCCCCGGCTCACCACCGCCGGGGCGCTGCTGGCACTCCTCGGCCAACTGGCCGGCTTCCCCTTGAACCAGGGCGGCGACCTGCTCGCGTACACGACGGCGAAGAACGGCCTCGACGTGACGACCGTGGCCGCGCTTCAGAAGGCCCTGGAGGAGGACCCGTTGGCCCTGACGGGCGGCCTGCTGTTCATCATCGGCATCGTCCTCGGGCTGCTGCTGCTCGGCCTCGCCCTGTGGCGCAGCGGCGCCGCGCCGGCCTGGGCGGGCATCGCCCTGGCACTGGGCGGCTTCACCCACCCCTTCATGCCGGGGCACATCCCAGCCGGCGTCGGCCTGCTGGTCGCCGCGGCCGGCTTCGCCGGGGCCGGCTGGGCGCTCCTGCGCATGAGCGACGACGACTTCGACCGGGCACCCGGCCGCCCCGCCTGAGAAGGCCTGCGGGACGGCCGGCTACCGGGACGTCGGAATCAAGCGCTGAATCGCGGGCGGCGCGGCCGGGATCCGTTCCAGGACGCCGCCCGCGAACACGTCGTACAGCGGCAGCGTCTCCAGGTGGACGTAGCCGATGTGGCAGTCGCACACGGCCAGCGGGCACGGGCGGGGGCGCAGCGCCCGCCGGTAGGAGCCGTCGTACAGGTTGCCCAGCTCCGATCGGACGAAGTGGCAGCGGCGCACCGTGCCCTCGCCGTCCACCGATATGACCGACTCTCCCGTACGGCAGGGCAGGCCCGCGCTGCGGTGCGGATGGCGGCTGTACGGGAACAGCGGGTCCAGGGCCGTCCACCGGTCGGCCTCGGCGTCGGTGTAGGTGTGGCCCTCCGCGGCGTTGACCCACAGGTACATGTGGTCAGGCAGGTCGTCCCGCAGCCGGCGCGCCTGCTCCAGGTGCTCGGGAAGCCCGACGACGCCGACGCTGTGGCGGACACCGCGGGCGGCCAGATCGTGGCACTTGGTCAGGAAGCGGTCGTACGGTGTCTGCCCGGGGTGGAAGGTGCACCACAGGGCGACGGTGTCCAGGTCGGCCGTGTCCAGCCAGTCCGTACGGCAGCTGAGGTTGGTCTGGATCGCCACCCGGCGGATGTGCGGCAGCCGGCTCAGCTCCGCGAGCGTACGCCGGTACCAGGACCGCACCAGGCCCTCGCCCCACGGCGTGAACAGCAGCGAGAGCCGGTCGTCGCGCTGCGCGCCCGCCCAGGCGGCGAAACGCTCCAGCGCGGCACGGTCCGCGGTGAGTTGGGCGCGGCTGTCCCGTCGCTTGGCGAACGGGCAGTACGGGCAGTCGTAGTCGCACGACGCCAGCGGGCCGCGGTAGAGGATCGTCAGGTCCATGCCCGCTCCGTCACTTCGGTTCGTACGCGGCCATGCGCTCGCGCACCGCGACGGAGAACAACTCGGGCCCCAGCGCGTCGGAGTGGGCCAGGCCCTCGGGGGACAGCCGCAGCAACTCCGCGCCCGCGCGGTCGTCCAGCCAGCCCCGCTCGCGGAACCGGTCCAGCTCGGCGGCGAAGTCGTCGCCCGGCGCGCTGCCGAAACGGGTCCGGTAGTCCGCTACGGGCAGGCCCTCGGCCTGGAGCAGCGACTGGAGCAGATGGCGGCGCCGGGACTCGTCCGCGTCCATCTCCCAGCCGAAGTCCGCGTGCCGGAAGTCGTCGGCCGGGCGTGCCGTGTAGTCGTCGATGATCCCGCGGATGCGGTGCATGTCCACGGCGTAGTCGAAGGAGTAGTGCAGCGTGGAGGTGTACGAGCGGGAGCCGCAGCCGAGGCCGACCATGCCGTCGGTCTGGCACGCGTAGTCCTCTCCGCCGGTGGAGGGGGCGTCCGCACGGCGGAACATGCGCATCGACACCTGCTCGTAGCCCCGCGCGAGCAGGTGGTCGCGGCCGTGGCGGTACAGCCGCAGCCGCTGCTCGTCCCAGTCGGCGTCGCCGCCGGGCGCCGACCCGCGGTGCCGGCCGAGACCGGTGAGCGGGCGCACGTAGAGCGGGTAGAGGTACAGCTCCTCCGGCTGCCAGGCGAGGGCGGCGTCCAGGGAACGGGTCCAGGACTGCTCGGTCTGGCCGTCGATGCCGTAGATCAGGTCGATGTTGAGGACGGGTATGCCGGTGTCGCGGATCCGGGCGAGGGCCGCTTCGACGTCCGCCCGGCGCTGGGGGCGTACGGCCGTGCGTGCCTCGGAGTCGACGAAGCTCTGCACGCCCAGGCTCAGCCGCGTGGTGCCGCGGGCGGCCAGTACGGACAGCCGGTCGGCGGTCGCCGTGGCGGGGGAGGCCTCCACCGACAGCGGGATCGCGGCGAGGTCGGCACCCAGGCCGCGCTCGGCCAGATCGCACAGCAGCTCCAGCTCGGCCGCCTCCAGGAACGTCGGAGTGCCGCCGCCGAAGGCCGCGTTGGCGTAGCGCGCCCCCTCGCCCAGTGCCTCGCGCACCGCGGCCGCCTGACGTTCCATCGCGTCCAGGTAGGCGGTGGTCAGACCCTCCGGCGCCCCGATGCGGGTGAAGAGATTGCAGAAGCCGCAGCGGACTTCGCAGAACGGGATGTGGAAGTAGAGCGAGAGGGTGTCCTTCGGCTCGTCCGCCCACAGTGCGCGCAGGGACGCCCGCTCCCGGGCGAGCGGACGGTACGCGGTCTTGTGCGGATACGCGTAGACGTACTGCTGGTACGGGCGGACGGTGCCGGCCGCGGCCGCCGCCTCGGTGCTGGTGATGGCCATGGTCATCGGGCCCCGTCGACGAAGAAGTGGGCGTAGGGCACGGTCCAGACGACGTCATGGCCGATGCGGTGGCCGCTGTAGCCGTCCTCGCCGTACGCCGTGCCGTGGTCGGAGCACACGACGGCGAAGCACGGACGGCGGCCGGCGACGGCGGCCAGGAGCCGTCCCATGTGCCGGTCCACGTACTCCAGCGCCGCGGCGTGGGTGGCCCGCGTGTCGCCCGCCTCGCGGGTGGCCCCGGGGAGGTGGAACCAGTTGGGCTGGTGCAGGGCCGACACGTTCAGGAACAGGAACAGGCGCTGGTCCTGGGGGAGCCCGGCGACGACCTTCTCCGCACAGGCCACCTGTGCCTCGAAGGACGTGGGGGAGGCCACCCCGAACTCGGGCTCCCAGTGGCTCTCCTGGAACATCCCCGGTAGTACGGAGCCCAGTGGTCCCTGCTTGTTGAAGAAGCCGACGCCGCCGATGCACACGGTGCGGTAGCCCACGGCGGCCAGACCCGAGACCAGGTCGGGAGTGTCGTAGACGAAGGTGCCGTCCGCGGTGGTCTCACTGCCCGCGAAACGGGCGGCGAAGAGCCGAGGATGCGGGCCCGGCGCGGCCGGTGTCGGCAGGAAACCCGCGAACATCGCCTGGTGGGAGGCGTACGTGAAACTGCCGGAGGCGTGCCGGCGCTCCCAGGTGCCGCCGGGCAGATGCCGGGCCAGGTTCGGGATGCGTCCGTCCGCCGCCAGCTCCCGCGCCACGTCGTAGCGGAGTGTGTCGAGCGTGACGAACAGGAGGTCGTGGCTTCCCACGACGTCGTTCATGTCAAGCGGTGGTGTCATGGTGGTGCTCCTTGCGTTCTGCTCGCCGGACGGCGGCCGGGGCGGCGGCTCGTGCGGCGTTCTGCACGGTGGCTGGTGCGGCGGCAGCGGGGGCGGCGGCGGCCGGTGCGGGGGCTGGTGCCGGGGTTCGTGTGGCGTCCTGCACGGAGGCTGGTGCGGCGGCTGGTGTCGGGGTGCGTGCGGTGTTCTGTTGGGCGGCTGGTGCGGCGGTGGGTGCGTCGTCCTGCACGACGGCTGGTGCGGCGGCCTGCACGAACGTTGGGGCCGCCGCGACCTGTGCGGCGTACGTGTCCAGGCCCTCCGCGCCGCTGCCCGGCAGGCCGGTGAGGCGGGGCAGCAAGTCCCCGAAGGCGTTCACCTCGCCGACCGTGAAGCGGCGCCACCCCGTCGCCGGCAGGATGTCCACGCCGACGCACAGGGTGCCCGGGAAGCACGCGGCCGCCCGCTCGGCCACCTTCAGTACATCGGTGAAGTCGCCACCCGCGGCCCGGATCGCCGCGCGTGCCGCGTCCAGATCGCCGCGGGCGCCACCGAGGTGCAGATTCGTCATGGGGTGCCGGCTGGTCCGCACCACGGCATGGGTGGCGCGTCCTGCCACCACGACCACCCGCAGGTCGGCGGCCCGGCCGCCCTGAGAGGCCTTCGGCAGCCACCGCTCGACGTGGATCCCGTCCGGGACCAAGGCGTCGACGAGGGCGGCGACCTCGGTCTCCGAGGTGTAGTGGCGCACCCGGAGGGAGTTGTGGAGGCAGCCGTCGGCGGTGGTCTCCACGGAGGTCGTCGCCCTGACCCGGCCAGGTCCCGCCACCGTCAGCGCCACGACACCGGAGGCCGACGACCCGTGCGCCGGCTTCACGAACGCCCGTGAGATACGGGCCGCCTTCAGCTGCTCCCGGAGCCCGTCCCGCCCGGACCAGCCGCCGATCGGACCCGCCAGGGCCGGCGGGACCGGGACGCCCGCGGCGGCGAGCCGGGCGTGGCAGAGCCGCTTGTCGAACATGACCGCGACGTCCTCCGGGTCGGCGGTCGTCGCCGCGCCCGCTCGCCGTGCCGCGGCGGTCACGTCCCGGACCGCGGCGGTGAAACGGCGGTGCCACAGAGCCGTTCCCTCTACCCGGGTGGGGTCGTCGGTGTCCCGCAGCAACCGGTCGACCTCGGCGTTCTCGCCGGGGGAGTCGATCCGTACCAACTCGCCCGGCGTGAAGGCGTACCGTCCGCGCAGCACGTCCCGCCACGCCAGCACGCGGGGTGCCGGGTGACCGGCCGCGTGAACGGCATCGGCGAACATCGTCGTCCGCCGGTTCTCGGGATTGCCGACGACGGCGAACCGAAGGCCGGTGGTGGTCGCCGCGCTACTCGGAGACCGCGACATAGCGCCACTCCTGGTCCCCCCAGCTGTCCGGAGTCCGGTGATCCGACAGGTCCACCTCGGTCCCGGTGGCGTCGAAGGCCGTACGGATCCGGTCGGCCATGGGCTCGCTCAGGAAGTGGTGGCGCAGGTCCAGCCGCTTGAGTTGGGCCAGCGGCCGGCCGAGGAGCAGCGCTTCGGCACCGGTGTCGGTGAGCGTGCCCATGGACAGGCTCAGCGACTCCAGTTGCGCCACGACCGGCGCCGGGGCGAGGGCCGCCGCGATCTCGTCCTGCACCTCGCTGTTCTGCACACCGAGATGGCGCAGCGCCGGGAAGCGCCCCTGGACGAGGAGCGGCGCGAGGTCGGCCACCGTCGCGTCGCCGCCGTAGTGGGACACGCCGAGCCACAATTCCAGACGCTCCAGCGCGGGCAGTTCGCAAGCGCCGACCGAGCGCACCACCTGGCCGGGCAGGCCGCCCGACTCGAAGCGCAGCACACGCAGCGCGTCGTGGCGCACTGGGCGCAGCGACAGCGGTTCCTCGCCGAGGCCCTGCGAGTCGCCGCCGCGGACGCCCAACTCCTCAAGCAGCGGAAAGTGCTTCAGGACGGGGGTGATATCCGTGAGCTGGAGCCAGGAGATCTCGCACTCCTCGCCGGTGACATCGGCGAGGAACAGGGCGCGCAGCGCGGGGAAGCGCTCCGCGTCGGCCACGATCAGCTCCAGCGCCGGACGCAACTCGGTGTACTCGTCGTCCCACCAGGGCCCGATGACGAGAGCCCGCACCTGAGCGCTCGGCACCCGGTCGGTGAAGCTTCGCCACAGCTCCGCGAACGGAACGTCCCCGGCCGCGTAGCAGTCCAGCCGCCAGGCCACGTCGCCCGCGGCCGGCAGCGCCTCCTCGCCGGGCTCCGGCAGGGTGAAGACCGGCAGCCCGTGGAAGGTCTCGAGGTGATCGAAGATGGTCATGGCGGCCTCATTCCGCGACCGCGGTGAAACGGTGGACGACGCCGTCGTCCTCCCACACCTCGCCGCGCTCCGACAGGTCGGTCTCGACGCCGGACGGCTCCAGCGCCGTACGGATCCGCTCGACCACCGGCTCGCTCAGGAAGTTGTGGTGGAGGTCGAGCCGGGTCAGGTGGGTGAGCGGCTGACCGCCGAGCAGCGCCGTCGCGCCCTCGTCGGTGAGCACGCCGAGCGACAGGTCGAGCGACGTCAACTGGGCGACGACGGGGGCCCCGGCGACGGCGGTGGCGACCTCGTCCTGGATCTCGCTGTTGCGCAGGCCGAGATGGCGCAGCGCCGGGAAGCGTCCCTCGGCCAGGATCGGGGCGAGGTCGGCGACCCCCGCGTCACCGCCGTACTCCTCCACGCCGAGCCACAGGTCGAGGTGCTCCAGCGCGGGAAGCTCGCTGGCGGCGACACCGCGCACGACCTCGCCGGGCAGGCCGCCGGCCTCGAAGCGGAGCGTGCGTAGGTGCTCGTGCCGGACCGCCGGGAAGCGCAGCCCGGTGCCGCCGCGGATCCCGAACTCCTCCAGCAGCGGATACGCCTCGAGGACCGGAGTGACATCGGACTGCTCGATCCAGGAGATCTCCGCCTCCTCCATCTCCAGGTCCCCGATGAACACGGCCCGGAGCGAGGTCAGCCGGTCACGGGCCTCTACGAGACGCCGCACGATGCCGCTGGAGTCGTTGTCGTACGGCTCACCCCACTGACCCACGATGATGGCGCGCACCCCGGCGGGATCGACGGAGTCGAGGAAGCGGTCCCACAGGTCGCCGAAGTCCTGCGGGGAGTCCCCGTAGGGCTCGATGGCCAGCCACCAGGCCGCGGCGCCCGCCTCTGGAAGCTCCCGCTTCCCCGCGAAGCGTGCGAAGTCGAAGGCCGGGAGGCCGTGCAGTTCCTTCAGATGCTCGACGTGGGACATGCCGCTGGCCTCCTGGGGCTCTGACGCATTGCGTTGCTCGCGAAAAGTTGTACCAAGCGGCTCTGACATCGACGTGACGGGCTGGGTGCGTCCGGGGTGCAGTGGATGGTCCGGGGCGTTGTCAGACCCCCCGCGTAGCGTCGTGGACATCGGTCGGTGAGGTGCCGACGGGGAAGGGAGACACGTATGTACCGGCAGGGGGATGTCCTGATCGTGCCCGTGGCGGAGGCGGCCGTGCCGCCGGGCACGGACCGGCTGCCGCACCAGCCGCGGGACGCGCGGGGGAGGCTCGTGCTGGCTCTCGGCGAGGTCACGGGACACGCTCACGCGGTGATCGGACCCGGGACGCTGGTCCGCGAGGCGGGGCCGTTCGGAGCGTCGTACCTCCATCTCCCGGACGGCGGGCGGGTGGTGCACGAGGAACACGCGGCGATACCGCTCCCCAAGGGCTGGTACCGCGTGGTGCGGCAGCGTGAGTACGCGCCCGGCGCGGTGCGCGTCGTGGCGGACTGAGACAGCGGACTTCAAGACAGCCGGATGGCAACGGCACACTGGGACAGCCGGACTGGGACAGCGAAGAGCGGAACGATGACGACCCCCATGAAAACCGTGCATGAGACCCCGCACGAGACCGCCTACGAGACCGCGCACGAGAATCCGTACGAGACCGCGCAGGCGGACACGACGGCGATGTGGCGTGAGGTGGCGGCGGCGACCGACCCGGCCGACCGCCCGGCGGCCGAGGAGGGCGTGCGCCTGGCCTACCGGCTGGCGGGTCTGCCGGAGCCGGAGCACATCGTCTGGGCGGGCTCGCCCAGCGAGGGCGTGGCCGTGGCCGCGCGGCTCACGGCGCAGGGCACGGCCGGCCGCAGTGTCCGCGACGCGGTGCGTACCCGGCCCTGGGCAGCCGCGCGCGAGCGTGTCCTCGACCGGCTCGGACCGGCCGGCTGGGCCGCGCACTGGGCCCTGACGGGCGCCCAACTGTGGTACGGCACGGTCGCGTTGACCGAACGCATACGCACCGGCGTGGTCGAGGCACCGACCGCTGCGGCGGGGGGCGAGCAGGCCGTCCGGCTCGTCCTGCTCGACGCGGTCCTCGGTCAGCACGACGCGGCCTGGCTGTCGGCCTTCGACGGCCAGGACGGCGGGGAGGCGCTCGACGGGATCGCCGCGGTCGCCCGCGCCGCGGGCTGGTGGTGGCCGTACGAGAGGACCGCGGTCGTCTGCGAACGCCCTGTGGAGCTGCACCGGGACGAGGCAGGCCGGCTCGACCGCGGGGACGGACCGGCGCTCGCCTTCCCCGACGGGTTCGCGCTGCATGCCTGGCGCGGAATGCCGGTCCCCGCCGAATTCCTCGCCGGACTCGCCGGGCTGACCCCGCGACGCATTCGCGAGGAGGAGAACGCCGAGCTGCGCCGCGTGATGCTGGAGCACTACGGCTACGAGCGCTACCTGGAGGATTCCGGCGCCGAACCGGTACAACGCGACCAGGCAGGTGTGCTGTGGCGCATCGAACTGGAGGGAGACGAGCCGCTGGTGATGGTCGAGGTGGTCAACTCCACCCCGGAACCCGACGGAACCCACCGTACGTACTGGCTTCGGGTGCCGCCGAGCACCCGGACCGCCCGACAGGGGGTCGCCTGGACCTTCGGCCTGGAGGAGGCCGACTACATGCCGGAGAGGGAGACCTGAGTCCGGAGAGCGCGGCGTCGGCTCTATCCAGGGCCCAACGGCCCCCGGACCCAGGGACGTTGGGGCATTTGCCCCTAATGCCATACTGGCCTGCGGTTTCAGCGGACGGATCGTCCCTTGTTCCCGTCGTGTCCCCCACCGTTCCTCACACGTCTCTTCAGGAGCCCACCCATGCCTCGACTCATCCGCCAGCTCCCGGGCAGCGCACCGGACCACCCGGGAGTCCGGTGCGCTCCGGCCCCGGCCGTCGCCCCGGGCGCCGCTGGACCGGACGCCACGTGGCTGACCGCCGTCGGGCGCGAGGCGCGGAGGGGACGCTGATCACGAGCGCGGAAGACGGGACGTACCACGCACTCCTCGCCCGGCACGACGCGATGCGACTGCGCCGGCAGATGCTCTCCTCCGGAGGCTTCCCGGGCGCGGACGGTGGCAGTGCCAGCGGCCTCCGCGACCCGGCCGGGCAGCCGTACGACGGGTCCGCCGACCAGCAGACCATCATGCGCGACCTGGACCTGGTGGCCCCGTTCGAAGAGCTGATCGCCCACCTCTACCTTTGATCTTGCGCAGTGCGCCGTCCTTCAGGGCGGTGGTGAAGTGCATCTCAGGACTGCTCTGACTTGCACCGTTGGCAGGGGTCTGCACTGTCGGCCTCAGCTCACGGGGCGTTGCTGATTCTCGATGTACTGGCGCACGATGGTGAGCGGCGCTCCTCCGCACGATCCGGCGAAGTAGGAGCCGGACCAGAAGTGCCCGCCCCAGAGGTACCGGCGGACGTGCGTGTCGTATTCCTTGCGCAGCAGCCGGGCGGAGACGCCCTTGAGGGAGTTGACCAGTTTGGAGAGCTGGACTTTCGGCGGGTAGTGGACCAGCAGGTGTACGTGATCGTGTTCGCCGTTGAACTGCTTCAGCTCCGCCTCGAAGTCCTCGCACACCTCCCGCATGATCTCCTCGCACCTGTTGAGCATGGCATCGGTGAAAGCGTCCCGCCGGTATTTCGTGACGAAGACCAAGTGGACATGCAGGTTGTGGATGACGTGACGTCCGGTGCGGACTTCGGGATTCGGATTCCATCGTGGTGACATAAGCCAAATGGTACGGTTGCGTTCGTGAGCCAAGGCACGCTGGTTAAGAGGCAGTTCGGGCATCGTGCCCGGCTTGCGCTGTCGCCTGCAGGGGTGTCGACAGCTGATGCCCAGGCGCACGCGGCCCGCACACTGTGGAACCTGCTGCACGCCTGGTGGCAGATGATGCCGAAGGGCAAGCGGACCCTTGCCGACGCGGACGCGGCGATACGCCAGGCCCGCAAGGACCTGGACTTCCTTGCCGTCCTGCCCGCGCAGGCCGCGCAGGCGGTACTGAAGACGTACTTTCAGGCGTGGAAGAACTGCTGGGACGGGCGGGCGGATGCCCCGAACTTCAAGGGTCGCTTCCGGTCCGTCATGGCGGTGGACATCCCGCAGGGAAGGGATTTGAACGTCAAGCGCGTGCACCGCCGGTGGGGCATGGTCAACCTGCCCAAGATCGGCCGAGTCCGGTTCCGTTGGACCAAGGACCTCCCGGTCGGCAAGCACGCCGGCACCGTCAACCGGATCACCGGAGCCCGCCTGGTCAAAGATGCTCTCGGCTGGCACATCGCCTTCCGCGTGACGACCCTGGAGTCCAGGCCCGAGCCCCACCAAGGGCCGGCGGTCGGCATCGATGTGGGCGTCATCGTCCCTCTCGCTCTTTCGGACGGAACCATCTTCGAGCACGGCGAGTGGCTGACCGAGAAGGACAAGACCAAGCTTTTGCGCCTGGAGCAGCGCGCGGCCCGGCAAAGGAAGCACCGCAAGGCAGGCGAGCGCACCTCGCGTCGCCTGCACCGCACTTATGACCAGACCGCCCAGCTCCGAGCGAAAGCCAAGCGACGGGCAGCGAACTGGCAGCACGAGACGACCACCGGCATCGCCCGCACCTATGGCACCGTCGTGGTCGAGGCACTCACCATCACGAACATGGTCAAGTCGGCGCGGGGCACCGTCGACGAGCCGGGGAAGCACGTCGCCCAGAAGACCGGGCTGAACCGCTCCATCGCCGCCGAGGCGTGGGGCCGTACGGTCACGATGCTGACGTACAAGACCGCCCGGTTCGGCGGCACCCTGGTCAAGGTCCCCGCCCCCGGCACCTCCCAGCGCTGCTCGGCCTGCAGTTCCACCACTGCGGGCAGTCGGGAGTCCCAGGCCGTGTTCGTGTGCAGGAACCCGGACTGCGGTTGGTCGGGCAACGCCGACCACAACGCAGCCCGGAACATCTTGCACCTGTATCGGATCGGCCTCGTGGCGATCCCGGCTGCTGGAAGAGCAGTCGCCAGGCGCGCTCGTCGCGTCAAACCTCCCACCGCAAGGTAGGGCGGAATCTCCCCCCCGTTCACGGGGGAGAGCGCTTCAACAGGCACTGTTCACCCGGCACCCCTCCCTGCGGTCGCTCTTCCCCGCCGAGATGGCGTTCCAGCAGGCCCACCTGGCAAGGGCGTTCTGGTTCCTGCTCGAACACCTCGACAGGCCCGACCAGATCACCGCGACGTTCACCCAGCTGGGCCGCGACCACCGCAAGCTCGGGGTGCGTCCGGCGCAGTACGCGGCGTTCGAAACCGCGCTGTGCGAGGCGCTGCGCATCCGTGCCGGCGAACACTGGACCGCGGAACTCGAGCAGGCGTGGGTGCGGATGGTGCGCTTCGGGGTCACGGCCATGGTGCGGGGCGCGGAGGCGGCGTTGCACGAGCCGCCGTGCTGGCAGGCCACGGTGACGGCGCATCGGCTGTGCGGTCCGGATCTCGCGGTGCTCCGGGTACGGCCGCACGAGACCTTCCGGTACCGGGCCGGGCAGTACACCGCGCTGGAGTCCGCGCGGCTGCCGCACACCTGGCGCCCCTACTACCTGGCGGGCGAGCCCGGCCGGGACGGGGAGCTGGAGTTCCATGTCCGGTGCACCGGCCCCGGCGGCGTGAGTGAGGCCCTGGTGCGCCACACCACGGTCGGGGACCGGATACGGCTCGGTCCCCCAAGGGAAACCTGGCACTCGGCGAGGAGCAGACGGGCGAACTCCGGCTGGTGGCCTGGGACACCGGCTGGGCCCCGGTGAAGGCGCTGCTGTGGGAACTGGAAGGCCGCCTGCGCCCGGCGTCCGAACACCGCCCGGGCCGGGTACGGCTCTTCCTGGGCGCCGACGCGCTGTCCGACCTGTACGACACCGAGTACCTGACCGAGGTCGAACGGAGCCGGCCGTGGCTGACCGTGGTTCCGGTGACGGGCGGGACCCCGGGGGAGGGCGTGTACGACCGTCTGGCCCGCGCGGTGACCCGGAGCCGCCCCGCGGCGGGCGGCCGCGCACTGCTCGCCGGGCCGCCGGTGATGGTCCAGACGGTGACGGCCGCGCTCACCCGCGCCGGGCTGCCCGCCGAACACGTCCGCCACGACCCGCTGCCGGCCGGCCCGAGTGACCTGCCCGGATCCGTCGGGGACTTCGGCACGGCCGGACCCCGGATGTTCCAGGGGCAGTCGATCCCGGCGTGACCGACCGCCGCGGCCGGCGCCGCCTCCCTCCGGAGGAGACCGGCAGCTGACCAAGGCCCAGGTACGCGAGAGCCCTGCCATCCGCAAGGAACGGCAGGGCTTTCTTGTCGCCCGCGCGGCTGGCAGCATCAGGCTGCTGCGACATGTGCGCCCCAGAGGAGTTGACCCCGCCCGGTCGAAGAACGCTCGAGCCGCGACCAACCACAGGGAGCCGCGATGACCCTTCGAACCCGAGTCCTGCTCGTCCTCTCCGCACTGCTTCTCACACTCACGCCGACCGCGCCGATCGCCTCGGCGCACGCCGCCTCACCCGCTGCCACAGGAGTGGCTGACGCCACCGTTCCCGCCTTCGCGAAGTCGCGAGGCGCCGAGGTCGTCGCGGCCACCCGGGTCGCGGACCGTCAGGTCGACCTGTCCGTGCGTTCGGCGGCCCTGGGCGGCCGGACGGTCAAGGTCCGGCTCCTCACTCCCGACGGCTGGAACCCGAGCGACCGACGGCAGCACTGGCCGACGCTCTGGCTGCTGCACGGTTGCTGCGGGGACTACACCTCGTGGACCGCCCTCACAAACGTCGCACGGATCGACAGTCTGCGCAACGTGCTCGTGGTGATGCCGGAGGCCGGCTGGAACGGCTGGTACAGCGACTGGTGGAACCACGGCCAGGGCGGCGACCCCGCATGGGAGACCTTCCACACCGTGGAGCTGCGGCAGCTCCTGGAACGCGACTGGGCCGCCGGCGGCAACCGTGTCGTGGCCGGCCTGTCGATGGGAGGCCAGGGCGCCCTGCTGTACGCCGCCCGGAACCCCGGAATGTTCAAGGCGACCGCGGCGTACTCCGGTTCGGCGCACCCGCTGCTGAACGAGGAGTCGGTGAACCGCATCATGGGCTTCTTCGCCAGCCAGGGCGACGACCCGCTGCGGGTCTGGGGCGACCCGGCCGCCCAGCGCGGCATCTGGCAGGCGCACGACCCGTTCTACCTGGCCAAACGGCTCAAGTCGGTCCCCGTGTACCTGTCGTGCGGTGACGGCACCACCGGCCCCCTGGACTCTCCGGGCAGTACGAGCGCGCTCGAGGCCGACTTCAACCGCCAGAACCACGCCCTGGCCGCCGAACTCGAACGCGTCGGCGCCAAGCACGTCACCACCAACTTCTACGGACCGGGGACCCACGGCTGGGCCTACTGGCAGCGCGAACTGCACGCCTCCCTGCCGATGCTGCTGGGCGCCCTGCGCGTCGACGGCTGACACGATTGCCCGCTCGGGCTGCTTGCCGTTGCCTGGCAAGCAGCCCGACGCCGTTCCGCCGTGCCGCGCCATGGAAGACCGGCCCCGACTGGCCAGACTGTCAGCATGGTTTCCGTCAGACACAAGGTGGTCGTCGAGCCGGTCCCGTACGCATGGCTCGTGGACGCACTGGCTGTGATCCGCACCCTGGCGGAGGAGAGCCAGGCGGATGAGCAAGGGCTCGTACTGCCCGATGGACAGGTGATCCCGGACATCCGACTGATCCACGGGCGGCACCTGCGACCCGGCTCGGTCTACCTCACGGAGGTCGACGTCGAGATCGAGGTCGAGGACGACGACGGGGACGACGGAGACGGGGACGGGAACGCGAAAGCGGATGCGAACGCGGACTGGTCCGGGATCAGCATGGATGCCGAGGCGAGCGAGACCGTACAGATCACCGTCAGGGAGTGGGATCACCGCCGCGCTGTCCGCCTCGAACTCGCCCTGGTTCCGGCCGAAATGGACGTCGAACTGGACGCGGCACTGAGGAGCCCCGACCGCCCGAACCTGGTCGAGATCAGCGGCCGGGCGGGAGGCGGCGCGGCAGCGTGCACGCGGTTCGGTATGGCGGGCCGCGCCCGGGTACGGCTGGACGACTGGTGGCCCGCCGCGGACACCGACCGCACCCCACCTTCAGCCCCCGCCGCGGCCCGGCTCGACCACCCCTGGTTCCGGGCGGACATGCGAGCGGTTCCCCGGCCGTCCCCGGACGACGGCCGATGGCAAATCCACGTCACCATCTCCCTACGCGGCCGCCGACTCCTGCGACCGGTCGCCGCGGTCGTCCTCACCGTTGCCGCCCGCCGGATACGCCGATCCGTCGTGCGGACCCTGGACAACCTGGCCGCACAGTGGAACGACCGCGTGCCACATCTGGTGGCGATGAACGCGGACCAACTGAGAGAAACCCTCCTGAGCGCGCCGTGAGGCGAGCCGGCATCGGCATGAACCCCGTCCCATGCCGGCCACGGTGTCGACGCGCAGTGCGCCGCTCCACGCCGGAGACGGAAGCCGCTCACGAGGATCGAGCCTTGAGTTCAGCCCATACCGTTTTGCCGCCCGGCGGATACGGCTCCGTGGCCCAGCGGTCCGCCAGGGCTGCGACCAGGATCTGACCGCGGCCTGATTCCGCGTCCGGGGACGTGGTGAAGTCCGTGCGGGCGGAGGGGAGCTGATCCCCACGCGCGTCAGTCACCTCGATCCGTAGCAGGCCGGCCACCAGGTCCAGGCGGAGCGCCAGGCGGAAGTCGTGGCCCTGGACCCGGGCCGTGCAGCGCCGCGTTGGCGCTGAGCTCCGCCACGATCTGCTCCGCGTGCTCGACCACGGACGGTGACACCTGCCAGGCCCGCAACTCCGCCGCGGCGAGCAGTCGGGCGAGCCGTGCGCCGCGACGGGTGGAGGACAGTTGCTGCGCGAATGTCCTGACGGCGGTGGATGTGTGGGGCGTGGTCACGTTCATGAGGCCACCGTGAGGGCGCGCGGGGGGCGCACGCCAGGAGGAAGCCCCGTACGCTGCGTGAGCGTACGAAGGCGCGCCTACTCCGGCGGTGTGGGCGTGTCGGGGGTGCGGTACATCGCCTGTACGTCCAGCTCCAGTTGGACGGTCGGTCCGACGACCGCGATGCCGCGGGCCAGCATCGAGCGGTAGTTCAGGGTGAAGTCCTCGCGGTGCAGCTCCGCCTTCGCCAGCGCTGCGCAGCGAAGTTCCTGCTCGTATCCGCCGTTCACCGTCCCGAGGTATGTCGTGTCCAGGCCGACGGAACGGCTGGTGCCGTGCATGGTGAGCGTGCCGTGCAGCGTCCACTTGGAGCCGCCGCGGTAGACGAACCGGGTGCTGACGAAGTCGATGTACGGGTAGCGCGCGACGTCGAGGAAGTCGGCGGAACGCAGGTGGTTGTCACGGGTCTTGTTGCCCGTGGTGATGCTGGAGGCGTCGATGCGCACCGAGACCTGGGAATCGGCCATGTTCTGCGCGACGCGGATGCCGCCGTTGAAACGGGTGAAGCGGCCGTGGACATGGGCCATGCCCACGTGCTTGGCGATGAACCGGATCGCGGTGTGCGGCGGGTCGAACAACCAGGTGCCGGGCGGCGGGAGTTCCAGCTGACGGGCGGGCTCCAGCGTGATGCGCGCCGGGGCAGGGGCCACGCCTGCGGCTATCTCGACGGTCTCGCGGGCGGGCGACAGGCCTTCGGCCGCGGTCCGCACACTGTAGGAGCCCGGTGGCAGCGCCGCCATGAAGAAGCCGTACGGATCGGTGGTGCCGTGGGTCACGACGCGGTGGCTGTCCAGCGCGGTCACCGTGACCTCGGCTCCGCCCATGGGCTGCCCCATGGGGTCGACGACCTCGCAGCCGAACGCGCCCGCGCCGGGCGGCAGGGGAATGGAAAGGCCCGGCGCGGCACCGGAGGCGCTGTGGGAACGCCGACGGCGGAGCAGTCCGAGGGCCATGGTGTTCACCTTTCTGCACACGTGTGGCTGTCGCCCGGGCCGCGCAGCCGGTTGTGATCGCGATTGCCAAGAGCATTCGGAGTCAGGATGCAGGCATGGGGGAACCAGATCGTTAACGATCTTAAAGCAGCTTGTGAGGGGGTAGTGTTTTCCGTGATCAGAGCTGATGTGACGGTGAATTGAATGGCGAGGCCATCGCAAATCTGCACATCCACGGGGCAAATGGTGACACCTCGACCTCACTGCTTTGCGCATCGCTGTGGCGAAGAACACCCGCCGCGCGACGACGTTCACGCGCAGCACGCGGAATCGCCACCGACCCGACACGTCCGGCGCCGGTTCGGCGCGGCGCGGAGCGGGAAAACGCCCCCATCACCACACGAATGCGCAAGCATGGACGCTGCACCTGGACGATCGCCTGGCTCCACCCGGTCGGCGGAGCCAGGAGGCGCGGTCATCCCCGCGGCAGCCACTACGCCGCGGGCCGCCCACCAGCGACAAGCCCTTCGGCCGCTGGGGCGAGGTCTCCGGCGACGACACCGCCCCCGCGTTGATCGACCACGTCGTCCGAGCGCAGCTCGGTTCGTGTGAGGCCCTGGCCCAAGGTATGCGGCCTTTTGGGCGGCGCCGTAGGGTGCGGTGCATGTCGCCGGTATCACGTCCACGCAAGTCGAAGAAGGCCAAGAACTCGAAGAGGGGTAGTGCGGGCTGGGCCGCTGTGTCCCGCGGCGCGGAGCAGACTCTGTTCGGCGGCGCACTCCTGCCTGAGCAACGGTCGGCTCTGGCCGCAGTCGCTCAGGGCCTCGGTCATGACCAGCAGGAGGCCGACTGGTACGCCGAGTCGAGCGCTCGCGTGCTGGACGAGGCGGGTGTGCTGCTCGGGGCCTTCGGGCCACGTGAGTTGGAGGACGCGACGGCTGCGTTGCTGGGGGCCCAACTCTTTGAGCGGGTGCACGGCGATGGCGGCGGTCTGTGGTTCGGTGCCTGGTTCGAGCAGCTTGCGCAGGCAGCGGCCGAACAGGTCCGGGCCGGCCTGGAGGGGACCGGTGGCGCGTGGGAGGCGCCCTGGCGGCTGCTGCACGGTATGGCGTCGATCGGGACGCCCGACCTGTGCGCGGTGACGCTCCGTGCGATGAACCGGGTGCAGAAGCAGGTCCGCAGGACGACGCAACCGCCCGAGTGGTTGCGGTTGTTGCCCAAGCCGACCGCCACAGGCGAGCTTCGGCTGCTGCGGGATCCTCATCTGCCGCGGATGGGAGTGCTGGCGGAGTTCGCCTATCCCGGTGGGGCCGACCGCCATGTCTATCTGTGGGACGTCGATGCCTGCGAGGGCCCGTGCCTGGCCGGTGGCGGCTCCCACGAAGACTTCGCGCAGGCGGCTGCGGCCTGGCGGTCGGCCGTCGGCGAGACGGCCGGACACTGCGCGCCGTACGTACCCGATCAGGCGGATCTGCAATGCCTCGTCCAGTTGGATCTCGGCGAGGAGATGCTGCGGGGCACGGAGAACCGCGAGCGGCTGGACGAGTGGTATCGCGCCAGCCGCCGCCTGTACGACCTGGACCGTGCCCTGCGCAAGCGCGGTCAGGCGCTGCCGCTCCGCCAGTCGCTGTATGCGGACGTCGAGACGCGGTGGGCCGAGGAGGCCTTCGGTGAGTGGTACGCCGAGCGGAACGGCGGCCGGCGCCCCGACGCGGAGGGGGCGGCAGCCCTCGCCGAGGAATGGCTGGAGGGCGCTCTGCCGGGTACTGAACTGCAGCCGTCCCCGCACCGGGTGCAGTCCCAGTACGCCTTGATCCACGACTGGAGGCCCGACCACCCCGTCACCGCGTCGGCACATGCCCTCTTCCCGGACTGGGTCCGCTTCCTGGCCGAGCGCGGTGGCTACCCGGAGGCCCTCGCCGAGCGGGCCGCCACGACCGCGACGACGGGCGAACGTACCCCGGCGGACTGCCCGATCGATGACTTCAGCGGCTTGGGCGAAGCACCGGGCGGGGCGCGCTCGGCGGAGTGACGGGCCGGCAGCCCTGCCGCCGACCGGCCAGGACGGACGGACCTGCCGTTCGAGTGACGGAGACTGGCCGCCGTCGCTCACTGCGCGCCGGCCTCGGGAGGATGTTCCGCCGCGTGGGCGGGGCTGAGGGTGGTCCGGAAGGCGTCAGAGGTCGTCGGGGAGCAGCCGGAACGCGGGCTGGCCGGTGAGTGGCCGCATCATGCGGAAGCGGCGGTCCGAGGTGAACAGGTCCACCGTCCGGAAGGCCGCGGCCAGGGCCACGTTCATCGCGTCCACGAGCCCCACCCCGCTCTGCCGTCCGCGTCTGCGTCCCGCGTACCGGCATGGACTGGAAGACTCAGGTCCGCACGATCAAGGGGAGTGGGCGGCGGTACGCGGAGAGCATCGCCGAGCACGCGCGGGGGAGGGAGCGCAGGGCTGCCTGATCCACCGGCCGGCCAGGGCGTTTCTCCCCGTCCGCTCGCAACCATGTGCGAATGTGTGTCGGAACGCGGACGCCCGCTGACCGGCACGCTTGGCCGGCCGGATCCTGGTGGGCCCAGGACTCGGCCGGCACCGTAAGCCCTCGCTCTCATGTGCTCGTGAGCAGGGACTCCAAGGCCTTCGCCGTGGCTGGATGCCGGCGCGTCAGCGCGGCACCCCAAGGCGCAGAGCCGGACGCCGTCCACGCGCCGTCACAGCCCAGCAAGTCCGCCACCGCGTCGCACGTCGCCGGATGCGCGGCCAGCAACCCGACACCCGACGGGGGCGGGACGTCGGCCGGCGTCCACCCCTGTGTGCAGCCCAGCAACTCCGCCACCGCGTCGCAGGTCGCCGGATGCGCCGGGAGCAGTGCGGCGCCCCGGCGGTCGTGCCCTCCGGACCGCGTCCGGCGGGTGGCGGGTGGGACCGGGGGCATCCGCCACGGTGGGATCCAGGCGTCCAAGGCCGCCAGCCGGCCCGGGAAGATCCGCCCGGCCTCGCGGATCAGCAGCGGGGCCAGCTCCGCGGCGCCGGACCGCAAGGTGGTGATGAGCAGCGGAAGCCATGGCAGCAGCACCGCGTCGGGCAGCCGCCCGAACGCGTTCGACACTGCCTCCACGACCACGTCCGCCAACCCCGGCACCGGCTCCAGCGCGTGGACGAAACCGCTGAGGTAACGGGGATAGGCGGGCACCACCAGCGGATTGTCCAGCAGTGCGTCGCACCGGCCCCGCAGCTCGGCCCGGGACAGCGTGCCGAGTTGCACCTGCGCCGCCCACAACAAGGCTGTCTTCGACGGCTCCTCGGGATGCGACTGGGCGACCGCCAGCTCCAACTGGGCCCGGTCGCAGCCCAGTGACAGCGCGAGGTTCTCCATGCTGAACAGGAAGCCGAGCATCGCCGCGACCTGCCCGACCGTCGCTTCCTCGTCCCGGAACGCCACCGGCAGCAGCGTGCAGTAGTGGGCGTAGCCGGTCTTGACGAACGACTCGATCCACTGCGGCAGCACCGGCTCGCTGGTGCGGTTGTACGCCAGCAGCCCGCGCACCCGGCGCAGCACTTCCGGCGCTCCGTCGACGCTGCGCTCGGTGGCGAGTACCTTCAGCGCGTGCGTGCCGAGTTCGTCGGCGAGGCGGCGGCTGCGCAGGTACAGGGTCGCGTCCTCAACCGCGGCCAGTACGGTCGCGGTCGTGGCCTGCGGGCCGTACGCGTCGCGCCGTAGCCGCTGCTCCAGGACCTGCTCGATGCTGACGCCCTCGTAACCGAGCTCGATGAGGGCCCGCTGATGGGTGCCGAGCGCCAGGTCCCAGGACTCCTGGATCGAACGCTCACCGAGCCGTCGCTCGCCCATGATCGGCCGGGCCGCGCCGTGCGGCATCAGGCGCCGCAGCATCCACAGGACGTCGGAGCAGGTCTGGAGTTCCGGCCGGGAGGCCATGTCCAGCAGGGCCCGTTGCACGCCGCGCTGCTGGAGCTTCATTCCGAGTGGTGCCAGCCGGTCGTGCACGTCGCGGGCGAGCGGCGGCAGCGCCTCGTAGCCGACCTGGCCGATCCGGTCGCCGCCCATCATGATCTCGACGAGGCGCCGCACGTCCCGCCGCCCCGGCACGGCGTCCTTCTCGATACAGGTGACCGCCGCGTCCTGGAAGTCGTACGGCGTGGGCTTGGCCCGATCCCGCATCCCGGCGAGCAGGACCGACGTCTCGAACACCGCGATGGCGTCGGCGGTGGAGGCGAGATAGCCGTTGCGCCGGGCCGCGCGCACGATGTCCACCGACCAGCCGAGCAGTTCGGCCTCGTCCAGGCCGTCGAGCACGGGCGGCCTGCGCAGGAACCCGGACAGCCGGTCCGCGGCGGCGGACTCCGGTGCCGGGGCGGTGGCTTCGCTTCCCCGGGCCTTCGCCGCCGAGGCCTTCTTCGCAAGGGCCTTCTTCGCCGGGGACTTCTTCGTGCCCGCCTGGCCCGCCAGCCGGTACGGCTGCACACGGGTGCGCTTCAGGCTCTTCACCCACTCCGTCGAGGCGATCGACACCGAGCCGGCGGCAAGACCGAACTGCGCCTCGATCGCCGCATGGCTGGACGGGATCAGCCCGTACTGCCAGGTGGTGGCGGTGCGCGGGGAGATCGTGAACGTGTCGGTGCTGCCGTGCACGCCGAACTCCTCGACACGGCTGACCGCGTGGAACGCCCCGCACACGTACAGGCAGTCCGCCGGATCGGTTCCGGTTGCCGTCAGATGCTCGCGCATCCGGGTCCACATGTACCGTTCGCGGTCCTCGTCCACGCGGACCCGGGCGCCGTCGCCCGGAGCGAGGCGCCGGAACAGGCTGCCGACGAGGAGCATCACCTGGCGGTAGGTGTCGTGGTCGGCGGCGCTGTCGCCGAGCGGCACCTCGACGTACTGGTGCCACCACTCAGACCAGTGCCGCACCCTGCCGTGGCGCAGCAGGTGCTCTTCCAGCTCGGCGAAGCGCGGCCGGAGGTCACCGAGTTCGACGCCGACGGCCTCGCCGTGCAGCGCGGCCTCGGCCGGCGGATCGGTGTCCTCCGCGGCGGCCTCCCGCGCCTGCTCGCCGCCGGTGTCCCACTGGAAGACGTGGTCCGCGGACCGGTCCACGAGGACCAGCTCCACACCCGGGGTGTCCAGGGCGTACGCGATGGCCTGGTACTCGGCGGACGCCTCGGTGATCGGCGCGACGACCGACAGCGGAGCCCAGTCCCGGGGGAAGCCGTCCACGTCACCGGCGAACGCCTGCACCGCCACCGGCAGGCGGCAGTTGCGCAGCTCGGTCAGCAGCGGTGCCATGTCCTCGCACAGCTCCAGGTAGACCACCTTGGGCTGCTTCTCGCGCAGCCGCCGGGCCATGGCGGTCGCCGAGGCGGGCGAGTGATGGCAGACGGGGAAGATCTCCAGCGGCTCGCGCACCGCCCGGTCGACGTCGTCGACCATGCCGAGGAGGATGCCCTCCAGGGCGTCGGGGCCGCCCGCGAACGTGGCGGCGGCCTCCTGCAGTTGCCCGCGCAGCCCGGCGAACGTGCCGCTCTCCTGGGGCGCGCTCATGACAGCGTGGCGATCGCGTCGCGGCCGCCCTCCAGGAACTCGGGCCAGGAGCCGCCCTCCTCCTTGCTGCGCGGCTCGACGACACCGTGCAGGTACTTGTTGAGGATGGCCAGGTCCTCGGGCTCGCGGCGGGTGAGGGAGCCGACGAGCGAGGAGGCCAGAGTGCGGGCGGTCAGGGCGCGTTCGCCGAAGAAGTTGCTGTGCAGGACGGCGTCCTCCAGCACGCCGATCTGCTCGGCCGTCGACAGCGCCGACTCCAGCTTCTCGTCGTCGCTGCCGGCCGCGGCGGCGGACGCGCGCAGGTCGGCGAAGCTCTGCAGGAGCACGTCGAGCAGGGTCGGCGGCACGTCGAGGTCGATCGAGTGCCGGCGCAGGAGTTCCTCGGTGCGGAAGCGGACGATCTCCGCCTCGCTCTTCTTGTTCGTCACGACCGGGATGCGGACGAAGTTGAAGCGGCGCTTGAGCGCGGAGGACAGGTCGTTGACGCCCCGGTCGCGGCTGTTGGCCGTGGCGATGATCGAGAAACCGGGCTTGGCGAAGACGATGTTGTCGCTGCCGCCGCTCTCCAGCTCGGGAACGGAGATGTACTTCTCGGAGAGGATCGAGATCAACGCGTCCTGGACATCGCTCGTGGACCGGGTCAGCTCCTCGAAGCGACCGATGGCACCGGCCTCCATCGCGGTCATGATCGGGGAGGGGATCATCGACTCCCGCGACTGGCCCTTGGCGATGACCATGGACACGTTCCACGAGTACTTGATGTGGTCCTCGGTGGTGCCCGCCGTGCCCTGCACCACCAGCGTGGAGTTGCGGCTGATCGCGGCGGACAGCAGCTCCGCCAGCCAGCTCTTCCCTGTGCCGGGGTCGCCGATGAGCAGCAGACCGCGGTCGGAGGCGAGGGTGACGATGGAACGCTCGACGAAGCTGCGGTCGCCGAACCACTTCTGCGAGATCTCCCGGTCCAGGCCGTCGGAGCGCTCGGAGCCCAGGATGAACAGGCGGACCATCTTCGGGGACAGGCGCCATGAGAACGGCTTGGGACTGTCGTCGATCGACTCCAGCCAGTCGAGCTCCTCGGCGTACTTGATCTCGGCGGGGGCGCGCAGCAGGTCGGACATGAGGGAAGGGCCTTTCCACGGGGTGATCACAACGACGCGGACGTACGGTCGGTGATCAGGTGAGAAACGTCTTGAGTTCGTGCACGAGCTTCTTGATGTGGCCGGAGATCACCGGCGTGCCGAGGTCCTTGAAACGCTCCCGGAACCACGGGTTGACGCTGCCGCGCCCGGAGCTGGTCACCGAGCCGACCGGGATGAACTTCGCCCCCGAGCGGTGAATGGCGGCCATGCTGTCGAACAGCTCCTGGTGGCGCCACTCGTAGAAGTCGGAGATCCACACCACGACGGTGTTGCGCGGCTCGGCGATCTTCGGCTGCGCGAGCCGCATGGCGACCGTGCCGTCGGTGCCGCCGCCGAGCTTGGTGCGCAGCAGCGTCTCGAACGGGTCGTGCGCCCAGGGAGTGAGGTCCAGAGCCTGGGTGTCGTAGGCGATCAGGTGGACGTCCACCTTCGGCAGCCCGGCGAAAATGGAGGCCAGGATGGTGCAGTTGACCATCGAGTCGACCATGGAACCCGACTGGTCCACGACCACGACGAGCCGCTGGGGCGTCGTCTTGCGGCTGGTGTGCCGGTAGTAGAGGCGGTCGACGTAGAGCCGCTCCTCCTCCGGGCTCCAGTTGGTGAGGTTCTTCCAGATGGTGCGGTCGAGGTCGAGGTTGCGGAACACGCGCTTGGGCGGGACGGACCGGTCGAGTTCGCCGACCGTGGCCTTCTCCACCTGGGTGCGCAGCACCTCGGTGACCTCGTCGACGTAACGGCGGATCAGCGCCTTGGCGTTGGCCAGGGCGACACCGGAGAGGTTGTTCTTGTCGCGCAGCAACTGCTCGATCAGGGACATGCTCGGCGTCAGCCGCGAGGCCAGCTGCGGGTCGGCCAGCACCTCGCGCAGGTGCATGCGCTTGACGAGATCGCCCTCGATGGATCCGAGTTCCGGGCCGATCGCGGGGATCAGCCGGCTCAGGTCGGGCGCGGGGCTGCCGATTCCGGTGCCGGTCGGGCTGACGCCCCCGCCGACTCCCACACGGTGGGTGCCGCCACGTCCGCCGCGCAGTTCGCCGGGCCGGCAGCCCAGGGCCCGCTCCAGCCAGCCGGCGTCGGACTGCCAGCGGGCCAGTTGCTCCGCGGTGACGGTGCCGGGGCGGGAGGCGAAGACGTTCAGCAGTACCTTCGACGCGAGCGCCGCCCGCCGCACCTCGGCGGCCCGGTCGCGCGCGCCGTCCTCGTCCGGCGCCGGTGCCATCAGCCCGTCGAACTCGGCGGCCAGCTCCGGGTACCGCTGCACGACGGAGTCGACCGACGCACCGGGATCGAGCAGCGCGGACGGCAGACCGATGTCCTCGACCACGGCGAGACTCGCCGACTCCAGGCCGGCCTGCTCCTCCGGGTCGAAGAGACGGGCCAGCAGGCGCCAGTAGAGGACCTGCCGCCGGTTGTCGTACGGATCGGGCTCGGGGTCGGCAGCCTGTCCGGTGATGTCCTCGGTCATTTCCGCAGCAGCCTTCCGGCACGTTCGCGCAGCACGCCGACGGCGTCGGTGGCGGCCTTCTCGGCCCGCACCCCGGTCTTGTCGGTCGTACCTCCGGCCCAGGCCCCCGCGTGCACGGCGACGGTCTTCTTCCGCACGGTCCGTTCGACGGCGAGCGGCTGGAGGAGGAACTCCCCGGCGTCCCAGCGCAGCAGCCCGACACACGCGCCGGACGCGACGACGACCTCGGGCGAGAGCGGACCGGCGGCCGGGACGCGATCGGTGTCGACGGCCAGGCGGTGCCCGGCGACCTGGAAGAAGACTCCGTCGTCACCTTCCTCCACGCCGTACCCCTCAAGCAGGACGGGCACCGCGATCCGGGCCGGGTGCCGGTCGAGCGGCGACACGGCGAAGGCGGCGGCGGTGGGCAGGGCCACCCGGGCGGTGGCGAAGACCTCGGCGGGCTCGCCCATACGCGCACGGGTGTCGTCCCATATCAGGTCGCCCTCGGCGGTGACGGGCATCGCGTCGAGGTCCATGGCGCGACCCTCGCTCACGGCCTCCAGCAGGGACATGCGCGGCCGCAGCAGCTGCCACAGACCGGCGCCGACGACCGTGTCCGGCTTGGGCGCGGACACCGAGGCGCGCATCAGGCGGGGCGTGCCACCGTCCGCGGGCTCGAACACCGCGTGCACCTGCGCCTGTACGGCGGTGGCGTGCTCCTGCACGTCGACACCGAGCGGCAGCAGCCGGCCGGTCACCTCGGCCACGGCGGACGCGCGCGCCGCGCCCGGCAGCGTCAGTAGCAGGGCGCGCGACCACAGGTCGGCCCAGCGGCGCACGGGCACGCGCTCCAGGGTCGCCCCCGGGCAGGAGGCGGCGAGTTCGGCGGCGAAACCGTCGAGCAGCGTGGCCAGGCGGCGCAGCGCCGGGTCGGGCAGCATCGCGGAGACGACCGGCGCGGCCCCGTCGACGAGTTCGTGGTCGATGCCCTGCCAGCCGGCCCGCGCCAGATCGCACAACCAACTGCGCACCGCGGCGTACAGATTCGCCGCCTGTTCGTTGTCGCCGGCCGCTTCGGTGTCGGCTTCCTCGGCCCGCGGCCGGCCGGCGGCTTCCTCGACGCGGGCGGTCAGCGCGTCGTGCACGGAACCGAGCAGGGCGGTGCGGGCCGCGGCGAGCGCGACGAAGTGGTCCTCGCCGGCGGCTCCGGCGGCCGTCTTGTCGGCGGCCTCGGCCACCTGCGCGGCCAGCGGCGTCCCGGCGACGGCGTCCGCGAGCCCGGTCAGCCCGGCGGCCTGGCCGGCCTGCGGACGCAGCAGACCGGCGACGAGGGCTTCGTCGAACCCGTCCACGGCCGTGAGAGCCTCGTCGAGGCCGTCGACGGCGTCGGAGAGCAGATCGGCATGCATCAGGCCACCGCCCTCGTCGTCGGGAACCACTGCATCTCGGGCAGCGGTGCGGTACTCGGCGCGAGTTCGAGATAGGCCAGGTGCCGCAGGAACCGGCTGAACACCCGGGCCGCGGCCGAACTGCCGGCCGTCGCGGGGCGCGTGGCCGTCATGACGGCGGTGACGGCGTGCGCGTCCGGCTTCGCCGTGTCGACCTCGACCTTCAGGTACCGGGCCACGCGCTCGGCGCCGTACTGCAGTACGGCCTCGCCGATGAGCGCGCGTATGTGGTTGCAGAACATGCCGCGGGCCCCGCCGCAGGGGCGGTTGTTGTTGGTGCTGCACGCGAACGCGTACGTCCCCGCCTCGACCGAGGACACGTACACGCGCCCGATGTCCGACCCGCTGGACACCACACCCTGCAACCGCCCGTCGGCCAACTCGACGAACGGCACCTTCGCGAGCTTCCGCGGCCGCGCCGACGGCACCACCCGTGCCGTGCTCGACTTCTCCCAGACCGACAACGCACCATCTCCCATGCATGCGAAAGGGGGCGCTCACGCCACCTCGGCGGAACATGATCGAAGCTATCGGCGACCACTGACATTGATAGTGGTAGGCGGGTTCCGGTGGTCGTGGCTCTCCCACTGACTGACGCCCTTCTGGGCTGTCTTCGCGTTGTTCTGTCCGGCCTTCGGGGTCTGTTCTGATGGCTTCGGCCGGGCGGAACATGACGTGATAGTCGAGCGCTTGGCCAGAAGGCCCTTCAATGTCCTGTCTGCGCCACCCGGCCGACGCCCACCTCCGGCTAGGAAGGCGTTTCCAGCATGGCGGCAGTGGCCGTAGAAGACACAGCCGACCAAGAGGTGTTCGGCGGGGTCGACTCCCACGCCGACACCCTTCACGTTGCTGTGATCAGCGACAACGGCGGTCACCTCGCAGACGCGGAGTTCAGCACCACCGCTGCCGGATACGCCGCGGCCCTGGCCTTCCTGACCGCGCACGGCAAGGTCATCGCGATCGGTGTGGAAGGCACCTCCTCCTACGGAACCGGCTTCACCCGCGCCGCCCGCTCCCAGGGGCACCGCGTGATCGAGGTCAACCGGCCCGACCGGGCCGAGCGCCGCCGCAGTGGCAAGTCCGACCCCATCGACGCCTACGCCGCCGCCCGCGCCGCCCTGTCCGGACGGGGCCTTCAGCCGTCGTACGGGACCCAGGCACGCTTGCCTGCGCGGTTTGTGCCGTACCAGTAGTGCGGTGCTCCCTTGATGCTGGTGGTGCGGAACGGGTGGCCGTGGTCGTCGATGCGGATCGTGCCGGTGCGGCCCTGGGAGGACCAGTCGAGTTCGAGGTACCAGCGGGCGTCGTAGAGTTGTGTCGCCGCGACGACCAGCAGCACCTCCGCGTCCTCGGCGGAGACGCGGTACGGGAAGTCCACGGCCGCGATGGCGTGTCCTGTGCCGGTGCCGCTCCTCGCACGGATGACAGGGCGGTCGGCATCGAGGTCCACGGTGAAGCGGCGGGGTGCCAGCTCGCTGCCGCAGCCCTGGTCCATGGCGTACGCGCTCCCGGCGGCCGGGTTGCCGCGGTTGGCGATGCGGACGCGCAGCGCCTCCAGGACCACGGCCGTGGACGACCGCCCCTGCACCGTGACCTGCACCAACGTCTGCCGCCCGGGCACTGCGCCCTGCGTCGCCGCCCACGGCCCGGCGTCCTGCTGCACCGGCGGTGGAGGCACCTGTGCGGGCGGCTTGTCGATGACGTAATCGTAGCTGCAGCCCATGTCCCAGACCTGGGAGTCGGCGCTCCAGGTGAGGGGCAGGCCGGTGGCCGGCTTCGCGGCCGAGGCGGGACCGCTGCCGGTGGCGGACGGGCCGGGGGCCTTCTGCGGGGGGCCGGGCGGCGCGGACCTCCGGGAAGGGGAGGGGGAGGCGGTGGCTGACGGTTTCGCCGGGCGGTGGGGTGCGCCGGGGGCGGTCGTCCGCGGGCCGGCGGAGCCGGAGGCGTCCGCCTCAAGGGAGTGGCCGCCCGACAGGACGGACACGCTGCCCGCAGCAGCGAGCAGTGCGCAGGCGGCAGCGGTGGACGCCAGGATCCGTCGGCGGCGGTACCGGGGGCGGGGAGGGGGGGAGGGGACGGGCCTGTCCGGGTCGGGATCGTTCCCGGGCTGCTCCGCGGGACCGCTCTCCTCGGCGAGCGCCCGGTCCGGGACCGCTGCGGGTGGCGGGATCGCTGCGGGTGGCGGTGCCGAAGCGGCCGTACGCGCCCGCTGCCGAGCCGCCACCACCGACAGCCACAGCCGGTGCAGTTCGAGCCGCTCCTGCGGTGTCGCCTCGCAGAAGGCCGCGAGCCGCTCCACGGGCGCGAAGTCCTGAGGCACCGCCTCGCCCGCGCAGTACCGGTGCAGTGTGGAGGTGTTCATGGTGAGGCGGCGGGCCAGGGAACCGTAGCTGCGGTCCGTGCGGTCCTTCAGCCGGCGCAGCAGCGCCGCGAACTCCTCGGCATCGTCTCGAATCGGCACTGTTCCCCCGTTGTCCGCCTGCGATCCCGCATCCCAGACACTCACATACCTGCACGTCAGATGGGCTGGGATGGTTCCACCGTCGCCAAGAGGGCGTCAGTCGTTGCGCGGGGCTGCGGTGACCGCCGATGCTCTGGGTGTCGCACCGACCAGGGCCGGACCGGCCAACTGGCGGCAGGCGACGTCCGAGACGCATGCACTGCACTCATGCGTTCACCGCACTCATTCACGGGGGGACAGTCATGCGTGAGCGCACCCGAGCAGGTCCGCTCCTCGCAGGCGCCGTCACGGGTCTGGCCGTGGCGCTCGCCGGACCGGCCGCCGCCGCTTTGGAGGTGCCTGGCTTTCCTGGCGGCCGCGGACCTGCCGCCGCGCTCCATCTCGTCTTGGACGGCCGGCAAGGTCACCGCCGGCGTAGCGGCCGCGGACCTGCCGCCGCACCGGCCTGGACACGAACGCCCGGCGGATCACCGTGGTCCTGCCCGGGACCTGCTGGGCGAAGCAGCCGGCCTCGTGGCTGAACGGGGGCATCACGTCCTGCGCGACCGCACCGAGCGGCGGGGCCCGGGCACCGAGGCCACCGGCAAGGACTGCGGAAGCTGTCCGTCGAGGAGGGCTCCCGCGTCTGCGGTGTTCTCACCGAGACCTCCTGGGGTGCGGGCGACGTCCGCCTGCTGTCGGTCGGCCGGGACGGCCGCATCGTCAGGGTCTTGCACGGGGCGCAGTTCGGCGGCTTCGAGGGCGCTCCGGTGAAGGCTTTCCAGCAGACGGCCGCCAAGGCCGCGGACAGGCTCCGCTGACGGGGCCGTCCGGGGCCCTCCTCCCGTCACGGGGTCGGAGGGGCGGCCCGGAACCGACCAGCACAGCCCGGCCATTCGGCCATTCGACCATTCGAAAACGGAGAACAGACATGAACAGTAAGACCCGCACCGCTCTCGTCGCCGGCGTCCTCACCGTCGGTCTCGGTCTCGGCACCGCCGTCCAGGCCTCCGCCGGGACCCCGCGCAGCGTCAGCGGCAAGCCGTCCGACAACCTCACCCGCGTCGCCGACTTCTACGGCGCCTACATCGACGCGCTGATCGACGAGGACAGCGGCCACCTCGGGAAGGCCCTGCGCAGCCACTACCTCACCGCCGGCTTCCAGAAGAAGCTGAACGCCTGGGAGGCGAAGAACCACGCCAACGGCGTCCTGCGCGCCCAGAACGTGCCGCTCGCCTGGAAGGTCGCCGACAACGGCAGCATCGGCCGCAACACCGAGGCCGTCGTCACTTTGACCTTCAGCTCGGGGAAGAAGAAGCTCTTCGTCGATGTGAACCGCGGCCACCAGGTCTTCCGCATCGACACCAAGAGCCTCCGCAAGTAGCGCAGCACTCCTGCCTGGGCCACTGCGTTGCCGATCCGAGGCAGTGGCCCGGGCAGGCGTCTGTGCGGAGCGGGGGAATGCGCGTGTCAAGCCCCGGTCAACGCCCCGGAAGACGTTGTGGGTGCGGGGGAGCGGGGACGTTCGTGCGCCAGGAGATCGTCGGTCAGCTCTTGGCCCGGTACGGTTGTATCGGCCGTAGGCAAAATGCCCTGCAAAACGCCCTGTTGGAGATTCAGACGTGGCGATTCCATGCCTTGGGCCACGAGCTGAGGCCGCCGATCTGCAGCGGAGGGAGAACCGATGAGTGCCGCCCACCGTGGCAAACGCCGTGGCGCGCTGTCGCCCCGCGCATGGATCGTGCTCGCGGCGTCCGTCGGGTCGATCGCACTCTCCGGCGCGGCCCTGTCGGCCACGGTCCCGGACGCGGGCGGCTCCGACGGTGTGGTCGTGCACCGCGAGACGGCGTCCCCCGAGGAGATCCTCGAGTACTGGACTCCGGAGCGGATAAAACAGGCGAAGCCCGCCGAGATGCCGGTGCAGCCGGTGGAGTGCGTGGGCTGGAAAGGGTTCGTCCGTCCGCACTGCTGGTGATCCAAACCGAAGGGTGCACACTGCAGCTGAGGGCCGGCGCATGGTGCGGAACTTCTCCAAGCTGATGCGCGGGCCCCGACGGATGATGCCGCCGGGGCCGCGGCTGCCGGCTCGGCGAGGTCCGGCGCGCACCGCTCAACCCGCGCCAGCGGCCTCACTCGTTGCGCAGCGCCTCCGCCACAGTCAGCCGTGCCGCGCCCCGTGCCGGGATGTACGCGCCCAGGACCGCGATCGCGACGCCCGACAGGGCCAGGAGAGCGAGGGTGCCGGCCCGCCAGACGTCCGTCATGAAGGTGGGCAGGACGATGTCCACGGCGTCCGCCATCCGCGGCACCACCAGGTCGTAGCCCGCGATGCCCAGGGGGACACCGAACAGGGAGCCGACCGCGCCGAGCAGCGCCATCGACGTCACCACCATCACGGTTACCTGACGCGGTGTCATGCCGATCGACTTCAGCATGCCCAGGTCGCGGCGGCGGTCGCGGGTGTTGAGGACCGCCGTGTTGAGGACGCCGAGGGAGGCCACCACGGCGAGCATCGCGGTGAGCAGCGCCGCGGAGCCGACGATGGTTTGGGTGACGGTGTTCGGGCCTTGCGGCACCGGGTCGATGCCGCGGTCGACGGCCCTGGCGGCGCGCGCGTAGGCGGCCGGGTCGGCGCCGTCGCGCAACGCGATCAGGTACGCGATGGGCTTCTCGCCCGGGGACAGCGCCGTCAACGTCGACCAGTCGGTGAAGACCAACTGGCCGTTGGTGTCCATGGACTCGCCGACGACGACCGCCTTCTCCCGGCGGTCGCCCTTCTCCAGGACGAGACGGTCACCGACCCGCAGGCCGTGCCGGTGCAGAAAGGCCGAGGGGGCCACGACCTCGCCGGTACGGCGCGTCCACCGGCCTTCGACGAGCACGGTGTCCGACTGCGGCCGGTCACCGCGGCGCCCTTCGATCATCACCGACCGCACCGAGCCGGCGATACGGGCCTCCGCGACCCCCCGCGCGGTGACGCCGCCGGCGCCGGGCAGCGAGCGAAGCAGCGACTGGAGCGCGAGGTCCCCGTGCTCCGGCTCGATCACCTTGCCGTGTTCGGCCCTGCTCGCATACACCGAGACCTGGTAGGCGTCCCGTCCCGCGTTCCCGAACCTGGTCATCGTCGTGCCCAGGCCGGTCGTGAACGTCACGGTGGCCACCCCGAGGACCACGGCGGCGAGCGTGAGGCCGCTGCGGCCCGGCCGGGCGAACGGCAGGCCCATCCCCAGGCTCACCGACCGCGGCAGCCCGCTGCCCGCCAGCCGGCGCTGGATGCCCAGCGCCCGCCCGGCGCGCGGGGCGCTGCCCGCGCTGATCGCCCGCGCCGCTGACAGCCGGTGCGCACGCGACGCCGGAACGAGCGCGGCGAGCACGCAGACGGCGGGCATGCCGAGCAGTGCGAGCACGTTCACCCAGGGCGCGATGCCGACGCTGCGGTGGAACATCCCCGCGTCCGGCCCCATGAACACGAACTCCAGGAGGGGGCGCGCCAGCAGATTGCCGACGACGGTGCCGATCACGCAGCCCACGACCGCGGGGACGGAGACCATCGTGAGGTAGACGGCGACGACCTGTCCCGGCGTGAACCCGAGGGCCTTGAGGATGCCGATGTGCCGGAAGCCGGAGATCACCGCGCCGCTCACCACGTTGCCGACGATGAGCACCGCCACCACGATGCCGAGAATCCCGAACGCCATCAGGTACGGGGCGTAGGCCCGCGCCGAACTCCCCACCTGGCTCTTGAGCGTGAGATACGACTGGGAGGCGGTGAGGGCGTCCTTGGGCAGTTCCGCGGTCACCGCGGACAGGTCCGCGCGGAGCCGGCTCTCGGAGGAGGCGTCCGTGAAGCGGAACAGCATCTGGGTGGCGGTCGGGTGCAGGGCCGGCATCTGGCCGGGTGCGACCCAGGCGTCCGCGGTGCGGCTCATGTCGAAGCCGAACCCGACGATGGTGAGGGTCGGCCCCGAGGGAACCTTGATCCGCTCGCCGAGGTCGTGGGGCGTCCAGTCCGACTGCCGGTTCACGACGATCTCACCGGGCCGGGTGGCCCAGCGGCCCGCCCACAGGTCCACCCGGTCCACCGGGCCCCCGGGACCGGGACGGCCCACGACCGTGACCGCGCCGGGAAGGCCGTGCGCGCCGTCCCTCGGCAGGTCGAGCACGGCCTGCGCGAAGGGTCCGGCGGCGGCCTCGACCCCGGGCCGGCGAGCCGCCCGCGTCAACTGCGCGTCCGAGACCTTGGCGGGATCGAACGCGGCGACGACATGGGGGCCGTGCTGCTGGGCGAACGCCTTGTCGAACGGGGCGGACGCCGAGTCGACCAGGCCGAGCGCGACCACGATCGCCCCGGTCGAGGTCAACGTGACCAGCCAGATGACGATCGACTGGAGCCTGCGCCGCCGCACGGCCGCGTGCGCGGCCCGCCACACCGCCCTCATGCGGACGGCTCCAGGGCGTGCTCGCCGGCCACCCGGCCGTCGGCGAGGAGGACGAGCCGGCTGGCGCAGCGCCGCGCGAGGTGCTCGTCGTGCGTGACCAGGATCAGTGTCTGGCCGATCTGGTTCAGGTCGAGCAGCAGGTCCATCACCTGCTCGCCGGAGCGGCTGTCCAGGGCGCCGGTCGGTTCGTCCGCCAGCAGCAGGGCGGGACGGTTCATCAACGCCCTGGCCACAGCGACGCGTTGCCGTTCTCCGCCGCTGAGTACGGCGGGATAGGCGTTCCGGCGCTCGCCGATGCCGAGTTCCTCGAAGAGTTCCAGGGCGCGGCGGCGGGCCTGCCGGGCCGGGGTGCCGGTCAACTGCGCGGCCAGGGCGACGTTGTCCAGGGCGGACAGGTCGTCGATGAGGTTGAAGAACTGGAAGACCATGCCGATCCGCCGCCGCCGGTACAGGGCCAGCCCCTTTTCGCTCAGCTTCCCGACGTTCTCCCCGTGCACCCGGACCGTGCCGCCCGTCGGTCGGTCGAGGCCCGAAATCATGTTGAGCAGGGTGGACTTGCCGCATCCCGAGGGTCCCATCACCGCGACCGCCTCCCCGGCCCGGATCTCGAGCGACACCCCGTCCAGTGCCGTCGTCCCGCCGTACTCCTTGCGCACACCGTCGAGTTGTACGACGGCCTCTCCGCTGCTGTCCTCAGTGACCATGCACGGGACGCTAGGCGAAGACACGTGCGTGGACATCGCCCCCTGGATGGCACTCCGACCCGCACCTCATCCTCCGGATGCAGGCCCATGGATCCGCAGGCTGATGCGGATGGGGCGCCGTTCTGCGAAGGTGGCCTCCGTGTGGGAGTGGGAGCCGGACGCCCTGGTGGCGGCGCTGGGGGTGACGTGCGCGGCCGCCGGATGGCTGGCGGTGGCGCTGGTGCGTACGAGGCGCCGCTGGCGGACCGCCGTGGGAGAACGCGGCTGGCTGCTGGAGCGGGAGCGGGCGAGCGCCGCCCGTACCGCGGTGGCGGCCGAACGCGACCGCATCGCCCGTGAGTTGCACGACATCGTCAGCCACAACGTCAGCCTCATGGTGGTTCAGGCCGGGGCCGCGAGGGAGGTGCTGGACACCATGCCGGACGAGGCCGCGGCGGCCCTGCGGGCCGTGGAGGACGCGGGGCGCGGCGCGATGACCGACCTGCGGCATCTGCTGGGCCTGCTGGCGCCGTCGCAGAGCGGCGAGGACACGGACTACGAGGATCTGGTCGAGGGCGTGGAGGGCGACCCCGGAGCCACGGGGCCGGCGCCGCAGCCCGGCCTCGACCGGCTCGGCCCGCTCGTCGACCGGATCTCGTTCGCCGGACTGCCCGTGGACGTACGGATCTCCGGCGAGCCGCGCCCGTTGCCCGAGGGCGTCGACGTGACCGCCTACCGCATCATCCAGGAGGCGCTGACCAACGCGCTCAAACACGGCGACGGCGGCAAGGCCGAGGTGACCGTGCGATACGCGGACCACGCCCTGCGGGTGGAGGTGCTGAACACCGGCCCGAGCGTGCTGACCGGCACCGCGCCCGCGCGGCCCGCCTCGACACCGGCCGCCCCGCGACACGGGGACGGCACGGGCCGCGGACTTCTCGGTCTGCGGGAGCGGGTCGCGGTGTACGGAGGAGACCTGGACGCCCGCCGCCGCCTCGGGGGCGGCTACCGGGTGAGGGCACGCATCCCCCTGGACCGCCCATGACGACGGCCGCAGCAGGGCCCGCCCCCCGCGTCCTCATCGCCGACGACCAGACCCTCATCAGAACCGGCTTCCGGCTGATCCTGACCGCCCGCGGCATCGAGGTCGTGGGCGAGGCGGCAGACGGCGCGGAGGCGCTGGCGGCGGCAGGCGAACTCAGGCCGGACGTCGTCCTGATGGACATCCGCATGCCGAACATGGACGGCCTCGAAGCCACCCGCCGCATCCTCGAACGGCTCCCCGACTGCCGGGTCCTCATCCTGACCACCTTCGACCTGGACCGCTACGTCTACACCGCGCTGTCCATCGGGGCCAGCGGCTTCCTGCTGAAGGACGTCACCCCGGAACACCTGGCGGCGGCCGTACGCCTCGTCGACACCGGCGACGCCCTGCTGGCCCCGTCCATCACCCGCCGACTGGTCGAACGCTTCGCCTCGGACTCCACCCGCACACCCGCCGTCCACACCGACCTGGCCACACTGACCCCTCGAGAACTGGAAGTCCTGACCCTTCTGGCCCGCGGCCTCTCCAACGCCGAACTGGCCACCGAACTGACCCTGAGCGAGGCCACGGTGAAGTCCCACGTGGCCCGCATCTTCGCCAAGCTGGCACTCCGGGACCGGGCGCAGGCGGTGGTGCTTGCGTATGAGACGGGGCTGGTGCGGCCGGGGGATTCCGGGGCGAGTAGATCTTCGGGCCCGTGACCGGGCGCATGGCACACGCGGTGGTGTCCCGCCTCTCTGGCCACCGACGCGAGCGTGAGGTGCGGGACCTCTTCAAGTACTTCGACAGCTTCATGACAGCCGAGAAGAACACCCTCGACGTCCTTGTCTGCGAGGAGGCCCACCGCATCCGCGAAACCTCCGCCAACCGCTACACCCCGGCGGCCCGCCGTGAGATCAGACGTGGAGCTGAGTGGTTGGCTCCGGAAGTCCTTCGGGGGTTGACTCCGGAGCCGGAGTTGCGGCTATCGACCAGCCAGGCGATGTAGTCAAGATGACGCCGGATCCGCTGCGGGAGTGCGAACGTCGCCGTCGCCGCCCGGCCTTCCTGATTCCGGACCGTGCGCCGCGCAGATGTCCCGTACCCGCTCCATGCGGAGGACCTCAACGCCGCTGATGGTCGGCGTTCGGAGTCGCGCACAGGGCGTCGTCGATCAGCTTGCTTGCGGCCTGTTCCACGTGCAGGACGTCGTCCGCCGATTGGACGAACACGCCTGACAACGAGACTGTGACGCTGCGCCGGCCGTCGGCGGTGACACCGTCGGCGGTGATCCACCCGGAATCGCCGCCCTCGTGGCCCCAGTACGTGCCGCCGCACGACAGTGGGCGCGAGAAGAGTCCCAGCCCATCACGGACGCCCGGCATGAGCTGCTCGAACTCCTTGCTGACCGGGCTGGTCCGTTTCATCTGCGTCAGCTGCGCCGGGGCCAGGAGCCGGCCGCCGAGCAGTGCGCGGAAGAATCGGTTGATATCGGCGGTGGTGGAGACGAGTCCGGCCTCTCCATTGGTGCCCGAGCCGACCTGCTCGGTGACGTCCACGGGCGGTTCGCCGGGCTTGAACCTTTGGTAGGTCTCGGCGTGTGGCTGGGGCAGCTTGGGTGAAGTACCCGGCCAGAAGGTGTGCTTGAGGCCGAGCGGCCGGACGATCCGATCCTGTACCTCCTGATGCCAGGGATGTCCGGTGACCCGCTGGATGATCATGCCGAGCAGGACGTAGCCGGTGTTGGAGTAATTCCAGTCCTTGCCGGGCTGGAAGTCCGGCCGGTGGCGCATCGCTCGGCCGACGGTCTGCTCGGGGGTGTAGGTGTCGTATCGGTGCTGGTAGAAGTTCTTCGCCGAGGCGTAGTCGGGGTAGTCGTCGTGAAGGCCGCTGGTGTGCTGGAGCAGTTGGCGGATGGTGATCGCGCGGCCGTCATTGCCGTTTCCGGAGACCACGCCGGGCAACCATCGCTCGACCGTGTCGTTCAGGGAGAGCTTGCCGTCGCCGGCGAGTTGCAGGATCACGGTGGCCACGAACGCCTTGGTGACGCTGGCTATCCGGAAGTAGCCGTTCGAGGGGATCGGCCGCCGGGCCGTCAGGTCGGCGACGCCGCTGGTGGCGGTCAGGTTCCGGCCGTCAGGGGTGACCAGGCGGGCCTGCACCCCCGTCACGCCGAGTGCGGTGATGGCGTCGGCGTCGCGCCGAAGCTGGGCCTGGTCGTCGTGCTGTTTGGCGGCCCTCGCGCCGGACGTACAACTGGTGGAAAGGGTTGCGGCCACGATGGCGGCCAGGGCCAGGTTTCGTCGGATGGATCGCCCGCGCCGCCGTGGTGAATGAATCGGTGAACTCGTCATGGGCGTTGACGCTAGATCTGGCAGGGGGAAGCGGACGATACAGCTCACCAGTGAGAACAAGGGGTAGTGGGCTGTAGTGCCAGGCTCGGTCGCCATGGCTCAGACTTGTGCGAATGAACCACCATGAGGCCAGTCGGCTTTCGGCGATGTGGCGCGGTCTGGGTTATCTAGTGGGAAGCCTGTTCACCGCTGCGGTCGCCCTGTTCGCGCTACCCGTACTCATCGTCCCGATGATGGCTCGCGCTTGGGCGTCCTGGCATCGTCGCCGCGCCGACCGGCTGCTGCTTTCTCCGCGTTCTGGTCCCGTCCGTGTCGGTACGTGGCGTGTTCTCGGGTGGCTGTGCACATGCATCGTGACCAGTCTGGTGTTCGGGCTCGTCGTGGTGCTGTGCGCAGGTAACGCGGTGGCCACGGCCATCACGGTGCCCTTGTGGTGGGCGTTGCCCGCCGGCACCCGCGCGGGCGGCTTCGCCGCCGGTGTTCCACTGTCCGGCTGGGGCACGGCGTTGACCCTGGGGACCGCACAAATCGTCATCTTCGCGGCCCTGACCTACTGGCTGGTTCCACTGCTGGCGCGCCTACACGCCCGGATCTGTGTTGCGTTGCTGTCCCCCTCGGCCACCGAGAGGTTGACGCAGCGTGTGGAGACGCTGACCGAGACGCGGACCGACGCCATGAACGCGCACGGCGCGGAACTCCGCCGGATCGAACGTGACCTGCACGACGGCACCCAGGCCCGGCTGGTGGCCATCGCGATGCGGCTGGGCCTGGCCCGTGAGTCGCTGAGCGAGGACCCCCAGACGGTGGCCAGACTCTTGGAGGAAGCGCATGAGAGCACCGAGGAGGCCATGGCGGAGCTTCGTGTGGTGATCCGGACGATCTACCCGCCGGTCCTCGCCGATCGCGGCCTCGCCGGGGCGCTGGCCGCGCTGGGGACCCGATCGGCGATCGACACCACCCTCGATATCGGCGATCTCGGCACGATCCCCGCCGCGGTCGAGGCCGTGGCCTACTTCACGATCGCCGAGGCGCTCACCAATGCTGCCAAGCACAGCCAGGCCACCCGGACCACCGTCCGCGTCGCACGCGACGGTGACCGGCTGTCGATCGAGGTCACCGACGACGGAGTCGGCGGCGCCGACGAGACGCTGGGTACCGGCATCGCCGGAATCCGCCACCGTGTCCTGGCGCTCGACGGCACCGTCCACATCCACAGCCCCAGCGGCGGCCCGACCACGATCACTGTGAGCCTGGCATGCGGGTCGTGATCGCCGAGGACAACGTCCTGCTGTCCAATGGGCTGGAACTCCTGCTGACCGCCAAGGGCTTTCACGTCGCCGCGATCACCCAGGACGCCCCCGGCTTCGTCGCTGCCGTCACCGAACACCGACCGGACGTCACCATCGTCGACGTACGGCTACCGCCAACCTTCCGCGACGAGGGCATCCACGCCGCCATCCACGCCCGCCGCCGGCACCCCGGCCTGCCCGTGCTCGTCCTCTCCCAATACGTCGAGCAGCAGTACGCCGGCGAGCTGATCTCCGATGGACGCGGCGGCATCGGCTACCTTCTCAAGGACCGGGTGAGCCGGGTGAGCGAGTTCATCGACGCGCTGCGGCGGGTCGCCGCCGGCGGTACCGTCATGGACCCCGAGGTGATCAGGCAGCTCCTCACCCGTCACGCCCACGACCCGATTGCCGCCCTCACGCCACGCGAACGCGAAGTTCTCGCCCTGATGGCCGAAGGAAAGGACAACGCCACGATCGCGGCCCGGCTCGTCATCACCGAGAACGCCGTCCACAAGCACATCGGCAACATCTTCGCCAAGCTCGGCCTCTCGCCGGCCGACAGCGGTCACCGCCGCGTCCTCGCAGTCCTCACCTATCTAAGCCGCCACTAACCAAGTCGTTTGCGTTGGAAGTCATTCGGGGGTTGACCCCGGAGCCGGCAGCCTGCCTGTCGCTGTGTCAGATGCCGAAGGCGACGAGGTAAAGGCCGCCGGCACAATCCAGGGCGTCCTCGGGGCTGCCGACGAAGGTGCCCGTGGGCAGGATGGCGTCTTCGTGCTTATCGGTGCTGGCGACGTAGCGAGCGAAGCCCGCTTGATGGTCTCACCGTCTGGCAGCTCGCCGTCGACGTAGGCGAAGGTGCCGCGGCGGCGCACATGTACGGCGGCCAGCTGGGGCGAGTGGCAGAGTCACGACCGTGGCCGGGGACGAGGCCCTTGCCCGGGGCCGGCGCCGTGGCGTCCCCGTGCCCGGACGAGCACGAGGTCAGCAGGACGGCTGCCAGCAGGACCGGTGCCGCGCGCCGCGCGGCTGCGGCTGAAGGCATGAGTATGCCCCCGGTGATCGACTTGTGGTGGTCACTGCCCAACAGCTCGACCGGTATCAGCGCCGGTTCACGGGCCCGGGGCGAGGCCTACGGACAGGGCTTCGGTCATCGCGGCGATGTGGTGGTAGGCCCGGTGGGCGGCGGTGATGACGCGGCCTTGCGCCTCCGGCTCGGAGAGTGCCTGGTTCATACGGGCTGTGAAGCGCGCCCAGCGGTCACGGTCGCCGCTGCCGTAGTAGGCCGTGCCGTCCGCATCGCTCAGCCGGTAGGCCGTGGTGACGTACTGGCGCAGTACCAGGCCGCCGAGCGTGGAGCCTTCCAGGACGTACAGGAACCCGAGCAGAGTCTGAGGGGCCGATACCGCGGTGTGCCGGATCTCCTGTGCGAAGGCCGCTGTCTCTCCGGCTGCCCAGGGCTTCGGATGGACGTCGGACTCGGCGAAATACCGCAAGTCGCGCTCGATGAGGGGGAGTTTGACCAGGTCCGCCGACCACACCCGGTCGACGGACGGGCTTGCGGCGCGTGACAGTTCGCCTTCGAGCGTCTCCAGGACCACGCGGTAGGCGGCGAGTTGCCCGACGTACCGGTCGAGCGGGAGCGTCCCGGCGACCATCGCGGTGGCGAACCCGCTGGTTTCCAAGGCATCGTGCCATGCCCGGGTGCTCGCGCGCAGGCGCTCGACCACCGCGGCCGTCATGCGCCGCTCCGCTGCCGAACCGTCTGGTGGAGGCGGTCGATGAGGTGTCCCTTGCGTTCGATCGTCAGGTCGAAGTACGCCGCGCTGCGGTCGGAGCGGCACACGCGGTGCACGGCCTCCTTTGCCGCACGCTTCAGTTCGACCGCTTCGGCGGCGAGCGCGAGGAGGGTGTGCTCCAGCATGGGATGGCCGAGGACGAACGACTTCATCCGGTCACCGTCCAGTTCGCCCGAGGCACGCTGTGCGGGCGGCGCGGAGTCGAGGAGTTCTAGGAAGACACGGTTGCTCAGTCCGTCGAAGTCCTCGTGGGTGTTGGCCCCGCCGAGTTCGGGCACGACGTCGGTCAGGTCGTTGAACAGCTGGCTCGCCAGCCCGAGCTTGCGCATGGCGTCGTCCAGTGTGCGCCGCTCGTCCTCGACGACGTGCAGGGCTGCGATCGCCGCGTCGAGCGGCATCCAGAACAACGTCCCGGTCTTGAGCGCGGCCATCGACGCCCAGAAGTCCACCCGCACATCGTGGGGCGCGTCCACCAACTCGGCGCGGGTGCGCGCCGACCGCGTGGCCATGTCGACGGCCTGGCCGGTGAAGCCGTTGCCGACCGCCTGCACCAGGCTGCCCACGACCGTCGGATCGGCTGCGTGCCGCAGTGCGGCCGTGATCAGCCAGGAACCGGTGTTGAGGGCGAGCGGTACGCCGTGGGTGACGTGGAGCGAGGCCTCACCGTAGCGGACGTCGCTGCCGTCCTGGATGTCGTCGAGTGCGACCGCGGCCTTCAACAGGATCCGCACCGCCACCGCCGCGCGGCGGATCACCGCCAGGTCGGCCGAGGAAGCCTCGTCCCCGACCTCGTCGGGGAAGCCACGGTAGTTGCGGTACGCCCAGTACACCATCGAAGGGCGCAGTGGTGCCCTGGTGCCGCCGGGCGCCCCGGCAGCGGGCGGCATCGCCTCCTGCCCTACCTTGGATCCGACGGCATCCGCGACCGGCTCGTACAACGCATGCCGTAACGCCCCGTCGTACACCGATGCCGACCCCGGGCCTCCGAGCGCCGGTGCGACGGTCAACGAGCCGAGGAACTCGGCCAGGTCGTCCTCCAGCAGTGCCGCGTCACTGCGCACCACCACTTCCACTCCGGTCAGGCCCACCGTGGCAGTCACTCCCACCTCCGCGATGCACAACGCTCGACGCGGAGAAGGATGATCGTAACGGCCGGGCGCCACAAGTACTACAACCGGAGATCTTGTGGGTTGGCGATGGGCGGCGCTGGTCCCTTGCTGCTCGGGGTCCACGTCGGGCGGCGTGATCGTGTTCGCAGGAGTGATCAACACGCACGTCATCGGCTCGGCGTCGGGGTGTTGGCGTTCCGCGCGTGGAGTGTCAACTGTCCTTCTCCAGTGACCCGCAGGTGGGCCTGGGGGCCGCCGGGAGTGCAGTTTCGGCCGTTGGGACGGACCACTTGGGGAGTGACGCGGATCCGTTCACGGAGCACAGGGGCACCGTTCTGGTTCCTGAGTACGACGGTGACGTCCACCGGCTTTGCCGGCAGGCTGTTCAGGCCGACGAAAACATGACGTTCGTCCGGATCCGATGTGTGAGTGGGGCTCGCTGCAGGGCTTTCCGCCGCTGCGGCGGATTCGGTCGACATGACGGGGTCTCCCGCCGACAGCCCGCTCTGCTGGTACATCCCATGCCCGAAGGGACGCTCCTGGCACGCGCCGTCCCAGCAGGCCGTGAGTGTTGCCTCAGACACTGTATTCGCGATCGCCGGGACGATATCGACACTGATTCCAGCTGGTGTGGCTTCCAGGGTGCAGATGTGACGGTTGTCCAGGTGAGCGAAGGCGAATATCACCGAGCAGAGCACCGTCGTTGCACCAAGCAGTCCCAGCACGGCCCAGAGCGCGTACGGCCGGTGCTTCTTCGGCGGCTTCTGCGCCGGGCGGGCAGAGGGCGGTAAGACTGGGGTATTACTCAAGACTTTGTCTCCCGGGCAGACGGGGTGCGGGACGGGACCAGCACCCTAGCCGCCTCGCAGCGTCGCGGTGACCGAGCCCTTGGTCAACCTGATCTCCCTGCTCAGGTACGGATGCTCAGGCCCGGTTGAGCGATCGTGCGGACGTTACTCAATACACCCCGCCCCGTATCGTCTGGGCCAGGTCAGGCATTGCCAGCGGTTGATGCCCACGGTGGCGAAGAGGGCCAACTGGTCCGAGTCGCCCGCGAACAGGACCTGGGAGTTCTCCGGGCAGAACAACGGTGCCGTGGCGAGCAAGGCGTCCGAGCGCCTCCCGCAGCCCGACCCCGGCCCTGAGCGGCAGGGCCGGGCCGGGCCGCAGGAGGTGATGCCATGTCAGCGGCGAGGCACTCGAACCGTAATCGCGGAGCTCTCGCGATTGGCGCGGTCCACCGACGTGACCGTGTACGTCGCGCCCTCCGGAGCCGCCGGAGCGGTCCACTCGGTGTGGCGGGCGCCCGCGAGTACGGCCACGAGGCCGGCGTCGTCGGCGGTGTGCTGCCGCAGGGCGTACAGCGCGGGGACGTGGTTGCCGCGGGAGCGCACCTCGATCCGGATCCCGCCGTCGGCCGTCCGGGCAGCTGACGCGAGCGGGGGCAGTGGTGCGAGCCCGCGGGCGAGCCTCGGCAGGACGGGTGGCAGCGCGGGCCGCTGCCAGTGGTCCGCGGTCAGCCTGCTGATCGCGCCGATCGGGTCGGCGGTCACATCCGTGGCGCTGAACAGGATCTCGCCGCTGATCTCCGGCAGCCCCCTGTCCATCGTCAGATGCCGGGAGAGCTCGGCCGGGTCCTGCCAGGCGGCCGGCTGGGCGGGGTCGCCGACCTTGTACACGGCCTCGCCGATCCACAGTTGTACGTCGGTGCCGCGGACCGCCTGTGCCCACCACGGAGCGAGGACGGCGTAGTCGGCCACCGGGAGACCGATGTTCCAGTACAACTGCGGGGCGATGTAGTCCAGCCAGCCCTTGCGCACCCAGCCCAGGGTGTCGGCGTTGATCGCGTCGTAGGACTGGGTGCCGTTGGTGGCCGAGCCCCGTGGGTCGCTCGAGACGTTGCGCCAGATGCCGAAGGGGCTGATGCCGAACGCCGCCTCGGGCCGGACCTCGCGTACCCGGTCGCGCATCTCCTGAACCAGCAGGTCCACGTTGTGCCGACGCCAGGCGGCCCGGTCGGTGAAGCCCGCGCCGTACGTGGCGAAGGCTTCGTCGTCGGGAAAGTCCTGGCCGCCCACCGGGTAGGGGTAGAAGTAGTCGTCGAAGTGGACGCCGTCGATCTCGTAGCGCTCCACCGCGTCCATGATGGCGTTCTCGACGAAGGCGCGGGCGGCCGGGATACCGGGGTTGTAGTACAGCCGGCCGCCGTAGGAGACGATCCATTCCGGGTGCAGCCGCGCCGGGTGGCTGGGCACGAGCTTGGTGACGTCGGACTGCTGCGAGACGCGGTACGGATTGAACCACGCGTGCAGGGCCAGCCCGCGGTCGTGCGCGGCCTTGACCATGAAGTCCAGCGGGTCGTAGCCGGGATCCTGGCCCTGAGTGCCGGTCAGGTACTGCGACCACGGCTCGTAGCGTGACGGCCAGAAGGCGTCCGCCGCTGGGCGGACCTGCGCGAATATCGCGTTGAGGCCGATCGATCTGGCGTGGTCGAGCAGCGCGATGAACTCCGCCTGCTGTGCGGCGGGGCTCAGTCCGGTCCGTGAGGGCCAGTCGATGTTGGCGACGGTGGCGATCCACTCGCCACGCAGCTCGCGGTCGCGGTACGCGGTCGGGGTGCCGTCGGCGGCGGCCGCCGCAGCAGCGGGGACGGGCAACCCCGTGGCGGCCAGGCCGGCCATCAGTCCTGCGGCCCGCAGCAGCACGCGGCGCGTGGGGCGACGTGCGGCCGAGCCGTGGTTCGCGGTGTCGGTCACGCGGACTCCTTGAAGAGAGACGGGAGCGGCTTGATCGGATCACCGTTCCCAGCGCGCCGCGCCTGGTCAACGAGTCGGGTGAAAATAGTTACCAAATCGCTAGCGCTCGATGTAAGAAACTTACATCGACGCGGAGTTGGGTTCCGCATCCTGTCTCGCTGCCCGGTTCGGCTGTCGGCGGGCGGGCACCTCCTCGGCTGCCGGGCAGCCGGTTTCTCCCCGGCTTGGCGAACCGCTGCACCGCGAACAGGTGCGGTGCAGCGCCCAGGGTGCTCCCTCCGTACACGGGCCTTCAGAACGAACCGACCTGACGGGCTCTGACCAATGCCCGCTCGCCTCGCTAGTGGCGTCGCCGTTCCCGGACGCCGGCCGTGGCGGGGCGCGTCGCGTGGGCGTACCCGGCTGCCGCGGTGAGGAACACGCCCATGACGGCGACGGGGGCCGCGGCCGTCAGCCAACGGGGGCCGCCGGCCGGGCCGGAGAAGGCGTGCAGGGCTGCCACGGCCACCGCCGTGGCCAAGCCGCAGGCGAGGACGGTGGCGACGACGTTGCGGGAGTGGGACGGGCCGGTCGGGGGTGGGACGTGGCCCAGATGAGTCCAGTGGTGGGCCATCTCGCGGGCCTCGCGTCTGCGTCGGGCGGCGGCGTGCAGGCGCAGGGCGCCGGCGACGGTGGCGCCGGCGACGGCCGCGGCGACCGGCGTCCACCATGCCTCGGCGACGAGCAGCAGCACGGCGAGAGCGCCCGTGCCGGCCCAGCCGGTCACGCAGGCCGCGGCGGCGATGCGCCGGGACTCGGGCCGGTCCGCGCCGGCCCGCAGGTCGGCGAGGGCCGGCACGTACCAGACGGAGCCCGCGGTGGTGAGCGCCGCGGCTCCCATGGCGGCGACGGCGTGGGGCACGGCCTACCTCGCCGCCTCTTCCACCTCGGCCCGTCCGGCGGCCCCTGCGGCCCCGACCGCCCCGGCGACACCGGCGGCCACGCCCACCCCGGTGACACCCGTGATCCCGGAGATCTCCGGGTGGTGCAGGTCGAACGCCGGGGACTCGGTCCGAATGCGGGGCAGGGAGGTGAAGTTGTGCCGCGGCGGCGGGCAGGAGGTGGCCCACTCCAGGGAGCGGCCGTAGCCCCACGGGTCGTCGACGCCGACCGGCTTGCCGTACTTGGCGGTCTTCCAGACGTTGTAGAAGAACGGCAGGATCGACAGGCCGAGCAGGAACGACCCGACCGTGGACAGGGTGTTGAGCGTGGTGAAGCCGTCGGCAGCGAGGTAGTCGGCGTACCGGCGCGGCATGCCTTCCACGCCCAGCCAGTGCTGCACCAGGAACGTGAGGTGGAAGCCCACCGTGAGCGTCCAGAACGTGATCTTGCCGAGTCGTTCGTCGAGCATCTTGCCCGTGAACTTCGGCCACCAGAAGTGGAATCCGGCGAACATCGCGTACACCACCGTGCCGAAGATCGTGTAGTGGAAGTGCGCCACCACGAAGTACGAGTCGGACAGATGGAAGTCCAGCGGCGGGGAGGCCAGGATCACTCCGGTCAGACCGCCGAAGAGGAACGTGATCAGGAAGCCCACCGTCCACAGCATCGGTGTCTCGAAGCTCAGGGACCCCTTCCACATGGTGCCGAGCCAGTTGAAGAACTTCACCCCGGTCGGGACCGCGATCAGGAACGTCATGAAGGAGAAGAACGGCAGCAGCACGCCACCGGTGACGTACATGTGGTGCGCCCACACGGTCAGCGACAGGCCCGCGATGGAGATGGTGGCGCCGATCAGGCCCATGTAGCCGAACATCGGCTTGCGGGCGAAGACCGGGATGACCTCACTGACGATGCCGAAGAACGGCAACGCCAGGATGTACACCTCGGGATGGCCGAAGAACCAGAACAGGTGCTGCCACAGCAGTGCCCCGCCGTTGGCCGAGTCGAAGATGTGGCTGCCGAACTTGCGGTCCATCTCCAGGGCGAACAGCGCCGCCGCGAGCACGGGGAAGACGAGCAGCACGAGGAGCGCGGTCAGCAGCACGTTCCAGGTGAAGATCGGCATGCGGAACATCGTCATGCCGGGCGCGCGCATGCAGATGATCGTGGTGATGAAGTTGACCGAGCCGAGGATGCTGCCGAAGCCGGACAGCGCCACACCCATGATCCACATGTCGGACCCGATGCCCGGCGAGTGGACCGCGTCCGACAGCGGCGCGTACAGGAACCAGCCGAAGTCGGCCGCGCCCTGCGGGGTGAGGAAACCGCCCGCGGCGATGAGGGAGCCGAGCAGGAACAGCCAGTAGGCGAGCATGTTCAGCCGCGGGAAGGCGACGTCGGGCGCCCCGATCTGCAGCGGCATGATCCAGTTCGCGAAGCCGGTGAAGAGCGGCATCGCGAACATCAGCAGCATGATCGAGCCGTGCATCGTGAACGCTTGGTTGAACTGCTCGTTCGACATGATCTGCAGTCCGGGCCGGGCGAGTTCGGCCCGCATCGCCAGCGCCATCACGCCACCGAGGACGAAGAACGCGAAGGCGGTGACGAGATACAGCGTCCCGATCTTCTTGTGGTCGGTGGTGGTCAGCCACTCGACCCACGAGGGCCGCACGGCGCCGTGTCCTGGGACCGGGGCCGCCTGCCCTCCTGTCACTGGGCCACGGGCCGCGTCCTTGTCCGCCACCGCGGTACCGGTGGCCGGCGTGGCCTTGCCCCCGTCTTGCGGGGCTTCCGGCCGCGCTGCCGCCGCCTGTTGTATGCGCACCTCGTCCACCGGACGGTGCCCTCCGCATCTGCTTGGTTCATCGACACAACGACGAGCCCGGAGGTGCTCCGGTTGAGGAACGGACCCGGCCCTCCCGGCCGCCGCCTCATGATCGCCGGAGGGGTACGGGGTGCCGATAGGGCCGAACAGTCCCTGCACGGGAATGCGGGTAGGGCCCAAAAGCCCTGCTTGGTCCCAGCGGGCGTCTCGGGGCCCCACCGCCGACGCCTCCCCGTGCATCGGTAGGGGCCGACTCGTCCCCGCACACTGGGAAGGGGCCGGCTCGTCACCGCACCGCCAGGCCATGGGAGTGCGGCGGGACAGAGGGATGGAGCGATCTCTCCTGTTCAGGAAATGAACGGTGGGGGGTTCGAGAGCGCTCTCTTGACCGTGAATGCTTCATGCGAGTGAAGGAAGCGTCAAGAGGTGCGACGGAGTTCGGCCAGACAGGAAGTGACATCGTGTCAAGTCCTGCTGTCGCCGACAGGGATGCGTCGTCCCTCGCCGAGCGCGTCCGCGTCGGGCGCCGAGACCCAACCGTTGTACTGCGTCTTCCCCGCCCTCCTGTCGCAGGTCAGGCGGCGCGTGCCGGCCGCATCGGGTCGGCGGCGCCGCCTCCGCCGTCGCCGACCGCCGATTCGCCCTTGCCGGATCCCTTGACGAGTCCTCTCCCGGAGGTTTAACTCACGTCCTAAATTAAGCCCTGAGGCGCCTTCGGAAGTCGAACCGAGCGAACCGGACCCGATCGCACGAGAACGAGCACGGGACACGGGAGCGAGAGCGGTGTCGGCCTCCGGAGGACTCCTCGCGGTTCTCGACTCCCGGAAAGGGACACCAGGAGCCATGCGCAGCATTCGAGCCGCGGCCGTAGGCGCCGTCACCATGTCTCTCGCCCTTGCCGTCTCGGCCTGCGGAGGCGGTTCGTCGACGGGCGGCGGGTCCAACGACTCGCCGAAGACGCTCACGTACTGGGCCTCCAACCAGGGCGCCAGCATCGAGATCGACAAGAAGGTCCTCCAGCCCGAACTCGACAAGTTCCAGAAGCAGACGGGCATCAAGGTGAAGCTGGAGGTCGTGCCCTGGTCGGACCTGCTGAACCGGATCCTCGCCGCGACCACCTCGGGCCAGGGCCCCGACGTCCTCAACATCGGCAACACCTGGAGTGCCTCCCTCCAGGCGACCGGGGGGCTGCTGCCCTGGGACGCCAAGAACTTCGACAAGATCGGCGGCAAGGACCGCTTCGTCGACTCCGCGCTCGGCTCGACCGGCGCCCAGGGCCAGGACCCGGCCGCCGTGCCGCTGTACTCGATGGCGTACGCGCTCTACTACAACAAGCAGATCTTCGCCGACGCGGGAATCTCCAAGCCCCCGGCCACCTGGGACGAACTGGTCGCCGACGGCAAGAAGATCCAGGCCAAGGGGAAGCAGGTCCTCGGCGCCGAGGGCGCCAACGTCTCGGAGAACATCCACCACGTGTTCGTCTTCGCCAAGCAGCACGGCGCCGACTTCTTCACCGCCGACGGCAAGCCCGACTTCACGAGCGACGGCACGGTCGCCGCGGTCAAGCAGTACGTCGACCTGATGGCCAAGGACAAGGCCATCCCGCAGGGCAACGCCGAGTACGCGCAGAACCAGTCGGTCAGCGACTTCGCCAAGGGCAAGACGGCGATGCTGCTGTGGCAGTCCGCCTCCTCCAACCTCAAGTCCCAGGGCATGAGCGCGGATGCCTACGGCATCGCCCCGGTCCCCGTGCAGTCCGGCACCCCCGGCACCGGCACCCAGGTCAACTCGATGGTCGCCGGCATCAACCTGGCCGTCTTCAAGAACAGCCACAACCTCGACGGCGCCACGCAGTTCGTGAAGTTCATGACCAGCGACGAGGAGCAGAAGATCCTCAACACGGCCTACACCTCCATCCCGCCGGTCAAGGCCGCCCAGGCGGACGCCGCCTTCAACACCCCGGACAACGCCGTACTGAAGGAAACCCTCGCCACGAGCGCCGCCGCGCTGCCGCAGGTCGCCGACGAGTCCCAGTTCGAGACGACCGTCGGCACGGCCGTCAAGGAGCTGTTCGCCGATGCCGCCGCCGGACGCACGATCACCACGGAGTCGGTGAAGGCCAAGCTGCTCAAGGCCCAGCAGCAGATGCCGGCGAAGTGAGCGCGGACACCCACATGACGACCACCGCTCCCGCGCACACCGGCGGGACGACGGCACCCGTGAAGTCACCCGGGGCGGCGCGCGGACCGCGCCGCCCCGGGTGGCTCGGGCGTGTCTCGCTGCCGTACCTGCTGCTCCTGCCCGCCCTGCTGCTCGAACTCCTGGTCCACCTGGTGCCGATGGTGATCGGCATCGTGATGAGCTTCAAGGAGCTCACCCAGTTCTACATCCGCGACTGGGGCACGGCCCCCTGGTCCGGCCTCGACAACTACCGCATGTCGGTGGACTTCAACGCCCCCGTCGGCGAGGCGCTGCTGCACTCCTTCCTCGTCACCGTCGCCTTCACCCTGCTGTCGGTCGGCCTGTGCTGGCTCATCGGCACGGCGGCCGCGATCTGCATGCAGGACACCTTCCGCGGACGCGGCCTGCTGCGCGCCCTGTTCCTGGTGCCCTACGCGCTGCCGGTCTACGCGGCCGTCATCACCTGGGTGTTCATGTTCCAGCACGACAACGGCCTGGTGAACCACGTGCTGCACGACCAGCTGCACCTCACCGACAAGCCGTCGTTCTGGCTCATCGGCGACAACAGCTTCATCGCGCTGCTGACGGTGTCGGTGTGGAAGGGCTGGCCGTTCGCCTTCCTCATCGTCATGGCCGGACTCCAGAACATCCCGCGCGAGCTGTACGAGGCCGCCGCGCTGGACGGCGCCGGCATCTGGCAGCAGATCCGCCGCATCACCCTGCCGTCCCTGCGGCCCGTCAACCAGGTGCTGATCCTGGTGCTGTTCCTGTGGACGTTCAACGACTTCAACACGCCGTACGTGCTGTTCGGCAAGGCCGCCCCCGAGGCCGCGGACCTCATCTCGGTCCACATCTACCAGGCCTCGTTCGTCACCTGGAACTTCGGCACCGGCTCCGCCATGTCCGTCCTGCTGCTGCTCTTCCTGCTGGTCGTCACCGGCGGCTACCTCGCGCTCACCTCACGCGGACGGAGGTCCGCCGATGTCTGACACCACCCTCGAGGCCGCGACGGCCGCAACCCACCGGTCTCCGATGGCGCCGCCGCGCACCTTCCTGTGGACCCGGCGGATCTTCCTCACCCTGCTGACCGGGTTCGTCCTGGTGCCCGTCTACGTGATGGTCTCCAGCTCGCTGAAGCCGCTCGCGGACGTCACCGGCAAGTTCCGCTGGCTGCCGAGCGGTCTGACCTTCCGCCCCTACATCGACATCTGGTCGACGGTCCCGCTCGCCCGGTACTTCGTCAACTCGCTCATCGTGGCGGGCGCGGCGACGGTCTGCTCGGTGGTGATCGCGGTGTTCTCCGCGTACGCCGTCAGCCGTTACAACTTCCACGGCAAGCGCGTCTTCACGGTCACCGTCCTGTCGACGCAGATGTTCCCGGGCATCCTCTTCCTCCTCCCGCTGTTCCTGCTCTACGTCAACATCGGCAACGCCACCGGCATCGCCCTGTTCGGCTCGCGCGGCGGCCTCATCCTGACGTACCTCACCTTCTCGCTGCCGTTCTCGATCTGGATGCTGATCGGGTACTTCGACTCGGTCCCGCGCGATCTGGACGAGGCGGCTCTGGTGGACGGCTGCGGGCCGCTCGGCGCGCTGTTCCGGGTCGTCGTGCCGGCCGCGATCCCCGGCATCGTCGCCGTCGCCGTGTACGCCTTCATGACCGCCTGGGGCGAGGTGCTCTTCGCGTCCGTCATGACCAACGACACCACCCGCACACTCGCGGTGGGCCTCCAGGGCTACTCCACGCAGTACGACGTGTACTGGAACCAGATCATGGCCGCCTCGCTCGTCGTCAGCGTGCCCGTGGTCGCCGGCTTCCTGCTGCTTCAGCGCTACCTCGTCGCGGGGCTCACCGCGGGAGCGGTGAAGTGACCGCCAACACCCCAAGTCTCGAAAGGACTTCCGTGTTCGACGCCATCGACCTCGCCGCACTCCCGCACGACTTCCGGTGGGGCACGGCCACATCGGCGTACCAGATCGAGGGAGCCGTCGCCGAGGACGGCCGCTCGCCGTCCATCTGGGACACCTTCTCCCACACCCCCGGCAAGATCGACAACGACGATCACGGCGACACCGCCTGCGACCACTACCACCGCTGGCGCGAGGACGTCGCGCTGATGAGCCGACTGGGCCTGAACGCCTACCGGTCGTCGATCGCCTGGCCGCGCGTGATGCCGGACGGCGACGGCCTCGTGAACCCCAAGGGCCTCGACTTCTACGACGAGTTGATCGACGGACTGCTGGCGGCGGGCATCACCCCCTCCGTCACCCTCTACCACTGGGACCTGCCGCAGGCCCTCCAGGACCGCGGCGGCTGGCCAGAGCGCGAAACCGCAGAGCACTTCGCCACCTACGCCTCGGTCGTCGCCGAACGCCTCGGCGACCGGGTGTCCCACTGGACCACCCTCAACGAACCCTCGTGCTCCGCCTGGATCGGACACCTCGAGGGCAAGATGGCCCCCGGCCTGACCGATCTGACGGCTGCGGTCCGCGCCTCCTACCACCTGCTCCTCGGCCACGGCCTCGCCGCCCACGCGATCCGCGCCGCGACGTCCGGCGCCGAGGTCGGCATCGTCAACAACCTCTCCACCGTCTTCCCGGCAAGCGACAGTCCCGAGGACGAGGCCGCCGCCCGCCGCCACGACGGCCACGTCAACCGCTGGTGGCTGGACCCCGTCCACGGCCGCGGCTTCCCCGCCGACATGCGCGAGGTCTACGGCGTCGACCTCCCCGAACGCCCCGGCGACCTCGACATCATCGCCGCCCCGCTGGACTGGCTCGGCCTCAACTACTACTTCCCGGCGACGGTGGCCGACGACCCCGCGAGCCCGGTGCCCCACGCCCGCTCCGTACGCCGCCCGGACGTGCCCCGCACCGGCATGGACTGGGAGATCGACGCGTCCGGCATCGAGACGCTGCTGCTGCGCCTCACCCACGAGTACGGCGCCCGGAAGCTCTACGTCACCGAGAACGGCTCCGCCTTCCCCGACACCGTGGGCCCCGACGGCACGGTCGACGACCCCGAGCGCCAGGACTATCTCGTGGGGCACCTGGCCGCCTGCGCCTCCGCCGCCCGCAAGGGCGCCCCGCTGGCCGGCTACTTCGCCTGGTCGCTGCTGGACAACTTCGAGTGGGCGTACGGCTACGCCAAGCGCTTCGGCCTCGTCCACGTCGACTACGCCACCCAGGCCCGCACCATCAAGGGCAGCGGCCACCGGTACGCCGACATCGTGCGCGCGCACGGGGAGCTGGGGCGCGCGGCCGCCTGAGCCCGGCCCCGCGGGCGGACGGGCGCGGCCCCTCGGCAGGGGCGCGGCGGCCCGGCACCGGCGCTCCACAGTCCGCACGCGCCGCGCCCCTCGCACGCGGTACGGGCCCGGATCACATCCCCCGTGATCCGGGCCCGTCGGCGTGGTGCGGCGTCACGCGGCCCGCGCCGGCTCCAGTACCTCCTCGACCGGGGCGGCCCGCAGCACGCCGCCGGTCCCGGTGGCGGCGCCCCGCACCCGCGACGTCCACCACAGCCACAGCACGTCCCGTCCGAACGACCACACCAGCAGTCCCAGCGCCAGCAGCACCACACCGGCGGTGGCCGGCAGGGGCAGCAGGTCCGCGCCGGCGAGCAGCAGGCAGACGCCCTGGAGCGCGGCGACCGTCTTGCGGGCGGTGCTCGGCGGCAGGGGCGCGTTCAGCCAGGGCAGCACGCGGGCGGCGGCGACGAAGACGTACCGCATACCGCCGATCAGCAGCACCCACGGGCCGAGCATCGCCGAGACGTACACGCTGAGCACCAGGATCAAGAACGCGTCCACCTCCATGTCGAAGCGGGCGCCGAGCGCCGTGGAGGTGCCCGTGCGGCGGGCCACTTTGCCGTCGACGCCGTCCAGGATCAGGGCCACCGTCGTCAGCGCGACCAGCAGCGACACCGGCGGCGCGCTCTCGAAGGAGTCCGCGACCAGCGCCGTCACCCCACCGACGAGAACGGCCCGGCCCAGGGTCACCCGGTTGGCCGGGCCGAAGGAACGCAGCCGCGACCGGTGCAGCGCCCGGGAGAGCACGGCCCAGGTGGCGACCGCGAAGACCAGACCGGTCACCCAGCCCGCGGGACCCATGCCGATCGCCGGGCCGAGCAGGGCCAGCAACAGGATCTGCGCGCCCGCTCCCACCGCGGTCTCCTGCTGGACCAGCCGTGCGTCGTACGTGTTGTTCAGGGCCACCGAACACCCTCCGGCCGAGTGACAGAGTCGATCAACGCCGCGTACGTTGTGCGCGGCCTGTGCACTTCTCGGTACGTGAACAACTTCCCGATCGTTCAGGAGGATTCTCGATGAACCGCTCCGCGCGCGCCTTCTGGCTGACCTCGCCGGGGCACGGCGAGATACGCCGGACGGACCTTCCGGAACCCGGGCCGGGCGAGGTGGTCGTCCGCGCGCTGTACTCCGGGGTCAGCCGCGGAACGGAGTCGCTCGTGTTCCGCGGTCAGGTGCCCGAGAGCCAGTACGAGGCCATGCGGGCGCCGTTCCAGGAGGGCGACTTCCCGGGCCCGGTGAAGTACGGCTACCTCAGTGTGGGGGTGGTGGAGGAGGGCCCGCAGGAGCTGACCGGGCGCACGGTCTTCTGCCTCCATCCGCACCAGAGCCGCTACGTCGTCCCGGCGAGCGCGGTGACCCGTGTGCCGGAGAACGTGCCGGCCGGGCGGGCGGTGCTCGCGGGCACCGTCGAGACCGCCGTGAACGCGCTGTGGGACGCCGCGCCCCTGGTCGGCGACCGTATCGCCGTCGTCGGCGGCGGCATGGTGGGCTGCTCGGTGGCCGCCCTCCTGGCCCGGTTCCCCGGAGTGCGCGTCCAGCTGGTGGACGCGGACCCGGCCCGCGCCGAGGTCGCCGAGGCGCTCGGCGTGGGCTTCGCGCTGCCCGGGGACGCGCTCGGCGACTGCGACCTCGTCGTGCACGCCAGCGCCACCGAGCAGGGCCTTGCCCGCGCGCTGGAACTGCTCACCCCCGAGGGCACGGTCCTCGAACTGAGCTGGTACGGCGACCGGCGCGTGGCCCTGCCGCTCGGCGAGGCCTTCCACTCCCGCCGGCTGGTCATCCGCGGCAGCCAGGTCGGCACCGTCTCCCCGGCCCGCCGCTCCAGCCGCACGTACGCCGACCGGCTGGCCCTCGCGCTCGACCTGCTCGCCGACCCGGCCCTGGACGCCCTCGTCACCGGGGAGAGCGCGTTCGAGGAACTGCCGGAGGTGATGCCGAGGCTCGCCTCCGGGGAGATCCCGGCGCTGTGCCACCGGGTCAGGTACGGCGACCGATCATGACGGATCGTCCGATCCGGGACGACAAGAGCGCCTGACCTTGAGAAAAGAGTGAGAGGGCGCTGAACAACGGGAAGCGAAGAGCCGTACTACACGGCATCCCCCGGCAGGCACCGGCCGGGGGACCAGACGCGCCGCACCTGGAGGGTCGTCCGTTGTTCAGCATCACCGTCCGCGATCACATCATGATCGCCCACAGCTTCCGCGGCGAGGTCTTCGGGCCCGCGCAGCGTCTGCACGGCGCCACGTTCCTCGTGGATGCCACCTTCCGGCGCGAGCAGCTGGACGACGACAACATCGTCGTCGACATCGGACTGGCCACGCAGGAACTGGGCGCCGTGGTCGGCGAGCTGAACTACCGCAACCTCGACCACGAGCCCGACTTCGCCGGCGTCAACACCTCCACGGAGTTCCTGGCCAAGGTCATCGCCGACCGGCTCGCCGAACGGATCCACAAGGGCGCCCTGGGCGAGGGAGCCAAGGGCCTGGCCGGCCTCACCGTCACCCTCCACGAGTCGCACGTCGCCTGGGCGAGCTACGAGCGTGCGCTGTGACCGACACGACCGTCCACCGCCCCTCGCCCCTGGCCTACCTGCCCGCGCAGCGCGCCGGCTCGGAGAACGTCGGGATCATCCCCATGTCCCTGCGCACCGTGCACTTCGTCCTGCCGGGCGGCGTCGACGACCCGGCCACCCCGAGCGGCGGCAACGCCTACGACCGCCGCGTGAGCCTGGACCTGCCCGGCTTCGGCTGGCAGGTCAGGGCGCATCCCGTGGACGGTTCCTGGCCCCGCCCCGACGCCCGGGCCCGTGACGAACTCGCCCGCGTCCTGCGGGAGTTGCCGGACGGTGCCGTCGTCCTCCTCGACGGGCTGGTCGCCTGCGGCGTGCCCGAGACCATCGTGCCCGAGGCCGAGCGGCTGCGCCTGGCCGTCCTCGTCCACCTGCCGCTCGGCGACGAGACGGGACTCGACCCGGCCGTGGCGGCGGAACTGGACGCCAGGGAACGCCAGGTGCTGCGCGCGGTGTCCGCCGTCGTCGCCACCAGCGACTGGGCGGTGCGCCGCCTCGTCTCCCACCACGGCCTCGCCCCCGACCGGGTCCACGCCGCCACCCCCGGCGCCGACATCGCGCCGCTCGCGCCCGGCACCGACGGGGTCTCCCGGCTGCTGTGCGTCGCCTCCGTCACCCCGCGCAAGGGGCAGCACCGGCTGGTGGAGGCGCTGGCCGCGGTCACCGACCTGCCCTGGAGCTGCACGTGCGTCGGCGCGCTCACCCAGGACCCCGCCTACGTCGACCGGTTGCGCGACCTGATCGCGGAGTACGGCCTGCAGGACCGTTTCCACCTGGTCGGACCGCGGACCGGAGCCGAGCTCGACGCCAGCTACGCCGCCGCTGACCTGATGGTCCTCGCCTCCTACGCGGAGACGTACGGCATGGCGGTCACCGAGGCCCTCGCCCGGGGCGTCCCGGTGCTCGCGACCGACGTCGGAGGGGTGGGAGAGGCGGTCGGCCGCGCTCCCGACGGCGGGGTGCCCGGCATCCTCGTACCGCCGGAGGACCCCGCGGCCCTCGCCGCCGAGCTGCGTGGCTGGTTCGGCGAGACCGACGTCCGGCGCCGGCTGAAGTCTGCCGCCCGCGGCCGGCGCGCCGCCCTCGACGGCTGGGCCAACACCGCGCGCAGCCTGGCCGGCGTGCTCGGCCGGCTGCCGAAGGAACCCAGGAGGGCGGCATGACCACGCCGGATACGTCCACGGAGGCCGCCCGGCCCACCGACGCCGTCCCGTCCCGGCCGGGCCCGCGGGAGCGGTTCGGCCCCGCCCACGGCGCCGCTTCGGGCGCGGCGGGGCGGTCGGCCCCCGAGACGGCGCGGCTCGCAGGAAAGGACCCCTCGGCCATGGCGGAATCCGGCGCGTTCTCCCCGCAGGCGGCTCAGTACTCCGAGACCCCGGCGGTGATTCCGGGGGCCGGGCCCGCGCAGCGGCCCGGGGAGCGGGCCACCGTAAGGCTTCGGGAGGACGTGGCGCAGGAGGAGCCGCCTCGGTACGCCCCCGAGTGGTTGCAGCTCCGGGAGGCGGCGGACGCCGCCGCGCGGGCGACGGAACTGCTCGATCCGCTGCGGATCCGGCTGGTCAACCTGCCGAGCCGGCACGGCGGGCTCGTCGTGCACGACCTGGGGTGCGGCACCGGCTCGATGGGCCGCTGGCTCGCCTCCCGGCTGGACGGCGCCCAGCACTGGGTCCTGCACGACCGCGACCCCTACCTGCTGCACTTCGCGGCGGTGGCCTCCCCGCGCGCGGCCGCCGACGGCAGCCGGGTCACCGTCGAGACGCGGCGCGGCGACGTGGCCCGGCTCACCCCGGACGCTCTGTCCGGCGCGTCCCTGGTCACGGCCTCCGCGCTGCTGGACGTCCTGACCCGCGAGGAGATCGACACCCTCGCCGCGGCCTGCGCCGGGGCGGGCTGCCCGGCGCTGCTGACCCTCTCGGTGGCCGGCCGGGTCGAACTGACCCCGGCCGATCCGCTGGACGCCGAGATCACCGAGGCGTTCAACGCCCACCAGAGGCGCAGCGGGCTGCTCGGTCCCGACGCGGTCGACGCGGCCTGCGAGGCCTTCGCCGCGCACGGCGCCACCGTACGGCTGCACCCGAGTGCCTGGCGGCTCGGCCCCGACCAGCGCGAACTGACCGCCCAGTGGCTACGCGGCTGGGTCGGCGCGGCCGTGGAACAGCGTCCCGAGCTGAAGCCGCGCGCCGACCGCTACCTCGCCGACCGCCTGGAGGCCTGCGCGGCGGGGGAGTTGAGGGCCGTCGTGCACCACAACGACCTGCTGGCGCTGTCCCGGCCGACGGATCGTGCCGCATGAGCGCGCAGACGGTGGACGCACCTCTCGTACGCGACCGGGAGGCGGGGGAGCACGACGCGTCCGGCGCCCCCGACGCGCTCGGCGCACCTGACGGGACCGACGCTCCCAACGTGTCCGACGCGCCCAATGTGTCCCGTCCCCGCGGCACATCAGGCGGCGCCCTCCGCGGTCGTACCCTCCTCGCGGCGCTCTCCCGCCTCAACACCCGTGCCCTGCGTACCCACTTCGGCACTGTCGCCGGAGTCGCCATCCTCGCCGTCCTGTTGTGGCGGCTGGGCACCGGCGTCTTCCTGGACGGGCTGCGGCGGATCGACACGCCGACCCTCCTCCTGGCGCTGGGCATCGGGCTGGTCACCACCGTGTTCAGTGCCTGGCGCTGGCAGTTGGTGGCCCGTGGCCTGCGCATCCGGCTGCCGCTCGGCCAGGCGGTGGCCGACTACTACCGTGCGCTGTTCCTGAACGCTGCGCTGCCCGGCGGCGTCCTGGGTGACGTGCACCGGGCGGTGCGGCACGGGCAGAGTGCCGGCGATCTGGGGCGCGGCGTGCGGGCCGTGGTCCTCGAACGGGTCGCCGGGCAGATCGCGCTCGCCGTCACCGGCGCGGCGGTCCTGCTCGCCCTGCCGTCCCCCGTGCGCGACCAGACGCGGCACCTCGCGGCCCTGCTCGCCTTCGCCGCCGCCGGCGCGTTCGCCATCGTCCTCGCCCTGCGTATGAACCGCGCGCCCTCGCGTCGGGGGCGGGCCCTGCGCCGCACCCTCGCCGAGGCCCGCGAGGGGCTGCTGTCCCGCCGCAACGGGCCGGGCGTCGCGCTGTCCTCGGCCGTCGTCCTGGCCGGACACATCGGGATGTTCGTGGTCGCCGCGCACGTCGCCGGCCCCGCCGCCCCGGTGCTCGTCCTGCTGCCCCTGGCCGTCCTCGCGCTCGTCGCGATGGGACTGCCGCTGAACGTGGGCGGGTTCGGGCCCCGCGAGGGCGTCGCCGCCTGGGCGTTCGGTGCCGCCGGACTCGGCGCGAGCACCGGAGTGGCCGTGGCCGTGGTGTACGGGGTGCTGAGCTTCGTGGCCGGCCTGCCGGGCGCGCTCGTCCTCGTCGCCCGCTGGTACACCGGGATGCGCGCCGGGTCCCGTCCCGCCGAACCGGCCCCGGAACTCGGCCGCGCCTTCGACGGGGACTATCCGCGCCCGCTCCCCGGCAACTCCAAGCCCTCGGACGTGAGCAGCGAGAAATACGGACCGAAGGAATCCGCCAGGCTGTTCAGCAGTTCCTCGCCCTTTTCCGCGGAACCCAGGGAAGGGCGGCCGATGACGCCCGATTCGGTATAGGCGGACATTCCGGCGGTGAGCAGATGCCGCCGGTCGTCCGCGACGAAATCGGCGGACTCGTAACCGGCCCGGACCATTTCCGGATGGGCGTGCAGAAGAATGGAGGTCTCGATTTCCCCCGCGTGCATGTCGGTGAGCGGCGAGGTGCGCACCCCGGCCGCATCGAGGGCCGTCTGCCAGTCCTCCGCGGCGGGGAACAGCGCGAGGCGCTCACCGCGCGCGGAGGCCTCCTGAACGACGTTGCCCAGCACGTAGTTGCCACCGTGACCGTTGACGACCACCAGGGCCTCGACGCCGGAGCGGCGCAGTGAGTCCGCGATGTCCCGCACCACCGCATGAAGGGTCACGGAAGAGATGCTGACGGTTCCCGGCCAGGCGGCGTGCTCGTGCGAGCAGGAGATCGTCACCGGTGGAAGGAGGTGCACCGGGTACGCGTCGGCCATCCGGCGGGCGATGGCACAGGCGACCAGCGTGTCGGTCGCCAACGGGAGGAACGGGCCGTGCTGTTCGAAACTGCCCACCGGCAGGACCGCCACCTGTCGTGAGAGGTCCGCCCCCCGCGTCCGTACGTCTTGCGTGGTGTCCGCCGGCAACAGACCATGTGCCGTCGGCCGCGTTCCCGAACCACTCATTGTTTTCCGGCCTTTCGTCTCTGCTTAGGAATCAGATCATGACAGAAGACCTCGGCGTACTCGGCAAGAAGTCGACCCGGCGCACGGGCGTGGAGCGCGTCGTGAATGCCCCGCTGCCCAGCGTGTACGGGAAATTCCAGGCGGTCGGCTACCTGGACCACGACCGCGGTGACGAACAAGTCGCGCTGGTGCACGGGGACATCGGCACCGACCGGGTCCTGGTCCGGCTGCACTCGGAGTGCCTGACCGGGGACGCCTTCGGCTCCCAGCACTGCGAGTGCGGCGACCAGCTCGCCGCCGCGCTGCGCGCGGTCGTCGCCGAAGGCAGCGGCATCGTCGTCTACTTGCGAGGTCACGAGGGCCGGGGCATCGGGCTGCTCGCCAAGCTGCGGGCGATGGCCCTTCAGGCGGAGGGCCTGGACACGGTCGAGGCCAACCTGGCGCTCGGCCTGCCGGTCGACGCCCGCGACTACGGCGTCGCCGCCGGGATGCTGCACGACCTGGGCGTGCGCTCGGTACGTCTGCTGTCCAACAACCCGCGCAAGCGGGAGGCGTTGGTGCGGCACGGCATCCAAGTCGCCGAGCAGGTCCCGCTGCTGATCCCGCCGTGCGAGAACAACATCACCTACCTGCGGACCAAGCGGGAGCGGCTCGACCACCACCTGCCCCATCTGGACGCGGTGGCGCACCTTTCCTGAGGCGGGCGGACCAGGGCCGCACCGGCGGCCGGACCCGGACCAGGCTGCTCCCGACCGGGCAGTCGGCGACGAAGCGGGAAACCCGGCGGGCGACCGCCGGGATCCCCGCTCCCACCCTCTACGGCAGCAGTCTCTCGGCCGGGGGAGCGACCACTGGGGAATGCGCGGCTCGGCCCCCCTGGTTGACCGGGATATGACTCAGGACACGCCGTACGACGCTGTGCAGGAAGCCCTGCTCGCGCTGCTCTCCGAAAGCCGCGGCGGGGTGCTGGTCACCCTCAAGCGGGACGGTCGGCCCCAGCTGTCGAACGTCGCTCACGCCTACGACCCTGACGAGCGGGTCGTCCGCGTCTCGATCACCGACGACCGCGCCAAGACCCGCAATCTGCGCCGGGACCCGCGGGCGTCCTACCACGTCACCAGCCCGGACCGGTGGGCCTACACGGTCGCCGAGGGCACCGCGGACCTGTCACCGGTCGCCGCGGACCGGTACGACGAGACCGTCGAGGAACTGGTCCGCCTCTACCGGGACGTCCTCGGCGAGCACCCCGACTGGGACGATTACCGCGCCGCCATGGTCCGCGAGCGCCGCCTGGTGCTCCGCCTGCGGGTGGAACGGGCCTACGGCATCCCCAAGGGCGCCGCCGGCGGGTGAGGCGCGCCCTGCTCAGCGGCGGCGCCCGTGCGGGTCCGGCTCTCGATCGCCCGCAGGACCGCCACCATGTCCTGTCCGCCGTGGCCGAGCGACACCGTCTCCTCGAACAGGGCGTGGCACACGTCGAGCAGCGGGGAGGCGGTGCCGGACACGCGTGCCGCCTCGGCGATCAGCCGGTTGTTCTTCAGCACGTCGAGGACGGCCGCCTGGACGTCGAAGTCCCCGGACAGCAGCTTGGGCGCCTTCATCCGGGAGACCGGGCTGGCCATCGGGCCCGCGTCCAGGACCTCGAGGAACAGCCGCGGGTCGAGTCCCTGCCGCTCGGCGAAGTGGAACGCCTCGGTGAGCCCGGTCACCAGCGTGATCAGGAAGAGGTTCACCGACAGCTTCGTCAGCAGCGCGCCCGGCGCGGGGCCGCACACGAACGTCTGCCGGCACAGGGGGGCGAGCAGCGGGCGTACGGTCCGCACCGCTCGCTCCTCACCGGCCAGCATCGCCACCAGGTGGCCGTTCTCCGCCGGGACGCGGGAACCGGAGACGGGCGCCTCGACGTAACTCCCGCCCGCCGCGCGTACGTCGGCCTCCAGGGCGCGTGAGTAGGCGGGCGAGGTGGTGCCCATGTGGACGACCACCCGCCCCGCGACACGCGCGGCGAAGTCCGGCCCGCCCCGGCCAAGGGCCGCGTCGGTGGCGGCGTCGTCCGCCAGCATCGACAGCACCACGTCCGACCGGGCGAACACCCCGCCGGGGTCAGCCGCCACCTCGGCGCCGGCCGCGCGCAGGGGAGCGGTACGGGAGGCCGTGCGGTTCCACACGGTGAGGGGAGTGCCGGAGCGGGCCAGCCGGAGCGCCATGGGCTGCCCCATGACTCCGAGACCGATGAAGCCGACGTTCACGAGGACCGCCCTGAGGTCGAGACCTTGCTATGACAGCGGTCATAGTAGCCGCGCTCATGACGGCGGTCATAGGGTGGGGCGCGAGATGCGTACGGAGCCGGGAGGCCGACGATGACGGGTACCGAGCGGGGACCGCGCGAGCGGATGGTCTTCAGCGCGGCCCAGCTCATCCGGCGCGACGGCGTGGGCGCGACCGGGATGCGGGAGGTGGCCGCCCACGCGGACGCGCCCCGTGGATCCCTCCAGCACTACTTCCCGGGCGGCAAGGAGCAGCTGGTCAACGAGGCGGTGGCCTGGGCCGGCCGGTACGCGGGCCGGCGCGTCGCCCGCTTCATGGCGGGCCTGGTCGAGCCGACACCGGGCGGGCTCTTCGCCGCCATGGTCCGGCAGTGGACCGACGAGTACGAGACGGCCGGATCCCTCTCGGGCTGCCCGGTTGCCGCGGCGACGGTGGACTGCGCCTCGACCCACGCGTCCACCCGGGAGGCGGCGGCCGCCGCGTTCACGGCCTGGCGGGCGCCGGTCGCGGAGGCCCTGGCAGGCATGGGCGTACCGGCCGAGCGGGCCGAGCCGCTGGCCACGCTGATGATCAGCTCCCTGGAAGGAGCGATCATCATGGCCCGCGCCGAAGGAGGCGTACGTCCCCTGGAAACCGTGGCCCGCGAACTGAGCCCCCTCCTGGACACAGCCACACCTCACTGACCACCTCCCGACGCCCCAACGCGCGCCCCGACCGGCACACACGGGGGTACGGCCCCCAATCGCACTCGTACACCTGGCGGCGCGGGGCTCCCCGGGCGTGCCCGTGCGCCTGTCGGCGCGGCACCCGGGCGTGCTCGTGAGCCTGTCAGCAGGGCACCCCGAGCGTGCGGGGATGCCCGTTGGGCGGGCGCCTCGGACGTGCGTGCGCCCCGAGTTCGCCAGTGAGCTTGTCGTCGCGGCCCCCGGGCGTGCTCGTGCGCCTGCCGATGCGGCCTCCGTGCGTGCTTGTGTGCCCGTTGGGCGGGGCACCCCGTGCGTGCTCGCGCGCCTGGAGGCGCGGCCCCCGAGCGTGCTTGTGCGCCCGTTGGGCGGGCGTCTCGCGCGTGCCTGTGCGCTTGGCGGCGCGGCGTGCCGAAAGCACCCGTGTGCCTGCTGGCGCGGCGTCCCGAGCGGGCCCTGCGCTCTGCGGCGCAGTGCGCCTGGTGCTCCGCGTGCCGAGTGGTGCGTCCGGGGCGGAGTGCGCCCGGTGGTGGGCCAAGCGTCTCGTGCCCCTGTCGGCACCGCCCCCGTGTGTGCCTTTGGGGCGGGCGCCTCCGCCCCGAGCTTGCCAGTGCGCCTGTCGGCATGGCGCCCCGGGCGTGCCGGTGTGCCCCTTGGGCGGACGTCTCGGGCGTGCTCGTGCCCCTGGCGGCGCGGTGCCCCGAATGCGTCCGTGCGCGTGGCGGCGCCGCGCCCCGAGCAGGCCCTGCGCCCCGCGGAGCAGCGCGCCCGGTGCTCCGCGTGCTGGGTGGTGCGTCCGGAGCGGAGCGCACCGGCGGTGGGCCGAGCGTCAGTCCTTCTTCGTCCGTTCCTCCGGTGCCGCCTCCACCGCGTGACCGCCGAACTGGTTGCGCAGCGCCGAGACCATCTTCATCTGCGGGGAGTCCTCCTGCCGGGAGGCGAACCGCGCGAACAGGGCGGAGGTGATGGCCGGCATCGGCACGGCGTTGTCGATGCCGGCCTCCACCGTCCAGCGGCCCTCGCCGGAGTCCTCCGCGTAGCCGCGCAGCTTCTCCAGGTGCTCGTCGTCGTCCAGGGCGTCGACGGCGAGGTCCAGCAGCCAGGAGCGGATGACGGTGCCCTGTGTCCAGGAGCGGAACACCTCGCGCACGTCGGTGACCGAGTCGACCTTCTCCAGCAGCTCCCAGCCCTCGGCGTAGGCCTGCATCATCGCGTACTCGATGCCGTTGTGGACCATCTTCGCGAAGTGGCCCGCGCCCACCTTGCCCGCGTGGACGAAGCCGTACGGACCCTGTGGCTTGAGCGCGTCGAAGATCGGCTCCAGCCACCGGACGTGCTCCTTGTCGCCGCCCACCATCAGCGCGTAGCCGTTCTTCAGGCCCCACACGCCCCCGGAGACGCCCGCGTCGACGAAGCCGATGTCCCGCGCGCGCAGCTGCTTGGCGTGCTTCTCGTCGTCCGTCCACCGGGAGTTGCCGCCGTCGACGACGATGTCGCCGGGCTTGAGCAGGGTCGCCAACTGGTCGATGACACCCTGGGTGGCGGCACCGGCAGGCACCATCACCCAGACCGTGCGCGGTGCCTCGAGCCGGTCCACGAGATCGACCAGGTTGTCCACGTCGGAGAGGTCCGGATCGCGGTCGTAGCCCACCACGGTGATGCCGGCGTTGCGGAGGCGTTCCCGCATGTTGCCGCCCATCTTGCCGAGGCCGACGAGACCCAACTGCATCGATGCCATGTCAGTTCACTTCCTGGATGTCGGACATTCAGACGGTCTCCTTGGCGCCCTCGCCGCGCAGGGCGACGGCGTACATCTCGTCGGCGTCGAGGCGGCGCAGCTCCTCGGCGATGAGTTCGGAGAGCGGGCGGACCTTCAGCGCGAGGGTGCGCGGCGGCTGGCCCGGCAGGGTCAGCGTGGCCAGCGGGCCCTCGGGCCGGTCGATGACGACCTCGCCGTTGTCGGTGCCCAGCCGTACGGCCGTGACGACCGGGCCGCCCGAGACCACGCGGTCCGTGCGCACGTCCAGCCGGGCCTCCAGCCAGCGGGCCAGCAGCTCCGCGCTCGGGTTGTCCGCCTCGGCCTCCACGGCCGCCGAGGTCACCCGCATCCGGGCCTGGTCCAGGGCCGCGGCCAGCATCGAGCGCCACAGGGTGAGCCGGGTCCAGGCGAGGTCGGTGTCGCCGGGGGCGTAGTTGCGCGCGCGCGTCTGGAGGATCTCCAGCGGTCGCTCGAAGGCGTACAGGTCGGTGATCCTGCGCTGCGCCAGCTTGCCCAGCGGGTCCTTCGAGGGGTTCTCGGGCGCGTCCACCGGCCACCAGACGACGACCGGCGCGTCCGGCAGCAGCAGCGGCAGCACCACCGAGTCGGCGTGGTCGGACACCTCGCCGTAGGTGCGCAGCACGACCGTCTCGCCCGTGCCGGCCTCGGAGCCGACCCGCACCTCCGCGTCCAGCCGGGAGTGCGTGCGGTCCCGCAGCGTACGGGTGTGCCGCTTGATGACGAGCAGGGTGCGCGAGGGGTGCTCGTGAGAGGCCTCCTCGGCGGCCCTCAGCGAGTCGTAGGCGTTCTCCTCGTCCGTGACGATGACCATCGTCAGGACCATGCCCACGGCGGGTGTGCCGATGGCGCGGCGGCCCCGCACCAGCGCCTTGTTGATGTCTCCCGCTGTGGTGTCGGTGAGGTCGATCTTCATGGCCTGCGCCAGCTCCGTCCGTCTCGTGCGAGCATCTCGTCGGCTTCCGGCGGACCCCACGTGCCCGACGGGTACTGCGCCGGCCTGCCGTGGTCGTCCCAGTACGCCTCCACCGGGTCGAGGATCCTCCAGGACTCTTCCACTTCCTGGGTGCGGGGGAACAGGTTCGCGTCGCCGAGCAGCACGTCCAGGATGAGGCGTTCGTAGGCCTCCGGGCTGGACTCCGTGAAGGACTCGCCGTAGGCGAAGTCCATCGTCACGTCCCGGATCTCCATGGAGGTGCCGGGCACCTTCGAGCCGAAGCGGACCGTCATGCCCTCGTCCGGCTGGACGCGGATCACGATCGCGTTCTCGCCCAGTTCCTCGGTGGCGGTGGTGTCGAAGGGGGAGTGCGGGGCCCGCTGGAAGACGACCGCGATCTCGGTGACCCGGCGGCCCAGGCGCTTGCCGGTGCGCAGGTAGAACGGGACACCGGCCCAGCGGCGGTTGTCGATCTCCAGGCGCAGCGCCGCGTAGGTGTCGGTCTTCGACCGCGCGTTGATGCCCTCCTCCTGGAGGTAGCCGGCGACCTGCCTGCCGCCCTGCCAGCCCGTCGCGTACTGGGCGCGCACGGTGTGGGTGCCCAGGTCCTCGGGCAGCCGCACCGACTTCAGCACCTTCAGTTTCTCGGTGAGCAGCGCCTCGGCGTCGAAGGCGATGGGTTCCTCCATCGTGGTGAGCGCCATCAGTTGCAGCAGGTGGTTCTGGAGTACGTCGCGGGCGGCGCCGATGCCGTCGTAGTAGCCGGCCCGGCCGCCGATGCCGATGTCCTCGGCCATGGTGATCTGCACATGATCGACGTAGGAGCGGTTCCAGACCGGCTCGTACATCTGGTTGGCGAAACGCAGCGCCAGGATGTTCTGGACGGTCTCCTTGCCCAGGTAGTGGTCGATGCGGAAGACCTGCTCCGGGTCGAACACCTCGTGCACGATCCGGTTCAGCTCCCGGGCGCTGGCCAGGTCGTGACCGAACGGCTTTTCGATGACCGCTCGCCTCCAGGAGCCCTGCGGCCCCTCCGCCAGGCCGTGCTTCTTCAGCTGCTGCACGACCTTGGGGAAGAACCTCGGCGGTACGGAGAGGTAGAAGGCGAAGTTGCCGCCCGTACCGCGCGAGGAGTCCAGGTTCTCCACCGCCGCGCGCAGGTGCTTGAACGCCGTGTCGTCGTCGAAGTCGCCGGGGACGAACCGCATGCCCTCGGAGAGCTGCTGCCAGACCTCCTCGCGGAACGGCGTACGAGCGTGCTCCTGCACCGCGTCGTGCACCACCCGCGCGAAGTCCTGGTCCTCCCAGTCCCGCCGGGCGAAGCCGACCAGGGAGAAGCCCGGCGGCAGCAGCCCGCGGTTGGCCAGGTCGTACACGGCGGGCATCAGCTTCTTACGTGACAGGTCCCCGGTGACGCCGAAGATCACGAGTCCGGACGGCCCCGCGATGCGCGGCAGCCGCCGGTCCCGGGGATCACGCAGCGGATTCACCCAATCGGCGGCCGGCGCCACCGGCACCCGGACATCGGCACCCGCGTCCGGTGCCTGGTCTTCCTTGCTGCGGGAGGCTGTGGCCCCGGTGGGGGCCTTGCGGTCGGGCGGTGCGGACCGCGACTCCGGCGCCTGGGCGTGGGTGGTCGCCGACGCCTGGCTGTCCGTGGGGCCGGGACCGGGGCTCGGGGCCGTGGGCTTCGTGGCCGCGGTCGGCGTCCGGCCGCGGGCGGCCGCGGCGGACGGGGGCCCGGTATCGGTCGCCCGGGAGGCCTGCGTCGCCACCTCGGTGGGCTTCTTGCTCATTCCGCGTCAACTCCCTTGCTGTCGAGGGACCTGGCCACCGCGCCCGGCAGGTCGCCTTGCGGCGTGGCCTTCGGTGTGGTGATCACCGTGCCGGGCGCGACCGGCTCGTCCGTCTACAGGGTGTCCTCGTAATACAGGGTGTCCTCGTATGGCGGATCCTTCACCTCGATCGGCGGACCCGCCAGGGTGGAGGCGCCCGCGCCGGACAGGTACCCCGGGGTTGCCGCGGTCACGACTGCCGCGGTCATGGCTGCTTCGATCACGGTGAGCGTCTTCCATGCCACGTTCGGATCATGCACACGACACACGACACACGACACACGACACACGGCACGCGATACGCGACGCACGTCGCCGACGGCAAGGCACGGCAGCGGCCACGGCACGGGTCACGACACGGCACCGGGGCCCCACGCGCGTGCGTGGAGCCCCGGCGCCCGGAGACGCGTGCCGGTCAGTGACCGAAGTCGAACCAGTTGACGTTCACGAAGTCCGCCGGCTGGCCGCTGCTGAAGGTGAGGTACACGTCGTGGGTGCCGGTCACCGGGCTGATGTTCGCCGGGACCGTCCTCCAGGACTGCCAGCCTCCCGTGTTGGCCAGCGCGAAGCTGCCGATGGGGGCGTTGGCGCGGCTGTCCAGGCGCACCTCGACCAGTCCACTGACCCCGCTCGCGGCGCCGCTGGCGACCCGCGCGTAGAACTGCCGGGCCGCGGTGGAGCCGAAGTTCACGCCCTTGTAGAGGGCCCAGTCGCCGTTTGCGACGGAGCCGATGTTCTGGCCGCCGCCGGTGTCGGTGGTCGACTCGGTGACGACGCCGCTCTGGCTGTCGTAGGACTCGGCCTGGATGGGGCTGTAGGCGTCCCGGTTGCCGGACGGGGGAGGTGTCGTACCGCTCCCACCGCCGGAGGACTGGAGCACCTGCACGTAGTCCACGGTCATCGGGTGGCCGGGCTCGGTGCCGCCGTCGGGGCCGCCGCCGAACGCGCCGGGGAAGCCGCCGCCCATCGCCACGTTCAGGATGACGAAGTACCCGTGGTTGGTGGCGTTGGCCCAGGTCGTCGCGTCCACCTGGTTGGCTCGCACGGTGTGGAAGTTGACGTCGTCGAGGTAGAAGCGGATCTCCTCGGGGCCGGTCGACCTGTCCCACTCCATCGCGTAGGTGTGGAAGCCGGCCTGGCAGGTGCTGCCCGTGCACGACGCCGAACCGCCGATGCCCGTCGTCTCCTTGCACGGCCCGTCCGGGTTGGTGCCGCAGTGCATGGTCGCCCAGTTGGTGTTGAGGCCCTGGACGTTCTCCATGATGTCCAGCTCGCCGACCCCGGGCCAGTTCCAGTAGTTGCCGCGGAAGGGCGCGCCCAGCGTCCAGAAGGCGGGCCAGTACCCCTTGGCCGCGGCGCCGGTGACGTTGGGCATCTGGATACGGGCCTGCACGCGCAGCTTGCCGCCGGACGGGGGCTGGAAGTCGGTGCGCTTGGTCTCGATACGTCCCGAGGTCCAGTTGCCGGAGGCGTCCCGGCGCGGGGTGATGAGCAGGTTGCCGCTGCCGTCCAGGGAGACGTTGCTGGTGCTGGAGGTCATCGTCTCGACCTCGCCGGTACCCCAGTTGGCGGCGCCGCCCAGGTACGAAGTGCCGATGTCGTACTGCCAGTTGGCAGTGTTGACACCGCTACCGGCCGGGCCGTCGAAGTCGTCGAGGAAGACCTGTGTCCAGCCCGACGGGGGTGTGGGGGCGGAGGCGTTCGCGGGCAGGGTCCCGGCGGTGGCGGCGGCCGCCGCCAGGCCGAGTGTGCCGAGGGCGGCGACGAGCGCGCGCCGCACGGAACGTCTGCGGCGCGTATCGGCGGGTGCGACGGGGGGTTCACTCATGGGGGGTGCCTCTCGGGTACGGAGTGGGGGTGCTCGGATGCCTTGCTCCAACACGTACGGGGAGGTCGTGAGAGCGCTCTCAATCGTGTTTGCGCGGCCAATGTGCCCCCGGGCTCCGCCACCGTCAAGAGTTGAAACAGAGAAAGTCCTTGCGCGGAACGGGAGTTCAAGGCTTCACCACAACAGAACGGACGTCCGACGTGTCCCTGGCCCGCGTCACCGGCCCCCGGCGCGGGGGCGGACGTGGACGTAGGGTGCAGGCGTGAGGCTGACGATTCTGGGCGGCGGCGGATTCCGCGTGCCGCTGGTGTACGGGGCACTGCTCGCCGACCGTGCCGAGGGCCGGGTCACCGAGGTCGTCCTGCACGACCTGGACGCCGGACGGCTGTCCGCGGTCACCAGGGTGCTGGCCGAACAGGCCGCCGGGGCACCGGACGCGCCGGTGGTGCGGGCCACCACCGACCTGGACGAGGCCCTGCGCGGCGCCGACTTCGTGTTCTCCGCCATCCGCGTCGGCGGCCTGGAGGGGCGCGCGGACGACGAGCGGGTGGCGCTCGCCGAGGGCGTGCTCGGCCAGGAGACGGTGGGCGCGGGCGGCATCGCCTACGGACTGCGCACGGTACCCGTCGCCGTCGGGATCGCCCGGCGGGTGGCCCGGCTGGCACCCGACGCCTGGGTCATCAACTTCACCAACCCGGCCGGACTGGTCACCGAGGCCATGTCCCGTCACCTCGGCGACCGGGTGATCGGCATCTGCGACTCGCCGGTCGGCCTCGGCCGGCGCATCGCCCGGGTGCTGGGCGCGGACCCCGGGCGGGCGTGGATCGACTACGCCGGCCTCAACCACCTCGGCTGGGTGCGCGGACTGCGCGTGGACGGCCGCGACGAACTCCCGCGCCTGCTCGCCGACCCCGAACTGCTCGGCTCCTTCGAGGAGGGCAGGCTCTTCGGCGCCGAATGGCTCCGGTCGCTGGGCGCGATCCCCAACGAGTACCTGCACTACTACTACTTCAACCGCGAGGCCGTACAGGCCCACCAGGGGCCCGGGAAGACCCGCGGCGCCTTCCTGCGCGACCAGCAGGCCCGGTTCTACGAGGAGTTGCGGGATCCGCAGGCCGCCGCCCTCCCGGCCTGGAACCGCACCCGCGCCGAGCGCGAGGCCACCTACATGGCGGAGAACCGCGAGGCGGCGGGGGCGGGGGAGCGGGAAGCCGACGACCTCTCCGGCGGCTACGAGAAGGTCGCCCTCGCCCTGATGCGGGCCATCGCCCGCGACGAGCGCACCACGCTGATCCTCAACGTCCGCAACCGGGACACCCTTTCGGCGCTGGACGCCGAGGCCGTCGTCGAGGTGCCCTGCCTGGTCGACGCGAACGGCGCCCACCCGGTTTCGGTCGGCCCGCTGCCCGGGCACGCGACCGGGCTGGTCTGCGCGGTCAAGGCGGTCGAGCGGGAGGTGCTCGCCGCGGCGGGGACGGGCTCCCGTGCGACGGCCGTGAAGGCCTTCGCGCTGCACCCGCTGGTCGACTCCGTGAACGTCGCCCGCCGGCTCGTCGACGGCTACCTCGCCGTCCATCCCGGCCTGGCGTATCTCAGGTAGTCCGCCGGGCCGGCCGGTCGCTCCCCCGTACGGCGACCGACCGCCCCGACCCCCCGTCCCCCGTTTCCCCCGTGGTCCCCCGTGGTCCCCCGTCTTCCCCGTTCCCCCACCCTTGAGAGTCGCTGGTCCGGGCCCTGATACACCCCCGGCGGAAAAAAACCGGAAGAAGTTGCGGACGAAGTCCCGGAAGCGGTCCCGGAAGAAGCCCGAAGAGGGCGTCCCCCCAGGTCCGGGGACCCGGGGGGACGTCAACGGCGTGCGGTATGCGACTGGTTGTGGGCTCAGCCGGTGAAGCCCGCCGTAATCGAGGTGAACTGCCAGTTGTTCTGGCTGATGCCGGAGCAGTTCTCCGCCACGCCGCCGCCCGGGCAGGGCCGGTCGCGGTTGACCGACCAGAAGGCGAGCCGTGCGATGTGGTGGCCGTTGGCCCAGTCCCGTACCTGGGTCCAGATCGCCGGGGTCGTGTTCTCCTGCTGGTCGGACAGGCCGTTCATGCCGGAGATGCCGATGTGGGAGTAGGCGGTGGCGTCGTCCCAGCCGAAGGTCGACTTCAGCTTGGCCTTCAGGCCCTCGGCCGCGTTCACGGTGTTGCCGTACATGTCCGCGCCGCCGCCGAAGTCGAACGGCATGATGGTGAAGACGTCGATGTCCGCGTTCAGCGACTTGGCCTGCTCGATGAGCCGGTTGCCGTAGTAGGTCGGGCCGGTCGTCGAGGTGCCGAAGGTGACGATCGTCTTGAGACCGGGGTTGTTGGCCTTGACCGTCTTGAGTGCGGTGAGGATCTTGGCCTGCACGGCCTCGTTCTCGAACTCGTCCGAGTTCTCGACGTCCATGTCGACCGCCTTCAGGCCGTAGGCGTCGATCACCTTCTGGATCGCCCCGGCGAGCGCGCTCGCGGAGGAGCAGTTGGCCCCGAGCTTGCTGCCGCTCCAGCCGCCGAACGAGGGGACGACGTCACCGCCCGCCGAGCGGATCTGGTTGATGGCGGTCTGGTCGACGCCGCCGGTCAGCGGCCGCTGGCTGTCCCAGGACGGGGTGCAGCCGCCCGAGTCGAGCACGAACGCCATCGTGAACCACTTGATGCCGGTCGTGCTCATCACCGAGGTCGCGCTCGGTGGGCTGCCCCAGCCCTCGTACAGGTACGGAGCCGCCTGCTTGAAGCCGCCGCCACCGCCGCCGCTGCCCGCGTCGGTGGTGACCGTGACGGAGTTGGAGGCGCCGGAGACGTTCCCGGCGGCGTCGCGCGCCTTGACCGTGAAGGTGTAGGAGGTGCTCGGCGACAGGCCGCTCACCGTGGCGGACGTACCGGAGACGCTCAGCACCTGGCCGGCGCCGCTGTAGACGTCGTACGCCGTGACGCCGACGTTGTCCGTGGCGGCGTTCCACTTCAGCGACACGCTGGAGGACGTCTTGCCGGTGGAGGTCAGGCCCGCCGGCGCGGTGGGCGCCTGGGTGTCGCCGCCGCCACCGCCGGGGCCGTCCAGGCTGATGTCGTCGGCGTAGTAGGTGCCCTGCGCGTACCAGCCGTGGACGTAGACGGTCGCGCTGGTCTGGCCGGCGCCGGTGGTGAAGGAGACCGACAACTGGCTGTACGCCGACGGGGACGAGGTCCAGGTCGAGGCGCCGCCGTCGACGCCGAGGTAGACATAGGAGCCGCGCACCCAGCCGCTCAGCTTGTACGTCGTGTTGGGCTGGACCGGGACGGTCTGGGTGCACTGGGCGTTGTCGCTCGACGTCACCGCGCCGGCGAGGGCCTTGGAGCCGCCGTGCACGGGGGAGGAGACCACCGAACCGAGGTTGCCGGTGCAGGTCCAGGGGGAGAGGCCGCCCGACTCGAAGCCGGGGTTGTTCAGGATGTTGGCCGCGTGGGCCGTGCCCGGCAGGGCGATGGCCCCGGCGAGCGCCAGGGCCGCGGAGCCGAGCAGGGCGAGGAACCGACGTCCGGGACGTCTCAATGTGTCGCGCACGCTATCTCCCTGAAGATATGGGGGTGTTCGGGAGGCACAGAGGTGCAGAGAGGTGCAGGGCGGGCCGTGCAGGAGGTGCGCAACCAAGTTGGTATGGACCAATCCGGGTGTCAAGACATGACGCCGTGATTGGTCCCTACCGATCCCGGAGGGGCCGCTACGCCGGGGCCCCCGTGCGGGCCACGGTCGCTTGTGCGGGCATCTCGCTCCGCGGCCGGACCATCGCCTCCGGCCGCAGCGGACGCGGCCCCGACACCACCGTGTAGTCCTGCCCGAGGAACGGCGGCGCCACCACCCCCTGATCCTCACCGAGCGCCAACTGCACGGCGGCCCACGGGGCGTTGACCCCGCACTGCGCGAGCTGGTGCAGTCCGCCCGCCGGGCGCGGGTTCACATCCAGCAGTACCGGGCGGTCGCCGTACATCCGGAACTGGATGTTGGACAGATAGTGCAGCCCGAAGCCCTCCGCGATCCGCCGGGCGGGCTCCAGCCACTGCTCGTGCAGCGTGAAGCCGCGGCGGCGGCCGTTCTTGGTGCGCCCCACGGCCAGCCGGATCCGGTTGTCCGGCCCGGTCAGGCAGTCGACCGACACCTCCGGCTGCTCCAGCCGGGGCATCACCAGCCAGTCCACCGGACCGTCCGCCTGCTCCAGGGCCCGCAGGACCAGGTCCAGCGGGACGTGCGGGCCGGGGAAGCCGCTCAGCTGCCTCAGTGAGAAGGGCGCGCGCGTGATGACGCGGAAGCCGACGCCGCCCGCACCTGCCGCGGGCTTGAAGCACGCCAGATGCCCGGACTCCTCCAACGCTGTTACCGCGGTCACGAGTTCGCAGGCCGTGCGGACCCGCCACCACGGCGGCACCGGTACGCCGATCGACCGGGCCGCCTCGTACGCCGTCGCCTTGTCCGCGAAGACGGCCACCGCCTCCGGCGTCGGCGCGAGCAGCGCGGTGCCCGCGGCCGCGAAGTCGGCGCGGTGCGCCACGATCGCGGCCTGGTTCAGCCGCGGCACGAACACGTCGATGCCGCGCCGCGCGCACTGGTCCAGCGCGTACTCGACGTAGGCGGCGGGGGACAGGCCCTCCGGTTCGAGCTCCGCGGTGTCGGCGGCGGCCAGCACGGGCGAGTCGGCGTCGCCGTGCGTGGCATGGATCTCGACGGTCCGGTCGCCGGGATTTCTCCGCAGCTGATCCATGAAGAAGACGTTCTCCGCGTACGTGCGGTTGAGCCAGACGCGTACGCGGGAGACCATGCGGGCCGCCTTTCGGGGGGTCGCGGGCAGGGCGAAGTGGGCCGAGCCCGGCCAGAGGGGAAGGAGGGACACCAAGCCGCCCTGCGCGAAAGGGAGTTGAGGCGGCGGTGTTGGGGTGATCATACGACTTCCGCAGACCGGGTCGTGCCACACGGAGGCACCGCCCGACCCCCTGTGGCGCAACGTCCACGACCGCCGCGGGCCGCGCTTGTCTCCGTGCCGCCGGATGTGCTCTTGTGGTGCCCATGATGTGGGCGACAGGGGGCGAGAGGTGACGGGGAAGGCCGGTGAGGCCGGGCGGCTGCTCGCCATCAGCGACCTGCACATCGGCTACAGCGAGAACCGCGCCCTGGTCGAGCGGATGGCCCCGGAACGGGAGGACGACTGGCTGCTCGTGGCCGGCGACGTCGCGGAGACCGTCGCCGACATCCGCTGGGCCCTGAAGACACTGGCGGGCCGGTTCCGCAAGGTGGTCTGGGTCCCCGGCAACCACGAGCTGTGGACCCATCCGCGCGACACCGTCACCCTGCGTGGCGTCGCCCGCTACGAGCACCTGGTCGAGCTGTGCCGCGAACTGGGCGTGACGACGCCCGAGGACCCCTACCCGGTCTGGGACGGGCCGGGCGGCCCGGTGGCCGTGGCACCGCTGTTCCTGCTCTACGACTACTCCTTCCTGCCGGCCGGCTGCGCGACCAAGGACGAGGGACTGGCCTACGCGCACGGCACGGGCGTGGTCTGCTCGGACGAGTTCCTGCTGCATCCGGACCCGTATCCGACTCGCGAGGCCTGGTGCGCGGCCCGAGTCGCCGAGACCGAACGCAGACTCGCCGCACTCCCCGGCGACCTGCCGACCGTGCTCGTCAACCACTACCCGCTCCACCGGCACCCGACGGACGTCCTGTGGTACCCGGAGTTCGCCATGTGGTGCGGCACCCGGCGCACCGCCGACTGGCACCGCAGATTCCGCGCGGCCGCCGTGGTCTACGGCCACCTCCACATTCCGCGGACCACCCACCACGAGGGCGTCCGCTTCGAGGAGGTGTCGGTCGGGTACCCCCGAGAGTGGCGCAAGCGCAAGGACCCCCCGGGCAGGCTGCGCCCCATTCTTCCCCTGGAGGTCGGAACCCGGTGATCGAGGAGTTGCTGCCGGACTCGGTGGTGGCCGTGGAGGCGTACGGCGACGACGAGACCGACCTGGCCCCGCTGCACCCCGAGGAGCAGGCGGCGGTGGCGCGGGCGGTCGGCAAGCGCCGGCGCGAGTTCGCCGGCGTGCGCGCCTGCGCCCGCGTCGCCATGGAGAAGCTCGGCGTGCCGCCGCGGCCCGTGCTGCCCGGCGAGCGGGGCGCCCCGCGCTGGCCGGAGGGGCTGGCGGGCAGCATGACCCACTGCGAGGGCTACCGCGCCGCCGCCCTGGTCCGCGCCACCGACCTGGCCTCCCTCGGCATCGACGCCGAACCGCACGCTCCGCTCCCCGAGGGCGTGCTGTCCACCATCGCCCTGCCCGCCGAGGCACGGCGTCTGGCGCGGTTGGCCGCGCTGCACCCCGGTGTGCACTGGGACCGGCTGCTGTTCAGCGCGAAGGAGTCCGTCTACAAGGCCTGGTTCCCGCTCACCGGCAAGTGGCTGGACTTCGAGGAGGCGGACGTCGAGGTGAGCACCGCCGCGGGCCCGGCGTCGCGCGGCGAATTCCGCGCCCGGCTCCTCGTCCCGGGCCCCCTGGTCGACGGACGGCGCCTCGGCCACTTCGAGGGGCGCTGGACCGTGCGTCAGGGCCTGGTGGTCACCGCGGTGACGGTCCCGCGCGCCTGAGGGGTCACGGCCCCGGGCACCAGCTGTGCAGAAGCCGGAAGAACGCCTCCTCGTTGCCCGTCAGGCCCGCCCGGGCCAGCGCCTGTTCCGCCTCGGCGAGCACGGAGGGCGGGACCACCGGTGGGCGGGCGCCGCCCGGAGGGCTGTCGAAGGCAGCGCGAACCGTGTGCAGGAGCCTGAGATAGGCCTGGACGGCGGTGCGTTCGTGGTCGGTCAGTACGACGGTGGGCATGGATCGCTCTCCCCGGTTTCGGCGTCACACGGTCGCGCGCCCGGTCGCCCGGACGGCGCACGGCGCCTCCGCACGGCGGTGGCGCGGCCTCCAGCTTGCCGCCCACCACTGACAATGCCCTCGCGCTCCGCGCCGGTTCGCCCACTCAGCTCAGGCGAATCAAACCCCGGGCGCCTCGGACATCTTGCCCCTACGGCCGGTTCCTGCCCGGGCCGTCCCCTTCCACCCGCCGCCCCAGGTAGCCGAGGGACGCCTCGATCCGCCCGGCCGGATGGTCGCGCCGCACCGGCCCGCGCAGGGACGAACCCGCGAGCCACGTACGGAACTTGCCGGCCGGCGGCAGACCGAAGCTCTTCGCCTCCTCCTCGGCGAGGGCGAACCGGCTGCGCGCGGCGGCATGGCGCACGGCCGCCCGGAGATCGGTGCCGTCGTCGAGCAGGCGTGTGGCGACCCCGGCACCGTCCTCGTGATGGCCGCGGTGCCCGGCCCGCATGTGCCGCAGCTCGTGGCCGAGGATCACCAACTGGTGGTCGGGGGCGGTGCGTTTCTCGACGAGGACCAGGTCCTGGTCGGTCATGTCGGGCCACAGCCCGCCGGCGGTTCCGGGCGGGAAGGCGGCCGTACGGAAGCGGACGGGCCGCCGCGGCGCCGGCTCATCGCCTCGCACAGCGCGGCGTACGGGCCGGCGGGCCGGGCCCGGGCCGGCAGTGTCACCTCGCCGACCGGATCGGCGCACAGCCGGCGCGTGTCCCTGCCGATGCGCACGCGTCTTTTCGGCATCACTACTCGGGCCGCTTGACGCTCTCCAGAAGCATGTCCAGCCACTCGGCGACCTTGTCGCGGTGCTGGTCGGTGGGCAGCTGCGCGGCCCGCCAGGCGATTCCGCGCACGCCGTGGTCCTGGAGCAGCCGCTCCAGCGGGTCGTCGGCGGCCGTCTCCGCCTCCCGCTCGCGGTCGGCGAGCCGCTGGAGGAGTTCCTGCTCGGTGTGCTGAAGGGCCCCCGCGAGCGCCTCGGGGTCCTCGGCGGTGAGGAATCCGGCGTGCACCCGGAAGAACCGCTGGATGGCGTCGCAGTGCTCCATGGTGGGGCGCCGGTCGCCGTTGATGAGGGCGCCCGCCTGCTGCCGCGACATGCTCGCGCCGTCGGCGATCTCCTGCTGGGTGTAGCGGCGCCCGTTGGGCTTGAGCCGGGTGCGGCGCAGCAGGCCGAGCCGTTGCAGGAAGCGGGCCTGCACGTCCGGCTCGCCCGCGGTCCGGCCGCTCAGCAGGGTTCTGACCACGGGCTCCGGCACGCCGCAGGCCGCGGACAGGCGGCCGACGTCGAAGACCTCCGCCTGGGGCACGTCGAGCCGGTCGGCCAGCGCGGTGACGCGTGCGACGACGGCCGGCAGCACGGCCGAGGCCGTGGCGCCCGGATCCTCGATGCCATCCGTCACCGACAGATCTCCTACGTCTCTCACAGGCTTCTCACAAAGGCGGGGTGCCGTGAACTTCCCGGAGAGTAACCGGTCGTTCGAACTCGCATCCAGGTCTCGCCACAACTGTGGCCAATTTCAGCCGTCAACCGGCATGGAATGCCACGATAGTTGACACGCCTCACGGAGGGGAAGCAGGATCAAGGCGCCGCGTGAAGGCCGCAGAGGCAAGAGGGGTGACCTCCCGATGGCACATCAGGCAGGAGGGCAGCGGCCGGCGCCGCGGGCCGTCCCCGTTCGTTCCGAGGCGCAGGCCTACCTCCGGGACTACACCACGTTCCTGGAGGCCGTCCCCTTCCCGTCCCTCGTCGTCGACCACGCCTGGGACGTGGTCCTGACCAACAGCGCTTTCACGTCACTCTTCCGTGGCGTCGGTCCGCACCCGACGGCCATGCCGGGCGACAACTTCCTCCGGTTCGTGCTGTTCCACCCGGACGCGGGCACGGTCCTCGGCGAGCACGAGTCCCGCTGGTGCCTGCCGATGCTGGCGCACTTCGCCGCCACGGTGGAGCGCAGTGGCCACGACCACGGACTTCAGGCCATCCTCCAGGACATCGCCGAGGACCCCATCATGGAGGCCGCGTACCGGCAGGGGCTGCCGCACTGGCTCCGCGCGGTCGGCGAGACGGCGGTCGTGTCCGACGGCTCGGTGCGTCCCCTGCTGCACCCGGACCCGCGCTGGGGCGCCACCGAGTGCCGCATCATCGAGGAGACCCCGGCGACCCTCCAGGACCTCGGCTACACCCGCCTCACCCTGGTCCTCCGCGAGGCCCGCCGTCCCGCGCCCGTGCGGCGCAGGACGGGGCGGGCCCGCCGTCCGGCCGGCCACCTGAGCGTGGTCTCGGCCCCGGAGGGCTGACCCGGCACCGTCGGCGTTCAGGTCGCCGACGGCGCCGGGCCGCTCCGGCCACGGGGGCGACCGGAGACGGTGAGCCCTCCGGGCGCCGGTCGTCGACATCCCGGCCCGGTCACGAGGGCCTGATCACCAGGATCAGGGGCACGCCTCGGCACGGCACCAGGTGGTTTCCGTCGTGGGTTCTGGGGTGGCCCCGTTCCAGAACCGCCGAGAAGTCCGGGCCCCTGGTCAGGGAGCCGGCCAGATGGGCCGGGTCGGCGGAGGCCGCCACGCGGCCGCGGGCGTTCACCAGGTGGGCGGGGCCGGGCAGTTCGCGCAGCAGTGGCAGTACGGCCGCCTCGAAGTGCCGTAGATACACATCGGCCGCGGCCACGCCCGCGAAACGGCCCGCCACCTGGACCGGCGCGGACAGGGTCAGGCTGTACTCGTCGGAGCACAAGTAGTCGACGTAGGGCCCGGCGACGGCCCGCCGCCCGGTGTCGCGGGGCAGGACGAACCAGTCCCAGTGGGTGTAGTCCGAGTACGCCGACTGCCGCGGATCCAGGTCGAGCAGCAGCGGCCGCACGTCCCCCCGCGCGGTGCACTGCCACCACTCCAGCCAGGCCGGCACGTCGGCCAGCAGCCCCGGCGCGGCGACGAAACCGGCCCCCGACACGAGTTCCTCGCGGCCCAGGCGCAGATGCAGCCCCGGCCGCAGCGCGGCGAGGTCGGCGCTCGCCGGTGCGCGGCCCTCGGCGACCACCCGCGCCAGCAGACCCGCCGTCTCGGCGCGGATCTCGGCGACCGCGTCGAAGACCGCCTCCAGCGTGCGGCCCACGCGCGCGGCGACACGTTCCCCGGCACACGCCTCGTGGGTCGTGGTCGCCGCCCCGGCACCTACGCGGCTCATGCTCATGGCGTCCTCCAGCGGACAGGGCCGGACGCCGTGTCGTCAGAGGCCCAGCCGCACGGCGATGAGTCGCGCCGCGGACTCCTGGACGCACCGCTCCGCCAGCGTACGGGCCGTATCACGGGCCCCATCCTGCACGGCGGAGACGACGGCGCGATGACGATCTGCGACTTCTTCACGATATTCGTCGTCGCCGAGCACCAGGCACAGCAGCGCACCGACCTCCGTCTGGAGCGCGATCTGCTCCCGGGTGAGCCGCGCGGACTGCGCGGCCGCCGCCAGTTCCACATGGAACCGGCCGTAGACCCGGCTGCGGGCCGCCGCGTCCTCGGCCGCCGCCAACTCCTCGACGGTACGCAGGAGCGGGCCCAGATCGCCGGACTCGGTGCGCTCGGCCGCCAGTCCGGCCGCCGCGCCCGACAGGGCGGCCCAGTGGTCGCTGAGGTCGCGCAGCTCCTCCGTGCTCCAGCCGCGCAGCCGGGTCTTCAGCCGTTCCTCGCCCGGAACTTCGGGCAGGGAGACAAAGCTGCCGCCGCCGCGCCCCCGCCGGGTGGTGACCAGACCCTGCTGCCGCAGCGCCATCAGCGCCTCCCGCAGGGTCACCGTGGACACACCGAGCTGCCCGGCCAGTTCGCTCTCGCCGGGCAGCTGCTCCCCCTCGGCGAGCAGCCCGAGTTCGATGGCGTCGCCGATCCTGCGCACCACCGCGTCCACCCGTGCCCGGCTCTCCACCGGCGCGAAGACGACTCTGCGGGGGCCGGCTTCACCCGCGTCCACCGTCCCGCGCGGGCTCCCGGCCCCGTTCTCGACGTGTCGCTGCTTCACGGCCACCACCTTGCCAGTTGACCCAAGTTTTACCCAGAGACGGTCTTGAGCTTTGAACTATGAGTTCATAGGTTTCCGCTCAACGTTCATGAGCGTCAGAAAGGTTCCGCATGAGGGGAGTTGCCGTCCGGCTGCAGGGTCTGCGCAGGACGTTCGGGGAGACGACCGCCGTGGACGGGGTCGACCTGGAGATCCGGGACGGGGAGTTCTTCTCCATGCTCGGCCCCTCCGGCTCGGGCAAGACCACGGTCCTGCGTCTGATCGCCGGCTTCGAGTCCCCGGACGTGGGCCGCGTGGAACTCGCCGGGCAGGAGGTCACCGGCCTCGCCCCCTTCGAACGGGACGTCCACACCGTCTTCCAGGACTACGCCCTCTTCCCGCACATGACCGTCGAGCAGAACGTCGCCTATGCCCTGAAGATCCGCAAGGTGCCCAAGGCCGAACGGCTCGTCCGCGCCCGCAAGGCCCTCGCCGAGGTGCGCCTCGAAGGCTACGGCGGACGCCGCCCGGCCGAACTCTCCGGCGGCCAGCGCCAGCGCGTCGCCCTCGCCCGCGCCCTGGTCGGCCGTCCCCGCGTGCTGCTGCTCGACGAGCCCCTCGGCGCCCTCGACCTCAAGCTGCGCGAGCAGATGCAGGTCGAACTCAAGGCGCTCCAGCGGGAGGTCGGCATCACCTTCGTGTTCGTCACCCACGACCAGGAGGAGGCCCTGACGATGAGCGACCGCATCGCCGTCTTCCACCAGGGCCGCGTCGAACAGGTCGGCACCCCCGCCGAGATCTACGAACGCCCGGCGACCCCCTTCGTGGCGTCCTTCGTCGGCAGCTCCAACCTCCTCGAGGGCGAGTCGGCCCGGCGGATCCTCGGCACCCCCGGAACGCACAGCATCCGGCCGGAGAAGATCCGCGTCCTGAAGGAGTCCGCCGTCGCCGACGAGCCCGAGCAGGCGACCGCCACGGGCACCGTCGCCGAGGTCGTCTACCTGGGCGACTCCACCCGCTTCCTGGTCGACCTCGACACCGGCGGCCGCCTCACCGCACTCCAGCAGAACCTGGAGACCTCCGCCGAGGACGTCGCCGCCTACCGCGGCACCCGGGTACGGCTGGCATGGCACCGCCGCCACGCCGTCCAGGTCCCCGACGCCCGCTGAGCACCGCACCCCCTCACCCATGGAGTACGTCGTGCGCCTGACCCGAACCCTCCAGACGGCCGCCGCCCTCACCCTGCTGCTCGCCGCCACCGCATGCGGCTCCTCCGACTCGGGGAGCGGCAACTCCGCGACCGGCCTCAACCCTCCCGACCTCAAGGCGCAGTCCGAACTCGGCAAGACCGAGGGCCGGGTCAACGTGATCGCCTGGGCCGGCTACGTCGAGGACGGCTCCAACGACCCGAAGGTCGACTGGGTCGGCGACTTCGAGAAGCAGACCGGCTGCCAGGTCCACTCCAAGGTCGCGGCCAGCTCCGACGAGATGGTCAAGCTGATGAAGACGGGGGAGTACGACACCGTGTCCGCCTCCGGCGACGCCTCCCTGCGCCTGATCGCCTCCGGCGACGCCGCCCCGGTCAACACCGACCTCGTGCCGAACTACAAGGACGTCTTCGACGACCTGAAGATGCAGGCCTGGAACTCCGTCAAGGGCAAGGCCTACGGCATCCCGCACGGCCGCGGCGCCAACCTGCTGATGTACAACACCGAGAAGGTGCGGCCCGCGCCCACCTCCTGGTCGGCCGTCTTCGACGACGCGGCCACGTACAAGGGCCACGTCACGGCCTACGACTCGCCCATCTACATCGCCGACGCCGCCCTGTATCTCAAGGCCACCAGGCCCGAGTTGAAGATCAAGGACCCGTACGCGCTCGACCAGAAGCAGTTCGACGCCGCCGTCGCCCTGCTGAAGAAGCAGAACGCCGACGTCGGAGAGTACTGGGGCGACTACCTCAAGGAGGTCTCCGCCTTCAAGAGCGGGGACTCCCTGGTCGGCACCACCTGGCAGGTGATCGTGAACCTCGCCGCCTCCGAGGGCGCCAAGGTCAAGGCGTTCGTGCCGAAGGAGGGCGCGACCGGCTGGTCCGACACCTGGATGATCTCCGCCAAGGCCAAGCACCCCAACTGCGCCTACAAGTGGCTGGACTGGATCGTCTCCCCGAAGGCCAACGCCCAGGTGGCCGAGTACTTCGGTGAGGCCCCCGCCAACGCCAAGGCCTGCGACCAGACCGGCGACAAGAACTTCTGCGCCACCTACCACGCGGCCGACACCGCCTACTGGAAGCGCGTCGCCTTCTGGAACACGCCGATCCCGCAGTGCCTGGACGGTCGTACGGACGTCAAGTGCGTCCCGTACGCCAAGTGGGTGCAGGCCTGGACCGAGATCAAGGGCTGAACCATGACCGTCACCGCCCAGGCCGCCGCACGGCAAGGCTCCAGGGCCACCGTCCGGCGGCTGGCCGGGATGCTGCACCGCCGCCCCCGGCTGCGCCTCTCCCTGCTGCTGACCGCCCCGCTGATGTGGCTGGCCGTGCTGTACCTCGGCTCGCTGACCGTGCTGTTCCTCTCCGCCTTCTGGACGACGAACTCCTTCACCTCCGAGGTCGTCAAGGTCTGGTCGGTGGACAACTTCCGCGCCCTGCTGACGACTTCCGTCTTCCACCAGGTGATCCTGCGCAGCGTCGGCGTGGCCCTGGCGGTCACCGCCCTGTGCGCGGTGATCGCCTTCCCGCTCGCCTTCTGCACCGCGCGCGTCGCCCGGCCCCGGTGGCGCCCCCTGCTCGTGGTCGCCATCCTCACGCCGCTGTGGGCGAGTTACCTGGTCAAGGTGTACGCCTGGCGGCTGATCCTGTCCCAGGGCGGGCTCGCGGACTGGATGCTGAGGCCGTTCGGGCTGAGCGGCCCCGGTTTCGGCCTGCCGGCCACCCTCCTCACCCTGACCTACCTCTGGCTGCCGTACATGATCCTGCCGATCCACACCGCGCTGGAGCAGCTTCCGGCCAACCTGCTCGACGCCTCCGCCGACCTCGGGGCGCGCCCCTGGCGCACCTTCCGGTCGGTGATCCTGCCGATGGTGCTGCCGGCGGTCGCCGCCGGGTCGGTCTTCACCTTCTCACTCAGCCTGGGCGACTACATCACCGTGCAGATCGTCGGCGGCAAGACCCAGCTGATCGGCAACCTCGTCTACTCCAACATCGAACTCAACCTGCCCATGGCCGCCGCGCTCGGCACGGTCCCCGTCGTCGTCATCCTGCTCTATCTGCTGGCGATGCGGCGCACCGGCGCCCTCAGCAGCCTCTGACCGTCCTCGGCAGCCTTCCCAGGGGGGTGTACCACGTCATGCAACTCTCCCGTGGCGCGCGTATCGCGCTGCGCGCCGCCGCCGCCTTCGGCTTCGCGGTGATCTACGTCCCGCTCCTGCTGGTCCTCGTCAACTCCCTCAACCCGGATCGCAGCGCCAGTTGGCCGCCGCCCGGCCTGACCCTGCACTGGTGGTCGGTGGCCTGGGGCAACTCGGGAGCGCGCGATGCCGTCTGGGTCTCGGTGAAGGCGGGCCTGGGCGCCACCGCGATCGCCCTGGTCCTCGGCACGCTCATCGCCTTCGCGGTGGCCCGGCACCGCTTCTTCGGCCGCGACACCCTCTCCTTCGCGGTCGTCCTGCCGATCGCGCTGCCCGGCATCGTCACCGGCATCGCCCTGAACTCCGCCTTCTCCACGGTGCTCCGGCCGCTCGGCGTCGGCCTCGGCCTGTTCACCGTGGTCGTCGGGCACGCCACCTTCTGCATCGTCGTCGTCTTCAACAACGTCGTGGCCCGGCTCCGCCGCACCTCCGGCTCCTACGAGGAGGCGGCGATGGACCTCGGTGCGAACACCTTCCGCGCCTTCGCCGACGTCACCTTCCCACTGGTGCGCTCGGCCCTGTTCGCCGGCGGCCTGCTCGCCTTCGCCCTGTCCTTCGACGAGGTCGTGGTCACCACCTTCACCGCCGGACCCGGCGTCGAGACCCTGCCCATCTGGATCTTCAACAACATGACCAGACCGCAGCAGGCCCCCGTGGTGAACGTCGTGGCGGCCGTACTGGTGCTCCTGTCCGTCCTCCCGATCTACGTCGCCCAGCGCCTGTCCTCGGACACGGCGACGGAGAGCAGGCTCTAGCAGGGCAGCGGTCGGCCTGCCTTTACGCAAGCAGTTTGCGTTTCTTGCGCTAGGCTTGCGTGTATGACGCGACGACTTGCGGAAGTGGCGAAGAAGGTCGGGGTCAGTGAGGCCACGGTCAGCCGGGTGCTCAACGGGAAGCCCGGAGTGTCCGACGCCACCCGGCAGGCGGTGCTCTCCGCGCTGGATGTGCTCGGGTACGAGCGGCCCACGCAGCTGCGCGGCGAGCGGGCCCGGCTGGTGGGCCTGGTCCTGCCCGAGCTGCAGAACCCGATCTTCCCGGCCTTCGCCGAGGCCATCGGCGGCGCGCTGGCGCAACTCGGGCTCACCCCGGTGCTGTGCACCCAGACCAAGGGCGGGGTCTCCGAGGCGGACTACGTGGAGCTGCTGCTGCAACAGCAGGTCTCCGGCGTCGTGTTCGCCGGCGGGCTGTACGCGCAGGCGGACGCGCCGCACGACCACTACCGGCGGCTCGCGGACCGCAAGATCCCCGTGGTGCTGGTCAACGCGGCCATCGAGGACCTCGGATTCCCCGCGGTGTCCTGCGACGACGCGGTCGCCGTGGAGCAGGCCTGGCGCCATCTCGCCTCCCTCGGGCACGAGCGGATCGGCCTGGTGCTCGGGCCGGGCGACCATATGCCGTCGGCGCGGAAGCTGGCCGCGGCCCGCGCCCTCGCGGGCGAGCTGCCCGAGGAGTACGTGGCCCGGGCGATCTTCTCCATCGAGGGCGGCCACGCGGCCGGGGCCAAGCTGATCGACCGCGGGGTGACCGGCTTCATCTGCGCCAGCGACCCGCTCGCGCTCGGCGTCGTACGGGCCGCCCGGCGCAAGGGACTCGACGTACCCGCCCAGATCTCCGTCGTGGGATACGACGACTCCGCGCTGATGAACTGCACGGAACCGCCGCTCACCACGGTGCGCCAGCCCATCGAGTCGATGGGCAAGGCCGCGGTCGAGCTGCTCAACGCGCAGATCGGCGGCACCTCCGTACCGGCCGACGAGCTGCTGTTCGAGCCGGAACTGGTGGTCCGCGGCTCCACCGCGCAAGCACCGCGCGCCTGAGATCCAGTCTACTGTCAAATAATTACAGATTCTGCGTGACATCTTGCGGACCACTGTCGCCGGTGCTTGAGTGTGCGGCGCCCACAGCTCCTGTCCAGAGGGGTCCACCGATGTCAAGTACCGGCTTCCGCCGCACCTTTGTGGCGATCGGCGTCTGTTCCTCCCTTGCCCTCGTCGCCACGGCCTGCGGGTCGTCGGACGACGAGTCGTCCGGCGGCAAGACCCGCATCACCGTCAACTGCGAGCCGCCCAAGAGCGCCAAGGTCGACCGGAAGTTCTTCGAGGAGGACATCGCCTCCTTCGAGAAGCGGAACCCGGACATCGACGTCGTCGCGCACGACGCCTTCCCCTGTCAGGACCCGAAGACGTTCGACGCCAAACTGGCCGGCGGCCAGATGGAGGACGTCTTCTACACCTACTTCACCGACGCCAAGCACGTCGTGGACATCAACCAGGCGGCCGACCTCACCCCGTACGTCAAGGAGCTGAAGAGCTACGACACCATCCAGCAGCAGCTGCGCGACATCTACACCGTCGACGGGAAGATCTACGGCATCCCGCGCACCGGCTACTCGATGGGCCTGATCTACAACCGCAAGCTCTTCGAGAAGGCGGGCCTCGACCCCGACAAGCCGCCGGCCACCTGGGAGGAGGTCCGCGCCGCCGCCAAGAAGATCGCCGCGCTCGGCGGCGGCACCGTCGGCTACGCCGACTACAGCGCCCAGAACCAGGGCGGCTGGCACTTCACCGCCGAGCTGTACTCGCAGGGCGGCGACGTCGTCGACGCCGACGGCAAGAAGGCCACCGTCGACACCCCCGAGGGCCACGCCGTCCTGCAGAACCTGCACGACATGCGCTGGGCCGACGACTCGATGGGCAGCAAGCAGCTCCTCGTCATCAACGACGTGCAGCAGATGATGGGTTCGGGCAAGCTCGGCATGTACCTCTCCGCCCCCGACAACATCCCGATCCTGGTCAAGGAGAAGGGCGGCAACTACAAGGACCTGGCCCTCGCCCCCATGCCCGGCGGCAAGGGCACGCTCATCGGCGGCGACGGCTACATGTTCAACAAGAAGGCCACACCCGACCAGATCCGCGCCGGCCTCAAGTGGCTCGACCACATGTTCCTCACCCCGGGCGCCGGCTTCCTCGGTGACTACGCCCGCGCCAAGAAGAACGACGGCCCGGTCGGCCTGCCCGAGCCGCGCCTGTTCACCGGCGCCGCCGACGCCAAGGACCAGGAGGTCAAGAAGGCCAACGCCAACGTCCCGGTGGAGAACTACCAGGCCTTCCTCGACGGCAACAAGAACATCCAGCTCAAGATCGAGCCGCCGAACGCCCAGCAGATCTACTCCGTCCTCGACGGCGTGGTCTCCGCCGTCCTCACCAAGAAGGACGCGAACATCGACCAGCTCCTCAAGGACGCCTCCGGCAAGATCGACAGCATCCTGGCCCGGAGCTGACGGCGATGACGAAGACGGCAGCGCGGCGATCCGCCCCGGCGGTCGCCGTACGCCCCCTCCCGGCCCCGCCCCCGGCAGGGGGCCGGGGGCGGCGGCGATTGCGCGACCAGCTCCACGCCTACGGATTCCTCCTCGGCGGCCTGGTCTGCTTCGCCCTGTTCTCCTGGTACCCGGCGATCCGCGCGGTCGTGATCGCCTTCCAGAAGTACACGCCGGGCTCCGAGCCCGAGTGGGTCGGCACCGCGAACTTCACCCGTGTCCTGCACGACCCGGAGTTCGCGGCGGCCTGGCGCAACACGCTCACCTTCACGCTGCTGGCCCTGCTCATCGGCTTCGCCGTCCCGTTCGTCCTCGCCCTGGTCCTCAACGAACTCCGCCACGCCAAGGCCTTCTTCCGGGTCGTGGTCTATCTGCCGGTGATGATCCCGCCGGTGGTGAGCGCCCTGCTGTGGAAGTGGTTCTACGACCCCGGCGCCGGACTCGCCAACGAGGCGCTGCGCTTCCTGAACCTGCCCACCTCGAACTGGACCAACGGCGCCGACACCGCCCTGGTCTCCCTGGTGATCGTGGCGACCTGGGCCAACATGGGCGGCACCGTCCTGATCTACCTGGCCGCGCTCCAGTCCATCCCCGGCGAGCTGTACGAGGCCGCCGAGTTGGACGGCGCGAACCTCCTCCAGCGCGTCCGGCACGTGACGATCCAGCAGACCAGGTTCGTCATCCTGATGCTGATGCTCCTTCAGATCATCGCCACCATGCAGGTGTTCACGGAGCCGTTCGTCATCACGGGCGGCGGCCCGGAGAACGCGACGGTCACCGTCCTCTACCTGATCTACAAGTACGCCTTCCTCTACAACGACTTCGGCGGGGCCTGCGCGCTCAGCGTGATGCTCCTGGCCCTGCTCGGCGCATTCTCCGCCGGCTACCTGCGGCTCACCCGCTCCGAGGGGGACGCATGAGCACCCGGACCCTCGTCTCTCCGGCCGTCCTGGCCCGCCCGCGCGGGAAGGCCGTCTACTGGACCGTGTTCACCGGTGTCGTCCTGCTCTTCGCGCTCGCCTTCCTCTTCCCGGTCTACTGGATGGCGACCGGCGCGATGAAGTCGCCGGACGAGGTCGCGCAGACCCCGCCCACTCTGCTGCCGAAGCGCTGGCACCTCGACGGCTTCACCGACGCCTGGGACCTGATGCAGCTCCCGCAGCACCTGTGGAACACGGTGGTGCAGGCCGCCGGTGCCTGGGCGTTCCAGCTGGTCTTCTGCACGGCCGCCGCCTACGCCCTGTCCAAGCTGAGACCCGCCTTCGGCAACGTGGTCCTCGGCGGCATCCTGGCCACCCTGATGGTCCCGGCCCAGGCCCTGGTCGTACCGAAGTACCTGACGGTCGCCGACCTGCCGCTGATCCACACGAGCCTGCTCAACGACCCCCTCGCGATCTGGCTGCCGGCCGTCGCCAACGCCTTCAACCTCTATCTCCTCAAACGGTTCTTCGACCAGCTCCCGCGGGACGTGCTGGAGGCCGCCGAGATCGACGGCGCCGGACGGCTGCGCATCCTGTGGTCGGTGGTGCTGCCCATGTCCCGGCCGGTCCTCGGCGTAGTCTCGATCTTCGCGCTGGTCGCCGTGTGGCAGGACTTCCTCTGGCCGCTGATGGTCTTCTCCGACACCGACAAGCAGCCGATCAGCGTGGCCCTCGTCCAGCTGTCGCAGAACATCCAACTGACCGTGCTGGTAGCCGCGATGGTGATCGCCAGCATTCCGATGGTCGCCCTGTTCCTCGTCTTCCAGCGGCACATCATCGCCGGGATCAGCGCCGGCAGCACCAAGGGCTGACACGGCCCCTCGACAGAAAGGCACGCACTGTGGGACAGCCCACCCATGCCCGGAAGCAGACCGACTGGTGGCGCTCCGCCGTCATCTACCAGATCTACGTGCGCAGTTTCGCGGACGGCGACGGGGACGGCACCGGCGACCTCGCCGGAGTCCGCGCGAAGCTCCCGTACCTCGCCGAACTCGGCGTCGACGCCCTGTGGTTCAACCCGTGGTACCTGTCGCCGATGAAGGACGGCGGCTACGACGTCGCCGACTACCGGGCCATCGACCCGGCCTTCGGAACCCTCGCGGAGGCGGAGAAGCTGATCTCGGAGGCCCGGGAACTGGGCATCCGCACCATCGTCGACGTCGTTCCGAACCACGTCTCCGACCAGCACCCGTGGTTCCGCGCCGCGCTCGCCGCGCCGCCGGGCAGTCCGGAGCGCGAACTGTTCCACTTCCGCGTGGGGCGCGGCAAGCACGGCGAACTGCCGCCCAGCGACTGGCCGTCCCAGTTCGCCGGCTCCACCGAACCGGTGTGGACCCGGCTGCCCGACGGCGACTGGTACCTGCACCTGTTCACACCCGAGCAGCCCGACCTCAACTGGGCCCATCCGGCAGTCCGCCAGGAGCACGAGGACATCCTGCGCTTCTGGTTCGAGCGGGGCGTCGCGGGCGTCCGCATCGACTCGGCCGCCCTGCTCGCCAAGGACCCCGCGCTGCCGGACTTCGTCGAGGGCCGCGATCCCCACCCGTTCGTCGACCGCGACGAACTCCACGACATCTACCGCTCCTGGCGGGCCGTGGCCGACGCCTACGGCGGCGTCTTCGTCGGTGAGGTGTGGCTGCCCGACCCGGAGCGTTTCGCCCGCTACCTGCGCCCCGACGAACTCCACACCGCCTTCAACTTCTCCTTCCTGTCCTGTCCCTGGGACGCGGGACGGCTGCGGGACTCGATCGACACCACGCTCGCCGAGCACGCCCCCGTGGGGGCACCCGCCACCTGGGTGCTGTGCAACCACGACGTCACCCGCACGGTCACCCGCTACGGCCGCGCCGACACCGGCTTCGACTTCGCCACCAAGGCCTTCGGCACCCCCACCGACCTGCCCCTCGGCACCCGCAGGGCCCGCGCGGCCGCCCTGCTGTCCCTGGCCCTGCCCGGCTCCGTCTACGTGTACCAGGGCGAGGAACTCGGCCTGCCCGAGGCCGACATCCCCCTCGACCGCGTCGAGGACCCGATGCACTTCCGCTCCGGCGGCACCGACCCCGGCCGCGACGGCTGCCGGGTCCCGCTGCCCTGGGCGGCCGACGCGCCGTACGCCGGCTTCGGCTCCCACGAGGAACCGTGGCTGCCGCAGCCCGCCGACTGGCCCGCGTACGCCGTCGACCGGCAGCAGCGCGACCCCTCCTCGATGCTCACCCTCTACCGGGAGGCGATCCGCCTCCGCCCGGCCTTCGGCGATGCCCCCCTGACCTGGCTGCCCGCCCCCGAAGGAGTCCTCGCCTTCACCCGCTCGGCGGGCACGACCTGTGTCGTCAACCTCGCCGCCGCGCCCGCCGAACTCCCCGGACACACAGAACTCCTGCTGCGCAGCGGCCCCTTGGACGAGAACGGCCATCTCCCACAGGACACGGCGGTCTGGCTGCGCGCCTGAATCCGCGCAGCCGGCCCGTCGCAACGCACGGCGCTATCCCCGTACCCCCCACCACGAAGGGATCAGCACATGCACGCGAACACCAGGGCCAGATCAGCCCGGCGCCTGCCGGCCATCGGGGCGAGCGTCGCCCTCGCCGCCGGCATGCTCGTCACCCTCGGCGCACCCGCCGCCCACGCCGCGGCCGGCGCCACCCTCCCCTTCACCTCGGTCGAGGCCGAGTCCGCCACCACGAGCGGGACCAGGATCGGGCCGGACTACACCCAGGGCACCCTGGCCTCCGAGGCCTCCGGACGCCAGGCCGTCCGGCTGGCCACCGGGCAGCGCGTGGAGTTCACCGTGCCGCGGGCCGCCAACGCCGTGAACGTCTCCTACAGCGTCCCCGACGGCCAGTCCGGCACGCTCAACGTGTACGTCAACGGCACGAAGCTGACCAAGACGCTCGCGGTCACCTCGAAGTACTCCTACGTCGACACCGGCTGGATCGCCGGCGCCAAGACACACCACTTCTACGACAACGCCCGGCTGCTGCTGGGGCAGAACGTCCAGCCCGGCGACAAGGTCGCCGTCGAGGCCGCCAACGTCCAGGTCACCGTGGACGTCGCCGACTTCGAGCAGGTCGCCGCGGCAGCCTCCCAGCCCGCCGGATCGGTCTCCGTCACCTCCAAGGGCGCCGACCCCAGCGGCCAGGGCGACTCCACCCAGGCCTTCCGGGACGCCATCTCCGCCGCACAGGGCGGCGTGGTGTGGATCCCACCGGGCGACTACCGGCTCACCTCGTCCCTCGGCGGTGTCCAGAACGTCACCCTCCAGGGCGCGGGCAACTGGTACTCGGTCGTGCACACCTCCCGTTTCATCGACCAGTCCAACTCCTCGGGGAACGTGCGCATCAAGGACTTCGCGGTCATCGGCGAGGTCACCGAGCGCGTCGACTCCAGCCCCGACAACTTCGTCAACGGCTCGCTCGGACCGAACTCCTCCGTCTCCGGCATGTGGCTCCAGCACCTGAAGGTCGGCCTGTGGCTGACCGGCAACAACGACAACCTCGTCGTCGAGAACAGCCGCATCCTCGACACCACCGCCGACGGCCTCAACCTCAACGGCACCGCCAAGGGCGTGAAGGTCCGCAACAACTTCCTGCGCAACCAGGGCGACGACTCGCTCGCCATGTGGTCGCTGTACGGTCCGGACACCAACAGCAGCTTCGAGAACAACACCATCTCGCAGCCGAACCTCGCCAACGGCATCGCGATCTACGGCGGCACGGACATCACGGTGAAGGACAACCTGATCTCCGACACCAACGCCCTCGGCAGCGGCATCGCGATCTCCAACCAGAAGTTCCTCGACCCCTTCTCACCGCTGGCCGGCACCATCACCGTGGACGGCAACACGCTGGTGCGCGCCGGCGCGATGAACCCCAACTGGAACCATCCGATGGGCGCGCTGCGCGTCGACTCCTACGACAGCGCCATCAACGCCACCGTCCGCGTCACCAACACCACGATCACCGACAGCCCGTACAGCGCCTTCGAGTTCGTGTCGGGCGGAGGTCACGGCTACCCGGTCAAGGGCGTCACCGTCGACGGCGCGACCGTGAAGAACACCGGCACGGTCGTCGTCCAGGCCGAGGCGCAGGGCGCGGCGACCTTCCGGAGCGTCACCGCCACCGGCGTGGGCGCCGCGGGCATCTACAACTGCCCCTACCCGGCCAACTCGGGCAGCTTCGCGCTGACCGACGGCGGCGGCAACTCCGGCTGGAACTCCACCTGGTCGGACTGCTCGACCTGGCCGCAGCCGGGCCAGGGCAACCCCGACCCCGACCCGGGCCGCAACCTCGCCAAGGGCCGCCCGGCCACCGCCACCGGCTCCCAGGACGTCTACACCCCGGGCAACGCGGTGGACGGGAACGCCAACACCTACTGGGAGTCCACCAACAACGCCTTCCCGCAGTCCCTGACGGTCGACCTGGGATCGAACCAGGCCGTACGCCGACTGGTGCTGAAGCTGCCGCCGTCCTCGGCCTGGGGCGCCCGTACCCAGACCATCACCGTGCAGGGCAGCACCGACGGCTCGACCTACTCCACCGTCGTCGGCTCCCAGGGCTACCGCTTCGACCCGGCCACCGGCAACACGGCCACCGTGTCATTGCCGGGCAACACCAACCTCCGCTGGCTCCGCCTGACCGTCAGCGCCAACACCGGCTGGCCCGCAGGCCAGTTCAGCGAAGTGGAGGCCTACCTGACCCCGTGACCGCCGGTGTCCCGCGCTTCGCCGCCCGGAGCAGGACGAGGCGCCGCGAACGCGGCGAAGCGCGGGACCACCCGCTCGCCCCGAGGCTCAGCCCGGGGCGACGAAACCGGATTCGTACGCCGCGATGACCGCCTGTGTGCGGTCGCGGGCGCCGAGTTTGGCCAGCAGGGAACTCACGTGGGACTTGATGGTCTCGGTGCCCACCACCAGGCGCGCGGCGATCTCCGCGTTCGACAGGCCGCGCGCCATGAGACGCAGTACCTGCCCCTCCCGCTCGGTCAGCGCGGCCCGCTCCATGGCCGTCCGGGCCGCGGCGTTGCCGTGGTCCTCGCCGTACCGGGTGGCCAACTCGCGCAGCGCCGCCGGGAACAGCAGGGAGTCGCCCGCGGCCACCAGCCGTACCGCGTGCACGATCTCCGCCGGCCGCGCCCGCTTGAGCAGGAAGCCGTCGGCGCCCGCGCGCAGCGCCCCGTACACGTACTCGTCGTTCTCGAAGGTCGTCACCACCACGATCTTCGGCGGGTCCGGCACGGTGCGCAGCACGGCCCGGGTGGCCTCGATGCCGTCCATCAGCGGCATCCGTACGTCCATGGCCACGACGTCGGGGCGCAGTTGCCGCACCAGGGGGATCACGGCGGCCCCGTCGGCCGCCTCGCCCACCACCTCGATGTCCGGCTGCGCCTCCAGCACGGCCCGCAGGCCCGCCCGTACGAGCGGTTCGTCGTCGACGAGGAGAACGGTGATCGGCATCCGGCCAGCGTAGATCAGCGCAGTGGCAGGTCGACGCGCACCAGCCACCAGCCGTCGTCCTGCCCCGCCTTGGCCTCGCCGCCGAGCAGTGCCGCTCGCTCCCGGATTCCGCGCAGCCCGCGGCCGCCACCCGCGCCGGCCGCGGAGACCGCCCCGGTCAGCGGATTGCGCACCTCCAGCCGCAGCCGTGCCTGCTCCACGGCGATGCGTACGCGGACGTGGACGGGCCCCGCGTGCCGCAGCACGTTGGTGAGCGCCTCCTGGAGCATCCGGTAGCCCTCGCGGGAGACCGGCCCGGGCACGTCCTCCAGCGGCCCGGTCACCTCGGCGTCGACCCGAGCGCCCGAGGACCGCGCGGATTCCAGCAACCGGTCCGCCTCACCGAGGGCGGGACGAGGGCCGGTCGGCCGTCCCGCGTCCCGCAGCATGAGCAGAACCTTTTCCAGGTCCTCCAGCGCGGCCCGGCCGGTCTCCTCGATGGCCTCCAGCGCCCGGTCGGTGAACTCCGGGTCGGCGGCCGCCCGGGCGGCACCCGCCTGGACCACGGCCAGAGTCAGCGCGTGGCCGAGGGAGTCGTGCAACTCCTGTGCGATCCGGTTGCGTTCCAGCAGCCGCTCGGTGCGCTCCTCCAGCCCCGACAGACGCTCCCTGACCGACGGCCCGAGCAGGCGGCGGGCGGCCTGGGCCATGAGGGCGCCCGTTGCGGCGGCCATCGCGAGCAGTATCAGCACGGGCGCCGGGACGAGGAGGGCGTACCACCAGCCGGACCCGGGAACCTGAAGGAACGGGTCGGCGACGGTGGGATCCCCGGCGGCCGCCCCGACGAGCGACAGTGAGAACGCCATCAACTGGCCGGACACCAGCGCGACCGCGAGTCCCGCCTCCATGCGCAGCACCATCCAGGCACCGGTTCTGGCCCGGTCGGTCCACGAGGCGGACGGCGCGGCGGAGACCCCCGGATCCTCCTCGCCCCTCACCCGCGCGTGCGGCCCGGGGAACAGCATCAGCCGCGCCTGGAGCCCCTCCGCACGGCGGATCGAGGGCACCAATGCCACGGCCAGGACCAACGGGACCGGAAGGAGCGCGATCAGTGCCCAGTCGCCGGGCGTCGGAGCGACCAGGCCGGGATAGACCATGGCGCAGACGAACGGCACGATCGACCCCACCAGCAGGTGGAGCCAGCGGGTGTAGGTGACCGCACGTGTCAGCGGTGACAGCAGGCCGAGCATGCGGTCATCCTGGCAGAGCGGGCGGGACCGGCGGCTCCCCCGGACGGGGGAGGCGGTCTCCTCCGGCGGGGGAGGCCCGGCCCCCGCTCGTCGGGCCAGGCTGAAGCCATGACCAGCATCCATGTGCAGGGCCTCACCAAGGAGTACGGCGGCACCCGGGCCGTCGACCGTCTGACGTGCACCATCGAACCGGGCCGGGTCACCGGGTTCCTCGGTCCCAACGGCGCCGGCAAGTCCACCACCATGCGGCTCGTCCTCGGCCTCGACCGCCCCACCGCCGGCTCCGCCACCGTGGGGGGCCGCCCCTACACGGCCCTGAGTGAACCCCTGCGCACCGTCGGCGCGCTGCTGGACGCGCAGGCGGCCCACGGTTCCCGTACCGCCCGCGACCAGTTGCGCTTCCTCGCCGTCAGCAACCGCATCCCGGCCCGCCGCGTGGACGAGGTGCTCGAGGAGACCGGTCTCGCCACGGTGGCACGCCGCCGCATCCGTACCTTCTCCCTCGGCATGCGCCAGCGTCTCGGCGTCGCCGCCGCGCTCCTCGGCGACCCGCCCGCCCTCATGCTGGACGAACCCGCCAACGGCCTCGACCCGGAAGGGATCGTCTGGATCCGCGAGTTGCTGCGCCGGCTGGCCCGGGAGGGCCGCACGGTCCTGGTCTCCAGCCACCTGATGAACGAGACCGCGGCCTTCGCCGACCACCTCGTCGTGCTCGGCCGGGGCCGGCTCCTCGCCGACACCGCCATGGAGGACTTCATCGAACAGCACAGCCACCCGCGCGTCCGGGTGCGCGCCGGCGCCCCCGCCCGGCTGCGGGCCGTGCTGCTGGCCGAGGGGTACGCGGTGGCGGACGGCGACGGCGGCCCGCTGGTGGTCGACGGCGCCAGAGCCGAGCAGGTCGGAGCCGTCGCCGCCCGCGAAGGCATCCCGATCCTCGAACTCACCGACGAACGGGCCTCCCTGGAGCAGGCCTATCTCGCACTCACGACCGGCGAGGCCGAGTTCGCCGCCGCGGCCGCCGCGTCCCCGACCACCCCGCAGGAGGTGTGACCATGTCCGTCACCGCTGTTCTCCACTCCGAGTGGATCAAGATCCGGTCGGTCCGGGCGAGCTTCGGCTCGCTCATCGCGGTCTTCGCCGCCACCCTGGCCATCACCCTGCTCGTCTACTCCACCGTCGGCCGGGCGGAGGCGATCGGCGGCGAGGATCCTCTCTTCGGAGCCTTCTACGCGATCAACTTCGCGCAGATCGCCGCCATCGCCTTCGGGGCCACCGCCGTCTCGTCCGAGTACGCGGGGGGCGCCCTGCGGATCTCCCTGTCGGCCGTGCCGCGCCGGGGCCTGCTCTGCGCGGCCAAGGCGGCGGTCGTGGGTGCCGCCTCCCTCGCCGTGGGGCTCGTGACCGGATTCACCACCTTTCTCGTGGGCCAGGCGTTCCTGGGGGAGTACGCCATCGGCCTCGGCTCGCCGGGAGCGCTGCGGGCCTGTGTCGGCGCCGGGATCTACCTCGCCCTGATGGCCCTGTTCGCCGCGGGACTCACCTTGCTGCTGCGCAGCGCCGTCGCGGTGCTCAGCCTGCTCATCCCGTTCATCCTGATCGTGTCCTTCGTGATCGGGGACATCGCCGAGGGCGCCTCCCGCTATCTGCCCGACCGGGCCGGACAGCAGGTCCTGCACCAAGAGGCGGCGGGCGGCCTCGGCCCCTGGACGGGGCTCGCGGTGACGGCGCTGTGGGCGGCGGCCGCGCTGCTGGCCGGCTGGTGGGCGGTGCGCCGCCGCGACGCCTGACATCCGGGCCCCGGGGGCTCTCGACCGCCGGGGCCGCTCTATTTGCGTATCGACGCAATAAACGGCACACTGCCTGTCGGCACCCGCCTGTCGCGCCGTGCGCGAGGCCCGTGCTCCCCGACGGAACCGCATGGCTGAACGGAGGCACTCGTGGACATCGACCCACCCAGTCCGAGCGGCCTCCTCGGCAGTCTCTGACCGCCGCCCAGGTCGTCCGCTTTCTTCTTTCGCTTCTCTTTCCTCCTCCTTCTTTGCCTCTTCTCCTCTTCTTCTCTTTTCGCCGCTTTCTCGCCGTACCCTGTCATGTCGGCCCTGGGCGAGCTCCACCCGCTTCGCGGTGCGCTCGCACCAGGGCACCCATGTGCCGCAGTCCGGGCGAAGCGCGGTTGGAGGTGCCTGTGATGTCGTTCCGGACGAGTGCGCCCGCCTCGCGGTCGCGGGCCTCGTTCCCCGCCCGGTTCGCCGGCGGTCTGTCCCGGATGACCTGGGTGGACCTGGTCGTCGCCGCCGCGGTGGTGGTGCTGCTGTACCTCACCCTGCGAGTGGGGAAAGGGATCACGGTCTCGTTCTCCACCAGCCAGTCGGCGAAGGTGGACACCGGCGTCGGCCAACTGCCCTATGACGCCGCCCGCTCGCTGCTGCGCATGTTCGTCGCCCTGGCCCTTTCCACGGCGTTCACCTTCGTCTACGCCTACGCCGCCGCCAAGAGCCGCCGTCTGGAACGGGTCCTGATTCCGGCGCTGGACATCCTTCAGTCCGTGCCGGTGCTGGCGTTCCTGACGGTGGCGGTGACCGGGTTCGTCGCCCTGTTCCCGGGCTCGATGCTCGGCCTGGAGTGTGCCGCGATCTTCGCCATCTTCACCTCCCAGGCGTGGAACATGACGTTCGGCTTCTACCACTCCCTCACCTCGCTGCCCCGCGAGCTGGACGAGCTGTCACGGTCGTTCGGCTTCACCCGGTGGATGAGGTTCTGGAAGGTGGAGCTGCCCGCCGGGATGATCAGCCTGGTCTGGAACGGCATGATGAGCTTCGGTGGCGGCTGGTTCTTCCTCGTCGCCTCCGAGGCGGTCACCCTCGGTCACACCGACTACGCCCTGCCCGGGGTCGGCTCCTACGCCGGGGCCGCGATCGCCGACGGCGACCTGGCCAAGGTCGGCTGCGCCATCCTCACCATGGCGGTCATGGTGATCGGGGTGAACTTCCTGTTCTGGCGGCCGCTGACCGCCTGGGCGGAGAAGTTCAAGATCGAGCAGTCCGAGGCCAGCGAGGTGCAGCGGTCGGTCGTCCTGGACTTCCTGCGGCGCTCCGACTGGCCCCGGCTCGCCGGCCGCCTGCTGCGCCCCGTCGGCCGGGCGCTGAGCCGGGCCGGGAGCGTCTTCGGCACCGACGACCGGCCGCTCGTGGTGCCGCGCGGCAAGCGGCGCGCCGGAGACGTCGCCTTCGCCCTGGTCGCGGGCGGGCTGGTCGTCTGGGGCCTGGTCGACCTCTGCCTCTACCTGTACGACCGCACGGGCCTGGGCGTGTTCGGCGAGCCGCTGCTGCTCGGGCTCGCCACCCTGGCCCGCGTCGCCGTCCTGGTGGCCGTGGCCACGGTGGTGTGGGTGCCGATCGGCGTGAAGATCGGCTTCTCGCCCCGGCTGACGAGGATCGCCCAGCCGGTGGTGCAGGTGCTGGCGTCCTTCCCGGCGAACTTCCTCTTCCCCCTGGCCGTGTGGTGCTTCCTCCGAACCGGCCTGAGCATCGACATCGGCGGCATCTTCCTGATGGCGCTGGGCGCCCAGTGGTACATCCTCTTCAACACCATCGCCGGCGCCATGGCGATCCCCACCGACCTGCGCGAGGCCATGGACGACCTCGGGGTGAGAGGCTGGCAGCGCTGGCGGCGGCTGATCATCCCCGGCATCTTCCCCTCCTACGTCACCGGCGGCATCACCGCCTCGGGCGGCGCCTGGAACGCCTCCATCGTCGCCGAGGTCGTCACCTTCGGCGGCGTCACGCTCACCGCCACGGGCCTGGGCGCCTACATCGCCCGCGCCACGGAGGAGGGCAACCATCCCCAGCTGATCGCGGGCGTCGTCGTGATGAGTGCCTACGTCGTCTGCCTCAACCGCTTCCTCTGGCGCCGCCTGTACCGACTGGCAGAGTCCCGGTACTCCCTGTGATCCCCTTCCGTCCGCACCCCGGGCCCACCCGTAGTCCTGTCTCCGCACCCCACAGCTTGGACCCTGCCATGGCGATGAACACCCTTCCGGCCACCGAGAACACCCGCCCGGCCGACGGCGAACTGCTGCTGGAGACCGTCGGCCTGACGAAGTCGTACGCCGGCGCCGACGGCGAACTGCCCGTGCTCTCCGGCATCGACCTCGAGATCCGCGCGGGTGAGGTCGTCGCGCTGCTGGGCAAGTCCGGCTCGGGCAAGTCGACGCTGCTGCGCTGCATGGCCGGACTCGTCCCGGCCAGCTCCGGCACCGTCAGCTACAAGGGCGCCGCGCTGACCGGCGCCAACCCCGGTACGGCGATGGTGTTCCAGACCTTCGCGCTGCTGCCCTGGCTGACCGTGCAGCAGAACGTCGAACTCGGCCTGGAGGCCAAGGGCGTGCACCCCGTGGAGCGCGCCGAGGCCGCCCGCCTGGCCATCGACCTGATCGGCCTGGACGGCTTCGAGTCCGCCTACCCCAAGGAGCTGTCGGGCGGCATGCGCCAGCGCGTCGGCTTCGCCCGCGCGCTGGTGGTCGAGCCGGACGTGCTGATGATGGACGAGCCGTTCTCCGCCCTGGACGTGCTCACTGCGGAGAACCTGCGCGGCGAGCTGATGGAGCTGTGGGAGTCCGGCCAGTTCCCCACCCGGGCCATCGTGCTGGTCACCCACAACATCGAGGAGGCGGTCCTGATGGCCGACCGGATCGTGGTGCTCGGCTCCCGCCCCTACGGCACTATCCGGGAGGTGTTCGAGGTCGGCCTGGACCGGCCACGCGACCGAAACTCCGCCGCCTTCGAGGACATGATCAACCGCGTCTACCGCACCATGACCGGCCGGCAGAAGGAGGGCCGTACCCCCGGCCGCCAGGAGCCGGCCGACCTGGAGAGGCGGACGGTGGCCAACACCCCGCTGCCGCAGGCGAGCGTGGACGGGCTGTCGGGCCTGGCGGAGCTGGTGCTGCACCGCGGCGGGCGCTGCGACCTCGCCGATCTCGCCGACGACCTCGGCCTCGAGGTCGACGACATCCTGCCCCAGGTCGACGCCCTGGACCTGCTCGGTTTCGCCGGGTTCAGCGGCAACGACCTGCTGCTCACCGACACCGGCACCGCGTTCGCCGGGGCCGACGTCCAGGAGTCGAAGACCATCTTCGCCCGGGCCGCGATCCAGTTGCCGCTGGTCAAGGTGATCACCAGCAGTGTGCGCGGTAAGGCCGACGGCACCGCGCGGGCCGGCTTCTTCCGCGATCTGCTGGCCCATCACTACACCAGCGAGCAGGTCGACCAGCAGTTGGAGACGGCCACCGACTGGGGCCGCTACGCCGAGTTGTACGCCTACGACGCCGGCCCCGAGGAGTACCGCCGCGACGACACCGGCGACGCGGCCGGACCCACGGGCACCCAGTACCCCGCCTGAGCACCGTGAGGAGGCAGCCTCACGGGGTGCCGCCCAGGGCCGGGCGGTGTGAGAGCGCCGGGTTGGTGGCGGCGGCCCGCCGGGGTGCGAGCGCGCTCTCCTCGCCGTCGGGGCCGCCGGTTCCCGGGCCACCGTCTTCGGCACCCGCGAGGTGCGCGGCCTCCAGCAGCGGACGCACTCCCGCGGCCCGGTAGAAGATACGCGTGCCCTCCCGGCGTGTCGTCACCAGACCGGCTGCCCGGAGTTTGGCCAGGTGCTGGGACGTCGCGGCCACGTGGGCGCCCAGCATCTGGGCCAGCTCGCTCACCGGCTGCTCACCGTTGCTGAGTGCCCACAGCAGCCGGTAGCGGGAGGGGTCCGCCACAGCCTTGAGCACGGCCACCGCCCGGTCTGCCGCCTCGGCGTCCCACACCTGTCCTTGCGCATCCATGCAACTAGGATACCGGTGGCCCTCCGGGCGGCTCGAACGCGGCGGGCTCCGCCTCGGCGGGCTTCGCCTCCGAGGACACGGGTACGGGCTTCGGCCGCCGGGGCTTTTGCCGCCACGGGGTGGGCCAGGACAGATTGAGGAACGCCTCGGCCTGGAGCGCGGCCAGGCTGATGCGGAGCAGGTCGCGGGCTGTGGGGTAGACCAGGAAGCGCGGCTCCCACTGGGGCTGGAACTTGGCGTTGAACTTGTACAGCGACTCGATCTGGAACCAGCGGGAGAGGAACAGCAGCAGGCCGCGCCAGGCGCGCAGGGCCGGTCCGGCGCCCAGGCGCTCACCGCGGGCGAGGGCGGCGCGGAACATGGCGAAGTTCAGCGAGACACGGTTGACACCGAGGCCGGGCGCCTCCTGGAGGGCCTTGACGATGAGGAGTTCGTTCAGCCCGGGGTCGGCGGTGCGGTCGCGGCGCATCAGGTCCAGGGAGATCCCGTCCCGGCCCCAGGGCACGAAGTGCAGGACCGCGCGGATGTCCCCGCCGGGCGCGGGGGCGCCGGCGTCCGGTTCCTTGTGGGCGGTGACGACTACGCAGTCGCCGTCGCCCACTTCGCCGAAGCGGCCGAGGGCCATGGAGAAGCCGCGCTCCACCTCGGTGCCGCGCCAGGCGGCCGCCGCGGCGCGGATCTGCTCGGTCTCCTGCTCGGACAGGTCGCGCACGCGGCGGATGCGGCAGGTGTAGCCGCCCCGCTCGATGCGGTTGACCATCTGCCGGACATTGCGCATCGGCCGCCCGGACAGGGTGAAGGCGCCGGTGTCGACGACGGCCTCGTCGCCGATCTCCAGCGCGTTCAGGCCGGCTTCGCGGGTCCACACCTCGCCGCCGGTCTCGCTGCACCCCATCACCGCGGGGACCCAGGCGTGCCGGGCGGCGGTGTCCATGAACTCCTTGATGGCGCCCGGCCAGGCCTCCACGTCGCCGATCGGATCGCCGCCCGCGAGCATCACGCCGGACACCACCCGGTAGGCGATCGCCGCCTTTCCGGTGGGGGAGAAGAGCACGTTCTTGTCGCGGCGCAGCGCGAAGTAGCCCAGCGAGTCCCGCTCGCCGTGCCGTTCCAGCAGGGCGCGCAGCCGCCGCTCCTCGTCGTCGCCGAGGACGGGTACGGGTGTGGAGGGGCGCAGTGCGAGGTAGAGGGTGGTGGCCGCGGTCAGCAGGCCGAGCCCGGCGAGCGAGAAGTACACGAGGTCGCTGGTGCGCTCGCTGGAGTAGTGCACCGGTCCCTCGATGCCGATCAGACCGTAGGCGACGTGCTGGATACGGTCGGACAGCGAGGCCGCGACGACCTTCCTGGGGTGCGCGCCGACGATCAGCAGTCCCGCGCCGAAGCTGAAGGCGCTCAGCAGGAGGAAGTTCCACACCGCCCGCCACCGGGTGCGCGGGTCGGACAGCGCGTAGAACTCCCGGCGGGCGACGAGCAGCAGTACGAACAGCAGCACCGTGACGGCGCCGGGCACATGCTGGTGCCAGCGCAGCAGTTGCAGTGCCGCGCCCGTGGGCAGCAGGATCATCACCGCCCGCCAGGCCCGCCGTTTGCGGCGCCGCAGGGCGTGCGCCAGCATCACCATCAGCACGCCCACGATCAGCGAGGCGGCGGTGGCCAGGGTGGACACGGCCCCGGGCAGGGCGACGGCCAGAGTCTGCACTCGCGCGTGCCGCATACGCGGGAAGATCGCCCCCGCGACGTCGAGTGCGCCCACGAGCAGGCACAGGTAACCGGCCACGGCGGGCACTCGGTGGTATGAGACGGCGCGAAGACGGTTCCGCGAGGAGCCTTCGTCAGTGGTCACGGAGTCCTTCACGAGGGGCCAGCGTAGAGCCTGCTGAGCAGGTGTGACCACGGGCGGGGGCCGGTGAACACGCAATCCTTCGGCGTGCTTCACTTAACGGATTGCGCAACTGGGCGATGATGGCGTTCCGTGCCGTGCGGGATCCGGGACAGCCTGCCGGGGCGCGGCCGGAGCGAACCGGAGTGCGGCGGATCGAACCAGAGCGAACCAGAGTGAAGGAGAGCCGCGATGGAGGTCGGGAGCGGGCTCATGGGGCCGGGGGCCGTCCGGGGGACGTTCCGGCGCGCGGGACCGCGGCCGCCTACGGCCTTCGGTTCGGTCCTGCGGCGGCTGGACTGGCCGCTGCTGGGCGCCGCGCTGGCGCTGTCGGTGCTCGGCTCGCTGCTGGTGTACTCCGCGACCCGCGGCCGCACCCAGCTGACCGAGGGCGACCCGTACGCCTTCCTGACGCGCCATCTGATCAACACCGCCATCGGGATCGCCCTGGCCGTCGGCACCATGTGGCTGGGCCCGCGCAGGCTCCGGGACCTCGTCCCCGTCCTGTACGGCGTCACGCTCCTGCTGGTCCTCGCGGTGCTGACTCCGCTGGGCGCCACGATCAACGGGTCACGCCGCTGGATCATGATCGGCGGGATGTCCATCCAGCCGGCGGAGTTCGTCAAGGTCGCCATCGTGCTGGCCATGGCCGTGCTGCTGGCCACCAAGGTGGACACGGGCGACCGGCCGGGCCCGGACAGCCGCAGCGTCCTGGAGTCCCTGGCGGTGGCCGGCGTGCCCGCCCTGCTGGTCCTGCTCACGCCGGACCTCGGGCAGTTCATGGGCATCGGTGTGATCGTGCTCGGGGTGCTGCTCGCCTCCGGTGCCTCCACGCGCTGGGTCACCGGGCTGCTCGCGGCCGGAGTCCTGGGTGCCGTGGCGGTGTGGCAGCTGCATCTGCTGGACCAGTACCAGATCAACCGGTTTGCCGCGTTCGCCGATCCCGCCCTCGACCCGTCCGGGGTCGGCTACAACACCAGCCAGGCCAGGATCGCCATCGGGGCCGGCGGCCTGCTGGGCCAGGGGCTGTTCCACGGAGCGCAGACCACCGGGCAGTTCGTGCCCGAGCAGCAGACCGACTTCGTCTTCAGTGTGGCCGGGGAGGAGTTGGGCTTCCTGGGTGCCGGGGCGCTGATCGCCCTGCTCGGCGTGGTGCTCTGGCGCGCACTGCGCCCGCGCCTGCCCCGACCTGTACGGAACGGTGGTCGCCACCGGCATCGTGGCCTGGCTGGCCTTCCAGGCGTTCGAGAACATCGGCATGAACCTCGGCATCATGCCGGTCACCGGACTGCCGCTGCCGTTCGTCAGCTACGGCGGCTCGTCGATGTTCGCCGGCTGGGTGGCCGTGGGCATCCTCCAGGGCATCCGTCTGCAACGCCCGCTGGCTGCCTGACCCCAGCACCTCAGCGGCGGCGCCGGGGGCGGCGCAGCAGGGCCGAGCGGACCCGGCGCTTGCGGCCCTCCAGTGCCGTACGGACGGCGGGTTCGCTGCGGGCCGCGGCGAGCAGGAGCCCCACCGCGTACAGGGTCGCGATCAGCGAGCTGCCGCCGTAGGAGAACAGCGGCAGGGGCACGCCCGCGATGGGCACCAGCCCCAGGACGCCGCCGAGGTTGATGAAGGTCTGCACCGCGAGCCAGGTGACGATGCCGCCGGTCGCCAGGCGGACGAACGGGTCGTTGCGGCGGGTGGCGATGCGCAGGCCGCCCGCGAACAGCGCGGCGAACAGGGCCAGTACGGACAGGGTGCCGAACAGACCCAGTTCCTCCCCGGTGACGGCGAAGATGAAGTCGGTGTGCGGCTCGGGCAGTTGGCCCCACTTCTCCACGCTGGCGCCGATTCCGTTGCCGAACAGGCCGCCCGTCGACAGCGCGTACAGGCCGTGCACCACCTGCCAGCACTGGTCGTTCGGGCCCGGGTCGCTCGCGCCGAGGCAGGCGAACCGGGACACCCGGTGCGGGGCGGTCATGATCAGTACGGTGGCCAGGAGCGCCGTGCCCGTCAGGGCGGCCCCGAAGAGCCGCAGCGGCGCACCGGCCAGCCACAGCAGACCGAACAGCACGGCGCACAGGATGACCGCGGTCCCCATGTCCCCGCCGAGCATCATCAGTCCCAGCAGCAGCAGGGCACCGGGCGCGAGCGGCACGAGCAGGTGCTTCCACTGGCCCAGCAGCTTGTGCTGCTGCTTGCGGGCCAGCAGGTCCGCGCCCCATACGACGAACGCGACCTTGGCGAACTCGCTGGGCTGGAGCACGAACGGTCCGCCCAGGTCGAGCCAGTTGGTGTTGCCGTTGACGGTCCGCCCCAGCCCCGGCACCTGCACCAGCGCCAGCAGCAGTACGGACCCGGCCAGCAGCGGATAGGCCAGCCACCGGTGCGTCTTCACCGACATGCGGGCGGCCGGCACCGCCAGCGCTGCGCCGATCACCGCGGCCATGATCTGCCGACGCAGATAGTAGGTCGGCGGCAGACCGGAGCGCAGCGCCTGGATCTGCGAGGAGGAGAACACCATCACCAGCCCCAGGCCGGCGATCAGGGCCGCACTGCCCGCCACCAGGTAGAAGCCGGTGAGCGGCCGGTCCCAGGCCCGCCGCAGCCGCGCGAGGGCGCGGCGCGGGAGCGCGGTGGGGTCGGGCATCCGTCTCGCACGCCCGCCGCGCGGCCGGCCCGCCGGTTCCGGGGCCCGCGGCGGGGCCTGTCGGCGTCCACGCGCCGCCGGGGCGCCCTGGGTGCCCGGCACGCGCTTCTTCGCGCGGACACTCTGTGAATTGCGCATGTGTGCAACCGTAGAGCCGCGGGAGCGGTCCCCCTCGGTGCGGCGCTCCGGTGCCGGTGCCGAATCGCCGTTTCGCGGCACGCGTGAATGCGCCCGCGGCCCCGGCCGCGCGGAACGTGCTGTCATCGTGGTCGTCCGCCGTCCCGTCAGGAGCGCGGCGCGCGACCGCGCCGGAACGGGTTCCAGAGCCGGCGTGGTCCGCGGCCCGAGGCCCGTGGCCCGCCGTCCAGCAGGAGGCGGGCGGTGTCCTCGGGGCCCAGGGGGGCACGGCCGGGGCGGCGGGTCCAGAAGAGGGCCAGGTGGCGCTCCAGATCCTCCCGGCCGTCCTCCTCGGTGCGCGCGGCCAGGACCAGGCCTTCCTCGCCGTCCGGGGCGCGCAGGTCGACGAGGCACCCCTCGACGGTGAAGGCCGTGTACTCCCCGTCCACCACGTCCATGGCCTCCAGTCCGTCCTCCGTGGCCCGGAGTGAGGGGAAGACGGCAAGTTCCTCGTCCCGGTCGAAGACCATGACGATGTCGGCAGGATGGCTCACGTCGCCCATCATCCCCGGTCAGGACCCCAATTGGCCAGCGGGGCAAGGGTGATGGCGGATTATGGGCCCGACGGCTCCCACCCCGAAGCCCCGGGGGGCGGGAAATCTCCTCGGGTCAACAATTGCGCAACCCTTAAACTGTCCCCATGGAATCTGGTGGTGGCGTCATGGGGCAGGAGGCCGCGGTGCTCGTGGGCGGGCCGGCGGACGGGATGCGGGTCAAGGTCGCCGGGCGGCCATGGGTGCTTCAGGTGTCGTTTCCTTGCCAAGCAGAGGCGCCGCGGGGTGACGTGCGCGTGGAGGCGGTGTACGTCTACCGCCGCGACGTGCGAGTGAAGGGCGAGCCCCTGCGGTACGGCTTCGACGTGGCCAGCCCCTGACCGGTCCCGCCGGATCGGAGGTGCGGGCGGGCCGGTCGCGCACCCCGTTGCGGAGCCCCCTCATCAACTGTTGCTACATTGCGCAACTGTACAACCATTGGGTGGGGTCAGTCGTCCCCTCTGTACGAGTACGACGGATGAGGGTGCGCGCATGACGACCAGCCACAAGACCGCTCCTTCGCGCCGCCGGAGCAGGGGCGTCCCACCCCAGCGCGGGGGTGGCTCCCGCCGCCGCGCCTCCGGCGGCCGCAAGCGCGCACGGACGACCCTCGTCATGGCGCTGTCCCTGGTGGTGCTCGGCACGGCGGGTCTGGGCTGGCTCTATCTGAAGCTCAACGGCAACATCAACACCTTCGGCGCCGACGGCCTGTCCAGCGACCGGCCCGAGGTCGGCTCGTCCAAGGGTGAGAACGTCCTGGTCATCGGCTCCGACGCGCGCGTGGGCGGCAACGACGCTCTCGGTGGCGGCAGCAAGGACGACATCGGCCGCTCCGACACCGCGTTCCTGCTGCACGTCTACGCCGACCACCGGCACGCTCTCGCCGTGTCCATCCCCCGGGACACCCTGGTCACCATCCCGCCCTGCAAGCTCCCCGGCGGCGGCTGGACCGAGCCGCAGCCGAACACGATGTTCAACGCCGCGTACTCCGTGGGCAACACCGCCGAGGGCAACCCCGCCTGCAGCCAGAACACCGTCGAGCACCTCACCGGGCTGCGCGTGGACCACACCGTCGTCGTCGACTTCAAGGGATTCGCCGCGCTCACCGACGTGGTGGGCGGGGTGCCGGTGTGCGTGCCGCAGGACATCTACCAGAAGGACCTCAACCCCAACCGGGCCACCCGCGGCTCGCTGCTGTTCAGCAAGGGCGAGCAGAAGGTCTCCGGGAAGCAGGCGCTGGACTGGGTCCGCATCCGGCACGGCATCGGCGACGGCTCCGACATAGGCCGGATCAAGCGCCAACAGGCGTTCGTCGCCAGCCTCATCAAGAAGGTCAAGGCCGACGGGTTCACCCCGACCAAGCTGTTCCCCCTCGCCGATGCCGCCACCAAGTCGCTCACCGTGGACCCCGGTCTGAGCTCGGCCGACAAGCTGCTGTCGTTCGCGATGTCGCTGAAGGACGTTGACCTGCACAACACCAAGTTCGTCACCATCCCGTGGCGCTATGAGGGTGCGCGGGTCGCCATCGTGGAGCCGGACGCCTCCGAACTGTGGGCCGCGCTCAGGGCCGACCGCACCATCGACGGCAAGGACGCGGGCGGCAAGAAGAACAAGAAGGGCAAGGCGGGTGCCTCCGCATCCCCGGACGCCGGTCAGGGCGACTTGGGGAAGGGCATCGACGTGGATGTCTACAACGGCACCACCAACCCCGGCCTCGCCATCCGCGGCGCGTCCGTCCTCACCGGCCGCGGCTTCACCGTCACCGGCACCGGTAACGCGGGCAGCCAGAACCACGCCACCACCCTCGTCCAGTACGGTCCCGGCCGGCAGGCCGAGGCCGAGACGGTCGCCAAGCTCTTCCCCGGGGCCGAACTCCAGGCCCTGACCGGCCCGGGCATCAACGTGGTGCTGGGTGAGGACTTCACGGCCGCCGCGGACGGCGCCTCGGCCGCGCCGACCTCCGTGCCCACGTCGGTGGCGGCGGACGCCCGCTCGGCCGACGACGACCTGTGCTCCAACTTGTCCTACGGGTAGGACAGAGCGCCGGCGCGGCGCTCTGTCCGCCCGGCTCGGTCGGCAGCCGGCCGCCGACGGCGAAGGGCCGCACCCGCTCTTGCGGGTGCGGCCCTCGTGTTTCAGCGCGTCAGGGACGCGAATCAGGCCGTGGCAGCGCCGCTGCCGGCCTTGCGGCGACGCACGACGAACACGGCGCCCGCGCCGACGGCGACCGCGGCGCCGCCCGCCACCGCGATCATCGGCAGCGCCGAGCTGGAGCCGGTCTCGGCGAGGTGGCCCTGCGGGACGATCTCGTTGTCGCCGGCGGGCTTGGCCGGCAGCGGCTTCCGGCCGCCCTGCGGCTTGGCGTCGCCCGGGGTGCCCGCGTTCGAGCCGGCGGCGAGGACGTCGAACTGGTAGAAGTCGTCGTCGCTGGCGAAGACGCAGTTGCCCTTGTCATCGGCGTACATGCCGATGGAGATGGCGAAGCCCAAGCCGGCCGGGGCCTTCTTGTCCACGCTCAGCCGCAGGTCGATGGAGAAGGACTCCTTGGCCTGGACATCGGTGTAACCGAGGTAGCCGCTGGTCTCGTCGTTCACGTCCACCGAGATGTTCTGCCACGTGCCGGTGGTCGGGTCCTGGTACTGCAGGGTGAGGAAGCGCGACTCGTCCGTGTACTTCTTGTCGTCGATCAGGGCCGCGAACACACCCATGTCGACGCGCTTGTAGGTGTTGTTGCCGGAGTTCTTGACGTTCAGCTTGAAGTTGTGGAATCCGCTGCCCGCGGTGATCTTCGAGGGCAGGCCGGACAGGCTGGTGCGCAGGTTCTTGTCCTGCTTCAGGTCTTCGGTGTCGTTGCACGCCTGCGGGCCCGGCGTCTCGGACGGCGAGGCGCTGGGGGTGGCCGACTCCTTGTCGGTGGTGCCCTCGTCCTTCGAGTCGGACCCCGTGTTCGCGGACTTCTTGCCGGTGTCGTTCGACTTGTTGTCGTCGCCGGTGGTGGTGGTGGTGGTGTCGTCGGCGCTCTTCGACGGGTCCTCGGTCGTGGTGGTGTCGTCGGCGCTCTTCGACGGGTCCACGGTCTCGGTGGTGTCGTCGGCGCCGGTGGATCCGCCCGGGTTGTCGGTCGTCTCGGCGGCCGTCGGGGTCGGAGACTCCGTGGCGAAGGCGGCGGGGGCCGCAAGAAGCACAGCGGGTGTGATGGCTGCCGTGGCTGCTGCGAGCGCCAGAGAGCGGCGAATCTTCATTGCGAACCTCGAAAAACTGAGTGGCCGATGTATTCGCACAGGAGATCGCCGAGGGCCGTGAAAGGTTGCCCAGAAATCCGCAGGTCAATGTGTGGCGTGCGTCACTCGCGCACATGGGTTCCGTCTGCCCGGCGGTAGTGTGCGCCGGTGAGTACGTATTCGAACACACCGGCAGGTTGGTACCCGGATCCGCACGGAGCGGCCCAGGCGCTGCGTTACTGGGACGGTTCCCAGTGGACGGAGCACACCCACGTCGACCAGCAGGCCCACGTCGCGCAGCAGGTGCCGCCGCAGCAGGCCGCCCACGACCCCCGCGTGCAGCGGCAGGTCCAGCACCAGGCCGGGGTCGCTCCGGGCGCCCAGGGCGGCGGCTCGCTGTTCAGCGAGCCGGTGCTCGTGGTGAACCAGAAGGCCAAACTGATCGAGCTGACCAACGAGTACGAGGTCTTCGACCAGCATGGCAACCGGATCGGCACGGTCACCGAGATCGGGCAGAGCGCGCTGAAGAAGGCGATGCGGTTCGTCTCCAGCCTCGACCAGTTCATGACGCACAGGCTCGAGATCCGCGACGCCTACGGCACACCCCAGTTGGTGCTCACCCGGCCGGCGAAGGTCTTCAAGTCGCGGGTGGTGGTCTCCCGTCCGGACGGCTCCGAGATCGGCGAGATCGTCCAGCAGAACGTCTTCGGCAAGATCAACTTCGCGATGAACGCGAACGGGCAGCAGGTCGGCGCGATCAAGGCGGAGAACTGGCGCGCCTGGAACTTCGCCATCGTCGACCACGCCGACAACGAGGTCGCCCGGATCACCAAGACCTGGGAGGGCCTGGCCAAGACGATGTTCACGACCGCCGACAACTACGTCCTGCAGATCCACTACCAGCTGCCCGAGCCGCTGCTGAGCCTGGTGGTCGCCACGGCGCTGACCGTCGACACGGCGCTCAAGCAGGACTCGCGCGGCTGGAACTGACCGCCGGTCACAGCGGGGTGAGGTGTCCCGGCCCCAAGGGCTGGGACGGCAGCGCCGGTTCCTGGGCGGGCGGTTCCGTCTCCAGGGCGAGCACGGCGGCCACGGGATGGTCCGGGACGCCACCCTGTCCGATGTGCTCAGGTCCGGGTGCCGGGTTGGCGTCCGTGGGTCGCGGGGTCGCCCTCGAGAGCGCCACGACCCCCCAGGAGGCGAGGGCCGCGCCCGCCGACGCCAGCAGCACGCCCGTCGCGCCGCCCCTCACCCCCTGGCCCAGCAGGGTGAGTCCGATCAGCGCGGCCGCTGCCGGGTTGGTCAGCGTCAGCACCGCGAGCGGGGCGCCGAGCCCGTCCCGGTAGGCGGTCTGCGACAGCAGCAGACCACCGGTCGCGAAGGCCGCGACGAGCAGCGCCACCATGATGACGCGGGCGCTGAGCAGGGGGCCGGAGTGGTCCGTGGCGGCCACCGTCACCGTCTGGGTGAGCGCGGAGGCCACGCCCGAGGCGACCCCGGACGCGGTCGCGTGCCGCAGGCCCGGCCGCGCCCCGGGCCGTGACAGCGCGCCGATCAGAACGGCCGTGGCACCCGCCACCGACAGTGCCTCGACGGGGCTCAGCACGCGCACCGGGGCCGGCCCGGAGGCCGCGAGGAGCAGGGCGGCCAGTCCGAGCAGCGTGCATGCGGTGCCCAGCCACTCGGCCGCCGCGACCCGCCGCCCGGCCATCCGTGCCCCCAGCGGCACGGCGGCCACCAGAGTGAGCGCGCCGAGCGGCTGGACCACGGTCAGCGGACCGTACTTCAGGGCCACCACATGCAGCAGGGCCGCCGATCCGTTCAGTGCGACGGCCCACCACCAGGCGCCGGCGCGGAGGAGTCCGCGCGCACCCGTTCCGCGGGTGCGCGCGGCAAGCCGTTCCTGGGCCACCGCGGCGGTCGCGTACGCGACGGCCGAGAACAGCGACAGGACGACGGCCGTCAGAGCGGCGTTCACCGGCCCGCCCCTGCCGGGGCGTTCCCCTCGGCCGGCCCGGACTCGTGGGCGAGCGGGCGCCGCGCCGGTCCGTCGGGCTCCGCTTCGGCGGCCTCGCTTCGGGATGTCATGCCAGGCCCTCTCGTGGTGGTGCGTGGGATGGTGCTGTCCGCATCCGCGTCGATGTACGGTACATCGACACGAGAGCGTACCGATACGGCAGTGTACCGATACGCATGCGTACCGGTACACTGCCGTATCGATGGACCTTCGCCACACCGGAGAGCGGGCCCGGAGCCCGGGCCTGAACTCCCGGGACACGAGTGAGGAGCGCAGCGATGACATCGCAGGCCGCGGACGAGCCGGAGACGGTTGTCGCCCCGCGCCGCTCCAAGCTCACGCCGGAGCGTGAGCAGGAGTTCTTCGACGCCGTACTCGAACAGATCCGCGAGCACGGCTACGACGCCGTCTCCATGGAGGGAGTCGCCGCCAGCACCCGGTGCAGCAAGTCCACGCTCTACCGGCAGTGGCGGACCAAGCCGCAGTTCGTGGCCGCCGCCCTGCGCTCCAGCGGCCGCTGCCGCTTCGCCGGCATCGACACCGGCTCGCTCGCCGAGGACCTGCGGCGGGTCGCGCTGGCCGCGGGCCAGTGGTCGGGCCGGGACACCCGCCTCCTCCAGGCGCTCGGGCACGCGATCACGCTGGACCCCGAGCTGAAGCGGGCGCTGCGCGAGACGCTGGTCGAGCCGGAGGTCGCCGCGCTGCGGGCGATCCTGCGGCGCGGGGTGGAGCGCGGCGAGGTCCGCGCGGACAACCCGGCGCTGGAGTTCGTGCCCGCGCAGTTGTTCGGCGTCCTGCGCATCCGGCCCGTGCTGGAGGGGGAGTACGCCGACCCGGACTACGTGCTCCGGTTCCTGGAGGCCGCGGTGCTGCCGGCACTGGGTCTCGGTTCATGACCCAGGCCACCGTCCCCGGGATGACCGGGCGGTGACCTGTCCGCGCCGCACCGTGGGGACGGGGGCGGCGCGCACCCCCGGCCGGGCGGGGTACCTCTGGAGCGGAGAGGTGCCCCGCCCGGCCGCCTTGGGTCCGGGTACGGCTCGGAAGCCGGCTCAGACGCTCTGGCCGTTGCCGCCGCCCGAGGAGGCCTCGATGCCCCGGGTGATGTCGTCGATCACGGACTGCGACTCCCCGACGTCGAGGCCGAAGCGGACGACGACGAGTTGCCGGGAGTCGGCGGGCGAGGGGAAGGCCAGGGTCTCCACGTACCCGTCGGCGCCCTTGCTGGTGACGGCCTTCCAGCGGACCAGGTAGCCCTTCTGCCCGGCCACGGTCACCGCCTTGGAGGCCAGCACCTGGTGGGAGGTTATGCCGCCGTAGGCCTCGCCCCCGTAGGAGTCCTCGGCGTTCTTCGCTATGTCGGCCTTGGCGACCTCCTCGGGCGTGCTCCCGCGGACGCCCAGCGCGAGCGCGGGCGCCGAGTAGGCGCCGCCCTTGGTGCAGTTCTTGGACGTGTCGCCGGGGCACTTGTAGGAGTCGTTCGACGTGACCTGGGCGCCCACCCCCAACTCCTGGCCGTACCAGCCGTCGGGCACGGGCAGGCTGATGCCGCTGACCGCGTCGGTCACCGAGCCGCTCCTGATCTTCGGCGCCTCGGACGGCCCGCCGTCGGACCCGCCGGACCCACCGGACCCGCCGGAGTCGCCCGAGCCCCCGCCCGGGCCGCCGAAGGGGCCGCGTTCCTCGCCGGTGCCGCCCCGGTCGTCCTGTCCCTGCCGGGACCCGGCACGGCCGTCCTTGCCGCCGACGTCGTTGGCCAGCGCGTACACGCCGACGCCGATGCTCGCCAGCACCGCGGCCGCCACCGCGACGGCGATGCCGATACGCAGGCCGCGGCGCGCGGGGGCGGGCGGCCGGCCCGGGTATCCGGGGTGCGCCGGATAGCCCGGGTATCCCGGATACCCCTGCTGGGCCGGGTACGGCCCGGGGGCCGCCTGCTGCGCCGGGGGACCCCACACGGCGGCCGATCCGACGGGACGGGTCTGGTCCGTCCATGCCCTGCCGTCCCACCAGCGCTCGGTGGCGGGGCCGTCACTTGTCTGCCCGGGGTCGGGGTACCACCCGGGAGGAGTCACCTGCGTCATGTGCCTACCGTATGAGGCGTCGGTGAAAGCCCGATGAGAGGACCCCGGTCCCGCTCCCGGCGCAGCCCTCATTACCCCAGGTCACCCGTCAGGGCAACAGGTGACGGGACCGGCCGCCGCATCGACCGCTCGGGGGCTACGCTCGAAGTCTGCATGCCGTCTGGCGACTTGGGGAGGTAGCGGGATGACGGAGGTACGGCCGGGCACGGCCGCCTCGGGCTCGCTGTGGGAGCGTGACGAGGAACTCACCGCCGTCGTCAGCGCGATCGACGTCCTGTGCGCCGACCGCGCGTCCTCGGGAGGGCTGCTGGTCCTGGAGGGGGAGGCCGGTCTCGGCAAGACCGCCCTGCTGACCGAGACCCGCCGTATCGCCGGGGAACGCGGCTGCGCGGTGTGGTCGGCGCGCGGCGGGGAGACCCTGCGCTCCGTCCCCTTCAACGTGGTGCGGCAGCTGCTCCAGCCCGCGCTCCTGTCGCTGATGCCCGAGGAGGCCCGCGAATACCTCGGCGACTGGTACCACATCGCCTGCCCCGCCCTCGGCATCGCGGAACCCCGGGACGGGCAGGCCGACCCGCAGGGCGTGTGCGACGGACTGGTCGCCGCCGTGCGCCGGCTGGCCGAGCGCGAGTGGCCGCTGGTGCTGCTGATCGACGACGCCCACTGGGCCGACGTGGAGACGCTGCGCTGGCTCGCCACGTTCGCCGAGCGCCTGGAGGCCCTGCCCGTACTGCTCGTCGTGACCCGCCGGCCCGGCGGGTTCGGCGGCGAGGGCGCCCGGTGCCTGGACGCGGCCGTCGCCGTCGCGGGCGTGCACACCCTGAACCCCCTCACGCCCGAGGCGACCGCCGGACTCACCCGCACCACCCTCGGCCCGCACGCCGACGCCCCGTTCTGCCGCGAGGTCTGGGCGGTCACCGGCGGCAACCCGTACGAGACCGTCGAACTGCTCGCCAAGGTGCGCGACAGCGAACTCGAACCGGTCGAGGCCCAGGCCGCCGAACTGCGCCCCCTGAACCGCTCGGCCCGCGGCGGCGGCCTCGTCGCCCGCCTGGAGGAACTCGGCATCGACGCCACCCGGTTCGCCTGGGCCGCCGCCGTCCTGGGCACCGGCATCTCCGCGGAGCTCGTCGCCCGGCTGGCCACCATGAACCGCGACGACGCCGAGCGCTGCGCCGAACTGCTGCGCCGCGCCCGCATCCTCACCGAGCCGGACCCGGCGAGCACCCGGGGCGGCGGCGGGGACCTGGAGTTCGTGCACCCGCTGATCGCCACCGCCGTCTACAACTCCATCCCGGACGCCCTGCGCACCGCCATGCACGGCATCGCCGCCCAGGTGGTCGCCGACTCCGGGTTCGGCGCCGCCGCGGCCTCCCGGCACCTGCTCCAGGTCCACCCGGACGACGACCAGGAACTCGTCGAGCAGCTCCGCGAGGCGGCCCGCGAACACCTCGCCGTCGGCGCGTCCGACGCGGCCCGCCGCTGCCTGGAGCGGGCCCTGCTGGAGCCGCCGACCCCCGGAACGCACGCACGCGTGCTCTACGAGCTGGGCTGCGCCACGCTGCTGACCGCGCCCGCCACCACCATCGAGCACCTCCAACGCGCGCTCGCCATGCCCGGCCTGGACGGCGCCACCCGCGTGGACGCCGTGTGGCGGCTGTCCCAGGCCCTGCTGCACAACGACCAGCTGGAGGAGGCAGTCCGCACGGTCGCGGCGGAGGCCGCCCGCCACGAACCGGGTCCCACCCGGATGCGGTTGCAGGCCGTCCAGTACATGTGGGAGGGCCTGTACACCGGCGGTACCAGCTCCCCGGACCGCTCCGAGCAGCTCGCCGGACTCGCCGCCGGCTGCACCGGACGTGACAACTCCGAGCGCGCCCTGCTGATCCTGCGCGGCTTCGACGCCATGACCCGCGGCGAGAGCGCCGAGGAGGTCGTCGAGATGTGCGACCGGGCCCTCGTCAACGGCCGCCTCGCCCCCGGACTCGGCTGGACCGACACCGAGTGGGGCATCGAACTGCTGCTGATGCTCGCCAGCGCCTACGCCTACTGCGACCGCCTCGACCGCGCCGAAACCCTCTACACCGAGGCCCTGCGCGCCTACGAGACCGCCGGCTGGAGCGGCGGCCACCTCGCCCTCGCCCACGCCTACGTCGGCCTCGGGCACCGCAGGCGCGGCCGGCTGCGGGAGGCGGAGGAGGCCCTGCGCGCAGCGCTGCGCCTGGCCGAGCGGATCGGCCGCGGACTGCCCCTGTACTGGACCGCGACCTGCAACCTCGTCGACACCCTGCTCGCCCGCGGCCATGTCGAGCGGGCCTGGGAGGTCGCCGAGCAGCATGCCTTCGCCCCGCCCTACCCGTCCACCATCGTGCTGCCCGATCCGCACAGCGTGCGCGGCCGGCTGCTGCTGGCCCTCGGCCGAACCGAGGACGCCGTCAACGAACTGGAGGCGGCCGAGAAGGCGGCGGCCGCCCGCGGCCACCAGAACCCGGTGACGGTGCCCTGGGCGGCCGACCTGGCCCGCGCGCTCGCCACCGAGGACCCCGAGCGGGCGGGCCGGCTCGTCGCTGACCTCCGCCGCCAGGCCGAGCGGTTCGGCACCGACACCGCCATAGGAGAGGCCCTGCGATGCGCCGCGGCCCTGGAGACCGGCCAGCGCGCGGTCCGGCTGGCCGCGCAGGCCGTCACCTACCTGGAGGCCTCTCCCTGCCAGTACGAACACGCCGTCGCCCGCGTCGAGTTCGGCATCGTCTCGCGCTCGGCCGCCGAGCTGGGCCGGGGCCTGGCACTGGCGCGCTCGTGCGGCGCGGACGGCCTGGCGGAACAGGCGGCGCGCCTGCTGGAGTCGGAACACTGAGTGGGCCGGGCCCCGTTGTAGGGCCCGGCCGGCGGAACATGCCGCGTGCGCGGGGTCCGGTACGCCCGTCCGCGTCTTGCGGACGCGCGCGCCGGACCGCGCTCATCTGGGCCGACGGTGACTGTAGCCGTCCCGCGACTTGATCGGCCGGACGGGCCCTGGTGCACACCCGGGAGCCGGGAGCCGGGACGCCGCCGCCGGTGTCCGTGCTCACGTCGGCGGCCGGCGGTGCGGGCCACCGACGGCGCCACGGCCCGTCGGGTCACTCGTCGTTACTCTCGTCACCCTTCGTTACCCCTCGTCACTCCTCCCCGGATTCCTCCGCCAGCACCCGCTGGGCCACCGCGAACGCCGAGTTCGCCGCCGGGACTCCGCAGTACACGGCGCTCTGGAGCAGCGCCGCGCCGATCTCCTCCGGGGTGAGGCCGTTGCGGCGGGCCGCCCGTACGTGCATGGCCAGTTCGTCGTAGTGGCCGTGCGCGATCAGCGCCGTCAGGGTGATCAGGCTGCGCTCGCGGCGGCTCAGCGTCGGGTCGGTCCAGATCTCGCCCCAGGCGTAGCGGGAGATGAAGTCCTGGAAGCGGGCCGTGAACGGGGTCTGCCGGGCCTGCGCCCGGTCGACGTGCGCGTCGCCGAGCACCTCGCGGCGCACCTCCATGCCCCGCCGGGGAGCACCGTCGAGGTGGGTGCGCAGCGCCGCCAGGACCGCCTCGGGGCACTGCGCGGGCGCCAGGTGCGAGGCGCCGGGAATCTCCACCAGCGCCGAGCCCGGCACCGCGTCGGCGATCTGCCGCAGATGCGCGGGCGGGGTGGCCGGATCCTCTCGGCCCGCGACGAGCAGCGTGCGCGCGCCGATTTGAGGCAGCAGGTCGGTCAGATCGAAGGCGGCCAGCGCGTCGCAGCAGGCGGCGTACGCCTCCGGGTCGGCCTCCCGGTGGTCCCGGACCAGCTCCGGCACGGTGAAGTCACCGGCGAACCACCGGGCGTCGGCGCTCTCGACCAGCCAGTCCAGCCCGTCCCGCCGGACCCGTTCGGCCCGCTCCTGCCACGCTTTGGCGCCGTTGAAGTGGGCCGACGAGCAGATGACAGCGAGCGAGTCGACGCGTTCGGGGTGGTGCACGGCGAGGTGCAGACCCACCGCACCGCCCAGCGACACCCCGGCGTACACGAACCGTTCGATGCCGAGCGAGTCGGCGAGCGCCAGCACCAGGCCGGCGAGGTCGCCGACGGTCGCGCCGGGCCCGATCAGCCCGGCCGGCGAACCCCCGTGCCCGGGCAGGTCCCAGCGGACCACCCGGTGGGAGATCGCCAGCTCGGGCGCGACCTTGTCCCACAGCGCGTACGACGTGCCGAGGGACGGCCCGAGCAGCAGTGGGGGAGCGGAGGCGGGGCCTTCGAGAAGGTGGTGCAGGGTCAACGTCGCTCCAGGGCACGGTCGGTGAGGGCTCCGGCGGAGCCGGTGTAACGGGCCGGGTCGGTGAGCTCGGCCAGGTCGACGTCCTTCAACTCGGGCTGTTCCGACAGGAGGTCCCCAAGGCTTCGGTTCTCGGTGTAGGTGCGCCGGGCGAGTTCGGTGAGCAGCTCCTTCGCCCGGGCACGGCCGAGCATCGGGGCCAGTTCGGCCGACAGCCGCTCGGAGACGATCAGCCCGTGGGTCAGCCCGAGATGGGCGCGCATCGCGTCCGCGTCCACTCGCAGCCCCTCGGTCAGCTCCGCCGCGTCGCGGGCCGCGCCGCCGACGAGCCGCAGCAGTTCCCGCAGCGGCTCCCACTCGGCATGCCAGGCGCCGGGCGGCCGTTCGTCCTGCGCCGCCAGCGACCCGTAGAGGGTGGCCGCGAGTTGCGGCGCACGCCGGGCGGCGGCCGCGATCAGCGTGGACCGCACGGGGTTCGCCTTGTGCGGCATGGCGGAGGAACCGCCACCGCTGCCCTCGGCGAGTTCGGCGGTCTCCGTGCGGGTCAGGACCAGCACGTCCACGGCGATCTTGCCCAGCACCCCGGCGGCGAAGGCGAGGCATCCGGCGAGGTCGGCGACCGGGGTGCGCAGGATGTGCCACGGCAACAGCGGCTCGCACAGGCCCAGTTCACGGGCGTACGCGGTGACGAGCGCGGTCGGGTCCTCGGCGCCGTACGCGGCGAAGGCCGCCAAGGTCCCCGCCGCACCGCCGAGTTGGACGGGCAGGGAGTCCCGCACCCGGGTCAGGCGGTCCCGGGCGTCCAGCACCAGGGATCGCCACCCGGCCGCCTTCAGACCGAACGTCGTCGGCACGGCGTGCTGGGTCAGCGTCCGGCCCGGCATCGCCGTGTCGCGGTGGGCGGCGGCCGTCCGGGCCAGCGCCTGTTCGGTGCGGGCCAGGTCGGCGAGGACCAGGTCCAGGGTCCGCACGGCGACCAGCATCGTCGCCGTGTCCATGATGTCCTGGCTGGTCGCGCCCCGGTGGACGCAGGGGCCGTACTCCTCGCCCACGGCCTCGGTGAGGTCGGCGACCAGCGGGATGACCGGGTTTCCGCCGCCGCGGGCGCGCTCCGCGAGCGCGCGCACGTCGAAGCGGCCTGGATCGGCCGCCCGGGTCACCGCCTCGGCCGCACGGGCCGGGACGAGGCCGAGCGCGGCCTGGGCCCGGGTGAGCGCCGCCTCCGCGTCGAGCAGAGCCCGCAGATAAGCGGAGTCACTCGTCGCGGACGCGGCGGGGGAGCCGGCCCAGCCCGGACCGAGCAGACCGACGTCGAAACCGACGGCGGCGGGATCAGCGGCAGGTGGTGTCACCGGAACTCCAGGAAGACCGTCTCGCCCTCGCCCTGAAGGCGGATGTCGAAACGGTGTGCCCCACTGCCCTCCCGCGCGGCGATCAGCGTGCCGCGCCGCTCCTCGTCCACCTGGGCGAGCAGCGGGTCGGCGGCCAGCGCGGCCTCGTCGCCGGGCAGGTAGATCCGGGTGAACAGATGCACGAGCAGTCCGCGGGCGAACACGCACACGCTGAGGTAGGGGGCGTTTTGTCCGCGCGCGCCGGGCCGCAGCGTCCGCACGTACCAGTGGCCGTCGACGTCGGTCTGGATGCGGCCGAAGCCGGTGAACTCCACCCCGTTGCGGCCGAGGTGGTCGCCGGAGGCCGGGTCGCGTCGCATCGAGCCGTCCACGGCCGGCAGGTTGCCGTCCGGGTCGGGCCCCCACACCTCCACGAGGGCGTCCGGCAGGGGCCGCCCCTCGCCGTCGTACACGTATCCGTGCACGGTGACCGTGTCCGGGTGCCCCAGGGGCGCGATCTCCTCGCCGCCGCGGAAGGGGAGCGCGTAGCCGTAGAAGGGGCCCACCGTGTGCGACGGAGTGGGCAGCACGTTCTCGGGGCTGCTCGTGTCGATCTTCGTCATGGCAGGTCAGCGTCCTTCTTCGATCCAGGTGGCGTGCGGGCCGTCCAGCACGATGTCCCAGTGGTAGCCGAGCGAGAACTCCGGCACCGACAGGCTGTGGTCGTAGGTGGCGACCAGCCGCTGCCGGGCCGCGTCGTCCGTCACGGACTGGAGGATCGGGTCGTACGCGAACAGCGGGTCGTTCGGGAAGTACATCTGCGTCACGAGCCGCTGCGTGAACGCCGTGCCGAAGACCGAGAAGTGGATGTGCGCCGGACGCCAGGCGTTGACGTGGTTGCGCCACGGGTACGGGCCCGGCTGGATCGTGGTGAACCGGTAGAAGCCGTCCGTGTCGGTCAGCGTGCGGCCGACGCCGGTGAAGTTGGGGTCCAGCGGGGCGTCGTGCTGCTCGCGCTGGTGAGCGTAGCGGCCCGCGGAGTTGGCCTGCCAGATCTCGACGAGCTGGCCGCGCACGGGCCGCCCGTCGCGGTCGAGCAGCCGCCCGGAGACGGTGATCCGCTCACCGATCGGCTCCCCCGTGTGCTGCCGGGTGAGGTCGTTGTCGACCCCGGTGATGTCCCGCTCGCCGAACGCGGGCGAGGACAGTTCGACCAGCTCCGGATCCTTGGCGGCGTCGATGGCGACCAGCGGCTGCTTCGGGTGGCGCAGCACCGAGGAGCGGTACGGCGCGTAGTCGCGGCGCGGATGGTGCTCGACCGGGGCGCCGTCGGCGACGCGCTTCTCGTACGCGGCGTGCTCGGCCGCGACCTCCTGGTCGATGTCGTGCTGAGTGAGAGCCATGGGGATTCCTAGCGCTTCCTTAGCGTTCGAGGACGAGGGCGAGGCCCTGGCCGACGCCGATGCAGAGGGTGGCGACGCCGACTCCTCCGCCCTTGCGGGCGAGTTGGTGGGCGACGGTGCCGGCGAGCCGGGCGCCGGAGGCGCCGAGCGGATGGCCGAGTGCGATGGCCCCGCCCTGGGGGTTGAGGATGCCGGGGTCGAACTCGGGCCACTCGGCGACGCATCCGAGGACCTGGGCGGCGAAGGCCTCGTTGAGTTCGAGGGTGTCGAGGTCGGCGAAGGTCTTCCCGGCCTTGGCCAGGGCCCGGTTGACGGCTTCGACGGGGGCGAGGCCGAAGTAGTGCGGGTCGGTGGCGCTCACACCGCTGGCGGAGATCCGGGCCAGGGGTTCACGGCCGGTGGCCTTAAGGCCTTCCTCGTCGGTCAGGAGCAGGGCGGCGGCGCCGTCGTTCAGTGGGGAGGCGTTCCCGGCCGTCACCGTGCCGTTCGCCGTGCGGAACGACGGCTTGAGCTTCGCCATGGCCGCCAGGGACGTGTCCGGACGTACGGACTCGTCGGCGGCGAAGACCAGCGGGTCGCCCTTGCGCTGCGGGACGGCGATCGGCGCCAACTCGGCCTCGAGCAGGCCCTGTTCCTGCGCGGCGGCGGCCTTCTGATGACTGCGCAGCGCGAACTCGTCCTGCTGCTCGCGGCTGATCTTGTGCTTCCCGGCGATGAGTTCGGCCGACTCGCCGAGCGGGACGGTCCACTGCGGTTCCATCCTGGGGTTGACCATGCGCCAGCCCAGGGTGGTCGAGTACATCTCCGCGTGTGCGGCAGGGAAGGCCCGGTCGGGCTTGGGCAGCACGTAGGGGGCGCGGGTCATGGACTCCACACCGCCGGCCACGGCGATCGAGGCGTCGCCGACCGCGATGGCGCGGGCGGCCTGGATCACCGCCTCCAGGCCGGAGGCGCAGAGCCGGTTGACGGTCACGCCGGGCACGGAGGTCGGCAGGCCGGCCAGCAGGCCGGCCATGCGGGCGACGTTGCGGTTCTCCTCGCCGGCACCGTTGGCGTTGCCGAAGTAGACGTCCTCGATCCGGACCGGGTCCAAGTCGGGCGTACGGGCGAGGAGTTCGCGGATCGCGTGGGCGGCGAGGTCGTCCGGGCGGACGCTCGCCAGTGCGCCGTTGTAGCGGCCGATCGGGGTGCGGACCGCGTCGACGAGGTAGACGGTCTTCACAGCAGGTCCTTTGCGACGGTCAGCTTGGCGTCGGTCCTGGCGGTGACCTCGCCGACGCTGACGCCGGGCGCGGTCTCGACCAGGACGAGTCCGTCGTCGGTGACGTCCAGGACGCCGAGGTCGGTGATGATCCGGTTCACGCACGCCTTGCCGGTCAGGGGCAGCGCGCACTGTTCGAGGATCTTCGGGGAGCCGTCCTTGGCGGTGTGGGTCATCACCACGATCACCGTGCGGGCGCCGTGGACCAGGTCCATCGCCCCGCCGATCCCGGTGATCATCTTGCCCGGTATCGCCCAGTTGGCAAGGTCACCGCCCGCGGAGACCTGCATGGCACCCAGCACGGCGACGTCGATGTGCCCGCCACGGATCATCGAGAACGACAACGCCGAGTCGAAGAACGAGGCCCCCGGCAGGACCGTCACCGTCTCCTTGCCCGCATTGATCAGATCGGGGTCGACGGCGTCCTCGGTGGGGTAGGGGCCGGTGCCCAGGATGCCGTTCTCCGACTCCAGGACCACCTCCACACCCTCCGGCAGGTAGTTCGGGATCAGCGTGGGCAGACCGATGCCCAGGTTGACGTACTGGCCGTCCCGCAGCTCCCGCGCGGCACGGGCGGCCATCTCCTCACGCGTCCAGGCCATCAGCTGCTCACCGTTCCTCGTGCCGAAGGCGCCGAAATGGTGCGCTGTTCGATCTTCTTGTCCGCCGCCTGCTCCGGCGTGAGGGCGATTACCCGCTGGACGAAGATGCCCGGCAGGTGCACCGCGTCCGGATCGATCTCACCCGGCTCGACCAGTTCTTCCACCTCGGCGATGGTGACCCTGCCGGCCATGGCGGCCAGCGGGTTGAAGTTCCGGGAGGACTTGTTGAACACCAGGTTCCCGTGCCGGTCGCTCTTCGCCGCCCGCACCAGCGCGAAGTCGGTCCGGATCCCCCGCTCCAGCACGTACTCGGTGCCGTCGAACTCGCGGACCTCCTTCCGTGGCGACACCAGCGCCACCCCGCCCCGGCCGTCGTAACGCCAGGGCAGTCCGCCCTCGGCGACCTGCGTGCCGACCCCGGCCGGGGTGTAGAAGGCGGGGATCCCGGCGCCGCCGGCCCGCAGCCGCTCGGCCAGCGTGCCCTGCGGGATCAGCTCCACTTCCAGCTCACCGGCCAGATACTGCCGCGCGAACTCCTTGTTGGCGCCGATGTAGGAGCCCGTCACCCGCGTGATCCGGCCCGCCGCCAGCAGGACCGCCAGACCCGACTCCATCGCGCCGCAGTTGTTGGACACCACCGACAGCCCGCCCACCCCGCGCTCGTACAGCGCCTGGATGAGCACGTTCGGCACCCCGCTCAGCCCGAAACCGCCGACCGCGAGCGACGCGCCGTCCGATACGTCGGCCACCGCCTCCACGGCCGTGGCGACCACCTTGTCCATCGAATCAAGCCTCATCTCTGCCGAGCATCCAGCAACCGCAGATAGTCAGCACACTGACTATTTCGTGGGTTCCCTCACGCTGCCACTTGGGGCGTGCGCAGTCAATACCGTCTTGACCAGGATGAGCAGGACGGTCGAGGCGCCGGGGAACCCGTGATGTACGGCTGGCTCGTCGGCGGTATCGTTCAGTGCACCTACAGAACGCCACGGATGACACGACGGACCGACGCGAGGAGCGCACATGGGCGCGGTGGACCTCTCGACCCACCCCGGGCATCTGGCCCGGCGGTTGCAGCAGGCGCACTACCTGCTGTGGAACACGATGGTCTCCGAGGAGATCACCTCGCCGCAGTTCGCGGTCCTGAACGTGCTCGTCGCCGAGCCGGGGCTCGACCAGCGCACGGTGGGGGAGCGGGTGGGCCTCGACCGGTCCACCATCGCGGAGGTGATCAGCCGCCTCGGCCGTCGCGGGCTGCTCGACAAGGTGCGTGACCCGCAGGACGGCCGCCGTTTCATGCTGCGGCTGACCGGGGAGGGGCGGCGCACCCACCGGAAGCTCACCGTGCGCACGGCCCGGATGAACCAGGTCTTCCTGGGGCCGCTCAGTGCCGACGAGCAGGCCCTCTTCTTCGACCTCATCCGGCGGGTCGCGGACGCGGCCGAGGGACTGCGCCATCCGCCGGAACCCTTCGCCACGCAGCCCTGATCGCGTCCACCGCCGTCGCCGGTCATCGCCCACACGTCACCGGTCCGGGGTGAAGACCACCCAGACCTGACCCCGGGCGAAGTTCACGTCCGTGCCGTCGGCGGCCGTGAACCGCGTGCCGTCCGCCGCGCCCGGGCGCTTCCAGGTGGCGTCGTACACCCGCCCGTCGCGCAGTACCTCCGCCTTCCCCGAACCGACGGTCTCGGTGTACGGGGTGTAGTTGCCGAGCACGTCGTGCAGATCCGACTTGCGTACCCTCACGTGCTGCACCACGACCGTCGTGGGCACCACCTGCTGCCCGTCGGTCGTGACGGTCTGGCGGCCGTCCATCGCCACCTTCCAGCCGTGCCGCCCGGCGGACCAGGTGAAGGTGAACCGGGCCGCCGGGTACCGGACCGTGCGCGAGGTCTCGGCGCGGCCGCCCGCTGGTGCCGGGCCGTAGTGGAAGCCGGTGGTCAGCGCGTCCGCTCCCGGGGCCGAGTCCAGGAGCTTGTCGGGGCGCAGGTAGAGGTTGTGCGGGGCCGGCTTGGCGGTGCCCCGGAAGTACGCGTCGGGCTTGTTGTCGGGCGCTCTGGGGGACAGCGGGGCGGCGTCGATCAGCGGCAGCAGTTTCTTCTGGGCGCCGGAGAAGGCGAGCGTGGGACGGTCGAACTGGCGCAGCAGTTCGAGGTCGGACTCGCGCGCGCTGCGCACCGGCCCGACGACCGGGGGCAGTCGGGTGGCGTAGACCGCCATCAGCCGGCTCAGCCCGCCTTCGACCTGCTCCGCGTACACGATGTCGGCGGCGTTCAGACCGGTCTGGGGGCGGGCCGCTCCCACGTTGTCGATCTTGACGGCGAGGACGGGGCCGGCGTGCGCCGGACTCGGTGCCGGGGTCTGCGGCAGCTCCCGCACCGACCTCGGGGTCTCTCCCTTTCCGTCCTGCCCGTCTTCGACGGTGCCGTGCCGCGCCGTGCAGCCCGTCGCCAGGGTGGCCGTCGCCATGGCGGCCAGCAGCGCCACCGCCGAGGCGGAGTAGCGCACGCGCACGCTTCGTCCCAAGTCCACCGTTCAGCCCCCGTCTCCGTGCCTCTGTCTTTTGACTGTGTGTTTATCCGCTCATCGATGGCCATACCCGTTCGGTTCTGATCGAGCGCGTCCGGTGGGCCGATCGGCCCAATGAGCCGGCCGGCGGTTCGGCGGGGCGGGCCCCGGGTACCCGGGCGCGGCATGGGAGAGGCAGAACCACGGAGGGAGCGCGCCGCGATGAAGGCAGTGACGTGGCAGGGCAAGCGCGACGTTCGGGTGGACGAGGTCCCCGACCCGAAGATCCAGGAGCCGACGGACGCCGTCATCCGGATCACCTCGACCGGCCTGTGCGGCTCCGATCTGCACCTCTACGAGGTGCTCACGCCGTTCATGACACCGGGGGACATCCTCGGCCACGAACCCATGGGCATCGTGGAGGAGGTCGGCGCCGAGGTGCCGAACCTCAAGCCCGGCGACCGGGTGGTCGTACCGTTCCAGATCTCCTGCGGCCACTGCTTCATGTGCTCCGCGGGCCTGACGACCCAGTGCGAGACCACCCAGGTCACCAGCGAGGGCATGGGCGCCGCCCTGTTCGGCTACACCCGCCTGTACGGCGCCGTGCCGGGCGCCCAGGCCGAGTACCTGCGCGTCCCGCAGGCCCAGTTCGGCCCGATCAAGCTCCCTGAGGGCCCGCCTGACGACCGGTTCCTCTACCTCTCGGACGTGCTGCCGACCGCCTGGCAGGCGGTCGCGTACGCCGAGGTGCCGCGCGGCGGGAGCGTGGCCGTACTCGGTCTCGGCCCCATCGGCGACATGGCGTGCCGGATCGCCAAGGCGCGCGGCGCCGAGCGGGTGTTCGGCGTGGACCTGGTCCCGGAACGGCTGGTCCGGGCGCGCCGGCGGGGCGTCGAGACATACGACCTGCGCGGCTTCGACAACGAGAAGGAACTGGTCGCGGCGATCCGCGACGAGACACAGGGACGCGGGCCCGACGCCGTGATCGACGCGGTCGGCACCGAGGCGCACGGCAGCGCGGCCGCCCGTCTCGTCCAGCAGGCCGAGGCTGTGCTGCCGCACGCGCTGAGCGCACCGCTCGCGGAACGCTTCAGCGTGGACCGGCTCGCCGCCCTGCACGCCGCCATCGAGCTGGTGCGCCGCGGCGGCACGCTCTCCCTGAGCGGCATCTACGGCGGCACGGCCGACCCGATGCCGATGATCACGCTCTTCGACAAGCAGATCCAGATGCGCATGGGCCAGGCCAACGTCCGCCGCTGGACCGACGAGATCATGCCCTATCTGACGGACGAGGACCCGCTCGGCGTCGACGACTTCGCCACGCACCGGCTGCCGCTGTCGGACGCCCCGCACGCGTACGAGATGTTCCAGCGCAAGCAGGAAGGGGCCGTCAAGGTCGTCATGCGGCCGTGAGTCCGCCAAGGTCGTCAAGCGGCCGTGAGCGCGGGCGGCCCGCGTCCGGGGCGCCGCGCACGGGCTCGGGGCCGGCGGGCTCAGGGGCGGGAGCCGAAGACCTCCGCCAGGTCGTAGCGGACCGGCTCCTCCAACTGGGCGTAGGTGCAGCTCTCCGGCGCGCGGTCCGGGCGCCAGCGGCGGAAGCGGGCAGTGTGCCGGAACCGCGCCCCGTTCTCCATGTGGTCGTAGGCCACCTCGGCCACCCGCTCCGGCCGCAGCGGCACCCAGGACAGGTCCTTCTTCCCCGACCAGCGGCTGGGCGCGCCGGGCAGCCGGGCCGCCTCGTGGGCCGCCTCGTCCGACCAGGCCGCCCACGGGTGCCCGGTGACGTCGTCCATCCGCAGCGGCTCCAGCTCCTCGATCAGCTCGGCGCGCCGCTTCATCGGGAACGCGGCGGACACACCGACGTGTTGCAGGGTGCCCCGGTCGTCGTACAGGCCGAGCAGCAGGGAGCCGACGACGGGGCCGCTCTTGTGGTGGCGGTACCCGGCGACCACCACGTCCGCCGTGCGCTCGTGCTTGACCTTGAACATGGCCCGCTCGTCCTGGAGATAGCGCAGCCCCGGCGGCTTGGCGACGACACCGTCCAGGCCGGCGCCCTCGTACTGCTCGAACCAGCGCCGGGCCACCTCGATGTCGGTCGTGGCGGGTGCCACGTGCACCGGAGCGGTGACCCCCGCCAGCGCCCGGACCAGCAGCGCGCGCCGGTCGGACAGCGGCACGTCCAGCAGGGACTCGCCGTCCAGGGCGAGCAGGTCGAAGGCCACGAAGGAGGACGGGGTCCGCTCGGCCAGCATCCGCACCCGGGAGTCGGCCGGGTGGATCCGCTCGGTCAGCGCGTCGAAGTCCAGCCGGCCCTCCCGCGCGATCACGATCTCCCCGTCCAGCACGCACCGCTCGGGCAGCCGCTCCTTGAGCGCCTCGACCAGCTCGGGAAAGTACCTGGTCAGCGGCTTTCCCGTACGGCTGCCGAGCTCGACCTCGGCTCCGTCGCGGAACACGATCGCCCGGAACCCGTCCCACTTCGCCTCGTACTGCATGTCCGGCGGGATCCTCGCCACCGACTTGGCGAGCATCGGCTTCACGGGGGGCATCACCGGCAGGTCCATGCCTAGATTCTGCGCGCCCGCGCGCGTGCTCGCCCGGTGTGCGAGGTCAGCGAGCTGCCCCTACCGTGGCTCGCATGGGCGATGCGGTGGAACTGGAGGTGGGCGGGCGGACCGTGCGGCTGTCCAGCCCGGACAAGGTGTTCTTTCCCGAGCGCGGGTTCACCAAGCTGGACATCGCCCGGTACTACCAGGCCGTCGCCCCCGGCATCCTGCGCGCCCTGCGCGACCGCCCCACCACCCTGGAGCGCTACCCGGACGGCATCACCGGCGAGTGGTTCTTCCAGAAGCGGGCGCCCAAGGGCATGCCCGCGTGGATTCCCACCGCCCACATCACCTTCCCCAGCGGCCGCAGCGCCGACGAGATGTGCCCCACCGAGGAGGCCGCCGTGGTGTGGGCCGCCCAGTACGGCACGCTCACCTTCCACCCCTGGCCGGTACGCCGCGACGACGTCGACCACCCCGACGAACTGCGCATCGACCTCGACCCCCAGCCCGGCACCGACTTCGCCGACGCCGTGCGCGCTGCCCACGAACTGCGGTCCGTTCTGGAGGAGTTCGGGGGCCTGCGCGGCTGGCCCAAGACCTCCGGCGGCCGCGGCCTGCACGTGTTCGTGCCGATCCAGCCGCGCTGGACCTTCACCCAGGTACGGCGTGCCGCGATCGCCGTGGGCCGGGAGATGGAACGCCGGATGCCCGAACACGTGACGATCAAGTGGTGGAAGGAGGAGCGCGGCGCCCGCATCTTCCTGGACTACAACCAGACGGCCCGCGACCGCACCATCGCCTCCGCCTACTCCGTGCGCCCCCGCCCCCACGCCCCCGTCTCGGCGCCCCTGCGCTGGGAGGAGGTCGACGCCGCCCGACCCCAGGACTTCGACGTGGCCACCATGCCGTCCCGGTTCGCCGAAGTCGGCGACGTGCACGCCGACATGGACGACCACACCTTCTCCCTGGAGGCGCTGCTGGAACTGGCCACCCAGGACGAACGCGACCACGGCCTCGGCGATCTGCCCTACCCGCCCGAGTACCCGAAGATGCCGGGCGAGCCGAAGCGGGTCCAGCCGAGCCGGGCGAAGAAGGAGGGTCCGGCCGCCGGCTGAGTGCGGGGGCTGAGTGCGCGGGTACCACTGGTGGGAGGCGCACTGCGGGTCGAGAGCGCTCTCATGACGGGGCCCGGGCGCGGCTATCCTGATCCGCAAACGCCGGTGAGGAGCGCAGAAGTGACCGAGACAGCGTCGCGTCCCACGTTGGAGGCCGTGGCCGCACGTGCGGGGGTGTCGCGGGCCACCGTGTCCCGGGTGGTGAACGGCGGCGACGGGGTGAGGGAGCCGCTGGCCGAGCGGGTGCGGCGGGCCGTGGAGGAACTCGGGTACGTGCCGAACCAGGCCGCCCGCAGCCTGGTGACCAAGCGGCACGACGCCGTCGCCGTCGTCGTCGCCGAACCGGAGACCAGGGTCTTCGCCGACCCCTTCTTCGCACTGCAACTGCGGGGCATCAGCAAGGAGCTGACGGCCCACGACTCGCAGCTCGTGCTGCTGCTGACGGAGGGGCGCGACGACCACGCCAGGGTCGGGCGCTACCTCGCCGGCGGTCACGTCGACGGCGCGCTCGTGTTCTCGCTGCACCTCGACGACCCGCTGCCGGGGCTGATCCGGCGCGCCGGGGTGCCGACCGTGTTCGGCGGGCGGCCCGGCTGGAGCGACGACACCGCCCCCGGCGCCGCGGACTCCGCGCGGAAGGCCGGGAACTCCGCGGTCGTCTATGTCGACAGCGACAACCGGGGCGGGGCGCGGGCGGCCGTACGGCATCTGGTCGGCCTCGGCCGGACCAGAATCGGGCACATCACCGGCGCCCTCGACCAGACCTCGGCGGTGGACCGGCTCGACGGCTTCCGGGACGTGATGGTCGACGCCGACCCCCGGCTGATCGTGGAGAGCGACTTCACCCCGGCCGGCGGCGAGCGCGCCATGCGCGAACTCCTCGACCGCTGCCCGGACCTGGACGCGGTGTTCGCCGCGAACGACCTCACCGCCTCCGGTGCCCTGCGTGTGCTGCGCGAGCGCGGGCTGCGGGTCCCCGACGACGTCGCCGTGGTCGGCTTCGACGACATGCTGCCCGTGGCCGAGCAGACCGAGCCGCCGCTGACGACCGTGCGTCAGGACATCGAGGAGATGGGCCGGCTGATGGCCCGCCTCCTGCTGCGCGGCCTCGACGGGCAGGGCGCCGAGGCCGGGGTGGGCGGCGCGCCGCGCAGCGTCATCCTGCCGACCACCCTCGTACGGCGCGCGTCCGCGTGAGCCCCGCCGGGCTGCCGGGGCGGCCTCACGTCTGCGGCGGGGCGCTCCTGATCACCGCGAAGCGGGCGCCGTAGGGGTCGGCGAGCCTGGCGATGCGGCCGACGCCCGTGACGTCGGTCGCGGGCACCCGGACCCTGCCGCCCAGCTCCTCGGCCCTGGCCACGGTCGCGTCCGTGTCCGGGACCTCGAAGTACGGCAGCCAGTACGCGCCCGTCTTCGCCTCGGTCGGGTCGTCGGCGAGGGCCACGATGCCGCCGAACATGGCGTCCTCGCCGCCCTCGGCGGGGTTCACGCATGTGTAGGTGCCGCCGGGGAAGGGCACCGCGGAGGTCTCCAGGCCCAGCACCTTGTTGTAGAACGCTGCCGCCGCGGCGATGTCCGCCGTGTACAGCTCGACCCAGCACAGCGAGCCCGTCTCGCCGGCCATGTCCACGCCCTTGATCCGCCCCGGCTGCCAGATGCCGAACGGCACGCCCGCCTTGTCGGCGAGGACCGCCATGTGCCCCTCGCCCATCACGTCCATGGGCTGGACCAGCACGGTGCCGTGCGCCTCCTCGGCGGCCTTGGCGGTCGCCGCCGCGTCGGCGCTCTGGAAGTACACGGTCCAGGAGGGCGGCCCCTGCTCCGGCGTGGTCTGCATCCCGCCGGCCACTGTCCTGCCGCCGAGCTGGAAGAAGCCGTAGCCACCGGCCTGCGGCCCGGCCGACTGGAACCGCCAGCCGAAGAGAGCGCCGTAGAAGGAGCCGGCGCCGTCGATGTCGGGGGTGCCGACGTCGATCCAGTTAGGAGCGCCGTTGACGAAACGGGTGGTGAGCATCCTTGCCCTCCTTCGAAGGTGCCCGGTTGTCTGCACTGCCGAGTCTGTCACCGCCCACCGACAACCGCCGCCGCAACACGACCCCCCACCGGGCTGCGCCATGACGGCGAGGTCCGGCCCGGGGACGCGCTCACCACTCGGACTCGGGCCGCTGCACGGCGAGTGTCCGGCCTGGGCCTTGTGGCTGCCGCGAGACAACGACGGCCGGCCCTGGAACGGCGTCGCTGCGCGGGCTCGGAGCTGCTGCCCCGGTCGACTGCGGTGGTCGCGGGGTTACCCGGTCGCGGTCGCCGCCCCGGCTCCTTGCGGCACCTCGGTCACGACGGCCGCCCCTCGGGACCGCCACACGGCACGGTGACCGGACTGGTCGAGGGTCGCGATGGTCGTCCCTGGGCGCCGTCGTACGGCGACGGTGGGTTGCTTGGGGCGTGGTTGTCGCGCGGCGACGGCGGCGGGCCTGCGGGCGAGGTTGCCGCTCGGCTCGGGGCTGTTGCCTCGGTCGAGAGCGGTGATCGCGGGCGCGGCGGTCGTCCAGGGGGCGTGGCTGTCAATCCTGCGCGTGGCCGTTGTCCTGGTCATGCTGCTCGACGGCCCGCGGTGGTCGGCCCGGTGGCGGCGGTCACCTGGTCGTGGCGGTGAACCTGCTGGCGGTGCTCGCCAGGAAGAGGTGGTCGCCCCGTGCCGAGGCGGTCACCTGCCCGGTGCGGTCACCCCGCTGACAGCGTTCACCTGGCCGCTACGGTCGCTCTGCTGACGGCGGTCACCCGGCCGCCGCGGTGAACCCGCTGGCGTTGGCCGCCTGGCAGCGGCGGTCGCCCTCCGCCGAGGCGGTCACCCGTCCGCTGCGGTCGCGCCGCTGACGGCGGTCACGTGCCCGTGGCGGTCGCCCCGCTGGCGGCAGTCACCTGGCTGCGCTGGTCGCCCCGGTGGCGGTGGTCGCCCGGCCGCGGTGGTCGGCCCGGTGGTCGTCCCTTCCGGCACGCGTGGAGTGCCCTCGTGTTTTGGGGCGGTCCGCGCGCCGCCGTGCGGTTCGGGTGGGGGTGCGGTCATCATCGAGGCGGTGGGTGGCTGCGGGGGACGCGTTGAGCCGGTGTTGATCGAATGTTTCGCGTCGACCGGCACGATCCCGTTCATGCACTTCGAGACGACCACCCCGGCCGACATCGCCTGGCAGGACCGGGCCCTGTGCGCGCAGACCGGGGCCGACTTCTTCTTTCCCGAGCCGGGCAGCTCGGTGCGTGAGGCGAAGCGCATCTGCGGGATGTGCGAGATGCGCTCGGCCTGCCTGGAGTACGCCCTCGCGAACGACGAACGCTTCGGCGTCTGGGGCGGCCTGTCCGAGAAGGAACGGCAGGCCCTCGGGCGGACCGGGCGGTCCGCCCCGTGCGCGAACGGCTGATCAGGCGCCGGCCCGCGCCGCCATCCGCGCCCGCCGCGCGGCGAGCCGCTCGTCGAACTTCGTCGCCTCGTCGTCCAGCCCGCCCATGAACAGGCCCAGCTCCTCCTGCGCCTGCAGGCCCTCGGGGCCGAGGCCGTCGATCTCCAGCACCTTCAGGAAGCGCAGCACCGGCTGGAGCACGTCGTCGTGGTGGATGCGCAGGTTGTAGACGCCGCCGATGGCCATCTGCGCCGCCGCCCGCTCGAAGCCGGGGATGCCGTGGCCGGGCATGCGGAAGTCGACCACCACGTCCCGCACCGCCTGCATGGTCAGGTCGGGCGCGATCTCGAAGGCCGCCTTGAGCAGGTTGCGGTAGAAGACCATGTGCAGGTTCTCGTCCGTCGCGATGCGCGCCAGCATGCGGTCGCAGACCGGATCGCCGGACTGGTGCCCGGTGTTGCGGTGCGAGATACGGGTGGCGAGCTCCTGGAAGGCGACGTACGCGACCGAGTGCAGCATCGAGTGCCGGTTGTCGGACTCGAAGCCCTCGCTCATGTGCGCCATCCGGAACTGCTCCAGCTTGTCCGGGTCGACCGCGCGCGAGGCGAGCAGGTAGTCGCGCATCACGATGCCGTGCCGGCCCTCCTCGGCCGTCCAGCGGTGCACCCACGTGCCCCAGGCGCCGTCCCGGCCGAACAGGGTGGCGATCTCGTGGTGGTAGCTGGGGAGGTTGTCCTCGGTCAGCAGGTTGACCACCAGAGCGATCCGGCCGACCTCCGTGACCTTGGACTGCTCCTTGTCCCAGGCCTCGCCGTCCTCGAAGAGACCGGGGAAGTTGCGGCCGTCGCTCCAGGGCACGTACTCGTGCGGCATCCAGTCCTTGGCGACCGTCAGATGCCGGTTCAGCTCCTTCTCGACCACTTCCTCCAGCGCGTACAGCAGCCGCGCGTCGGTCCATGCGGACGGGCTGCCGAGGTGAGGAGAGGTGAGGGTCACGGAAACTCCAAGGGGACGCGCGGGGAAGCGGGGGCGGGCAGGGCGGAACGGAACGGCCCGGCGAGCGGTGCACGGGAACCTACGGGATCGTAGGCTACGAAACCGTAGGTTACGAATCCGTAGGTTAAGTTCGCCGTAAAGGTGGCTGATCAGAAGGGTGCAGAAAAGGAGTTGACGGACGCCCAGAAGCACTCCAGGACCGCAGGTCCCGGGGTTGGAACAGGCGCCGCCTGCCTCGTCAGGCGTACAACTCCCGCAACCGTACCGAGAGGCACGTCACACAGCCTTCGAGCTTCTCGAACTCGCCGATGTCCACCACGACCGGCTCGAAGCCGAGGTCGCCCAGCAGTTCCGCCGTCTTCGGCGCGCTCGCCGCCATCAGCAGCCTGTCGCCGCCGAGCAGCACCACATGGGCGCCGGACTCCTCCGGCACCGGCAGGAAACGCGGGTACAGCGACGGCGTGTCCACCTTCGGGATGTGCCCGATGACCGTCCCGTCGGGCAGCGCCGTCACCGCCGACTTCAGATGCAGCACCTTGCTCACCGGTACGGTCACGACCCGCGCCCCGAGCGGCTCGAACACCGCCCGCAACTGCCGCACACCGGCCGCGTTGGTGCGCCCGCCGCGGCCGACGTAGACCGTGTCGCCGACCTTCAGCACGTCCCCGCCGTCCAGCGTGCCCGGCTCCCAGACCCAGTTCACCGAGCAGCCCAGACGGGCCACGGCCTGCTCCACCCCGGCGGTCTCGCCACGCCGGGACCGAGCGCCCGGACGGGTGATCAGGGCGACGTTTCGGTACACGACGACGGTGTCCTCCACGAACACCGCGTCGGGGCAGTCGTCGGCCGGTTCGACCTCGACCGTCTCCCAGCCGTGGCCGCGCAGCGCCTCGACGTACGCCTCCCACTGCCGCACCGCCAGTTCGACGTCGACCTCCTCCCGCTCGACATGCGTCACCAGCCCTTCGGCGAGACGCGGACCGGGGTGGCGGACGAGGGCCTTCTTGGTGGGCACGAGGGGCCTTTCGTGTCTGCACGCGGGCGGTTCCCGGCGCGGCCGTGACCGCACCGGGCCGCCATCATGCGACAAGCGTCCGCCCGGACAAAAGCCCGCCGGGCGCTAAGCGGGATTCGCGACGGATTCCCAGGTGGTTTCCCGCAGTTCCCCTTCCTCCAGCAGCAGCCAGCGGGTGATGCCGAGGGACTCCAGGAACGGCAGGTCGTGGCTGGCCACGATCAGGGCGCCCTCGTAGGACTCCAGGGCCGTCGTCAGCCGGCGCACGCTCGCCATGTCCAGGTTGTTCGTCGGCTCGTCGAGCATGAGCAACTGCGGCGCGGGCTCGGCCAGCAGCAGCGCGGCCAGCGCGGCCCGGAAGCGTTCGCCGCCGGACAGCGAAGCCGTGAGCTGGTCGGCGCGGGCGCCCCGGAACAGGAAGCGGGCCAGCTGGGCCCGGATCCGGTTGTTGGTGGCGCCCGGCGCGAGACGGGCCACGTTCTCGGCCACGCTCAGCTCGCCGTCGAGGATGTCCAGCCGCTGCGGCAGGAACCGCGCCGGCACATGCGCGGTCACCTCGCCCGACACCGGCGCCAGCTCCCCGGCGACGGTACGCAGCAGCGTCGTCTTGCCCGCCCCGTTGCGCCCGACCAGCGCGACCCGCTCGGGACCGCGCAGGTCGAGACCTCTGTCGACGCACGCGCCGTACGCCAGTTCCAGATCCCGCAGGGTGAGCACGGTACGGCCCGGCGGTACGGCCGTGTACGGCAGGTCGACGCGGATCTCGTCGTCGTCCCGGACCGCCTCCGCCGCCTCGTCGAGCCGTTCCCTGGCCTCGGCGAGCCGCTCCTCGTGCATGATGCGGTGCTTGCCCGCGGACTCCTGCGCCGCGCGCTTGCGGGCGCCCATGACGATCTTCGGCTCGCGCTTCTGGTCCCACATCTTCTGGCCGTACCGCTTGCGCCGGGCCAGCTTGACCTGGGCGTCGGCCAGTTCGCGCTGCTGCTTGCGCAGGTCGGCCTCGGCGACGCGCATCATGCGCTCGGCCGCCTCCTGCTCCAGGGCGAGGGCCTCCTCGTACGCCGAGAAGTTCCCGCCGTACCAGGTGACCTGGCCGGAGTTGAGGTCGGCGATCTGGTCGACGAGCTCCAGGAGTTCGCGGTCGTGGCTGACCACGACCAGCACGCCCGGCCAGGACTCGACGGCCGCGTACAGCCGGCGGCGCGCGTGCAGGTCGAGGTTGTTGGTCGGCTCGTCGAGCAGCAGCACGTCCGGCCGGCGCAGCAGCAGCGCGGCCAGCCGCAGCAGCACCGACTCGCCGCCCGAGACCTCGCCGATGGTGCGGTCCAGGTCGATGCGGCCGAGCCCGAGCTCGCCGAGGGTGGCCAGGGCGCGCTCCTCCACGTCCCAGTCGTCGCCGACCGTCTCGAAGTGCTCCTCGGCGACGTCACCGGCCTCGATGGCGTGCAGCGCGGCCCGCTGCGCGGCGATGCCGAGCGCCTCGTCGACCCGCAGCGCGGTGTCGAGCGTGACGTTCTGCGGAAGGTGTCCCACCTCGCCGGTGACGCGGACGGCACCGCCGGCCGGTTCGAGTTCGCCGGCGATCAGCTTCAACAGGGTGGACTTTCCCGAGCCGTTGACGCCGACCAGGCCGGTCCTGCCCGGACCGAAGGCGATGTCGAGGCCGGTGAAGACGGGGCTGCCGTCGGGCCAGGCGAAGGAGAGGGAGGTACAGGTGATGGATGAGGACATGCGCGCCTCGCGATTGCTGGGTGCGGTCAGGGGCAGACGCGTGTGAGGCACCGCGGGGCGAGGTCACCGTGTGGAACGGGGGTCACGGGGCATGAGAAGAGCCCTGGGCCGGATTTCCTTCGGGACGGCTCGGACGCCGAGGTCGCGCGCCACGTACACACCTGACCGGTGCGACGCGGTGCCTCAGGACCTCAGACGAGCAACGTCCTTCTCCAATCGACGGCAACAGGACCGCTGAAAACGGTAGGAGGGGCCGGGGCACCTGTCAACGAAATAATGGGTGGGCCCGAGCCCCCCGGAAGGAGGCCCCCGTGCCCGACGGTTCGCTCTCGCTGCCCGCCCGGCTCTACCTGCTGGCCTGGGACACCAAGCGGCTGAAGATCACCGGCACCGCCCAACTGCACCACCTGGTCCGGGCCGGCGCCCTGACCGAGCTGGCCCAGCGCGGACTGCTCGTCGACGACGACGGCATCGCCGTACCCGCCAACTTGGACACCGACACCGGGGACCCGGTGCTCGACGGACTGCTCGAACTCGTCCGGGAGTCCCGGCCCCGCCGCTGGAAGACCTGGGTGACGCTGCACGCCCGAACCACCCTCGACGCCGTGCGGGAGCAGCTGGCCGCCGAAGGGTTTCTGCGCGCCGAGCGGCGCCGGGTCCTCGGTGTCCTCCCGTCCGTGGACTACGCCCTGGAGCGCGTCGCCGTCGTGGACGCGTTGCGGGAGGAGGCACGCCGGGCGCTGGAGGGCCCGGTGCCGGCCGCGGAGGTCTCCGAACGCGACGCGGCCGTCGTCGCTCTCGCGGCCGCCGCCGAACTGCGCACCCTGGTGCCCGCCAAGGACCGCAAGCGCCACCGGCAGCGGATCGAGGAGCTGACCGAGCGCAGCGGAGCCGCGGCCCCCGCGCTGCGCCGCGTGGTGCGCGAGGTGAGCGCGGCGGTGGTCATGGCGACCACGGCGGCCTCCGCCGCCGCGGCGAGCGGCTGACCGGGACCGTCCGGGCCCCGGGGCCGTCAGCCCCGGGCGCCCCGCCCACGGGCCCCGGACCGGATGGGGGCCGTCAGCAGGCGTCCCGCATCAGCTCCGCCAGATCGTGGTCCAGGTCGAACTGGAGGTGCTCCAGACCGAGCGGCACCAGCTCGCTCGTGGCCTCCAGGAAGCGCCGTATCTCACCGCTGCGGACATGCACCACGGCCGTGCCCTCGGGGGCGTGGAACTCCATGACGGTGCGGTCGAAGCCGTACGGCCGCACCCGTACGTCGCCGTCGCCCTCGGGCTCCCGCAGGCCGGCCGCCAGCAGGTCACGGGCGAAGAGCCAACAGACGTCCACGCCTTCGAGGGTGGCCGGGGCCGGGAAGGTCATCCGGACGGCGAACGGGTCGCGCCGGTCGTAGTGCAGCGTGGCGGGAATGCTGGGCATCCGTGGCGTGGCGGAGACCAGGCGCGCCTCCACGAACTGCTCGATGTCGGTGGACATGGCCTTGCTCCCTTGTGACGGCTGGACGAACCTCCGGTCGGATGAGGCCGGGCACTGGAAGAGACGACGGAAGCCGCCGATCCGTGCACACGAGGAGCGAGTGACCTCCGTCACCGCGCTCATTCACGGACGTGGCACGCCTCTCGCGTCGCTCGACTGGACGACTGGATATCGCCCGATATGGCGAACCGATCCAGAATTGCCGGTATCCGTTCCTTGCACAGAGAGGAAGTGAACGGCATGCCACGCGGTTCCAGTTCCAAGCGCGAGCGCCAGTACGAGCACATCAAGCAGAGCGCGCAGGTCCGGGGGGAGAGCACCGAACGCGCCAGGGAGATCGCCGCGCGCACGGTGAACAAGGAGCGTGCCCGCAGCGGCGAGTCGAAGACCGCCGGTCGCACCTCCACCCAGGACATGTCCTCCGGCAGGCGGGGCGGGCAGCGTTCGGGCCGGGGCTCCGAGGGGCCCACCTACGACCAGCTCTACGAGGAGGCCAAGCGGCGCAACATCCACGGCCGCTCGGACATGAACAAGCAGCAGCTGCGGCAGGCCCTGGGCAGAGGCTGACCCCCGGTGCCCAGCCGGGCGGGCCCGCCTCCGGTCAGGAACGCGGGCCCGCCCCGCCGTGCCGTACCCGTTGGCCGTACGCTCGGCCCATCATGACGACGACCGTACGCGTTCCCGCGGGCTGGCCCGCCACCGATGAGCAGGCCCGCGCCGTCCAGGACGAGTTGCGCGAACGGGTGGTGCGGGACGAGCCGGGCCCGCCGCCCGGTACGGGCCACGTCACGGGGGTCGACGTGGCCTACGACGACGAGCGGGATCTCGTCGCCGCGGCGGCCGTCGTCCTGGACGCCGCCACCCTGCGCGTCGTCGCCGAGACCACCGCCGTCGGGCGGATCTCCTTCCCCTACGTGCCCGGGCTGCTGGCCTTCCGTGAGATCCCCACCGTGCTCGCCGCGCTGGACGCCCTGCCCTGCCCGCCCGGCCTGGTCGTCTGCGACGGCTACGGGCTGGCCCACCCCCGGCGCTTCGGACTGGCGAGCCACCTCGGTGTGCTGACCGGACTGCCGACGATCGGCGTCGCCAAGAACCCGTTCACCTTTACCCACGAGGATCCGGACACCCCGCGCGGCAGCGCCTCCCCGCTGCTCGCCGGCACCGAAGAGGTCGGCCGGGCCCTGCGCACACGGGACGGCGTCAAGCCGGTCTTCGTCTCCGTCGGCCACCGGGTGAGCCTGGACAACGCCTGCGGGCACACCCTCGCCCTCACCCCGCACTACCGTCTCCCGGAGACGACCCGCCGCGCCGACGCCCTGTGCCGCCGCGCCCTGCGCGAGGCCTCGGAGGACAGGGCCTAGAGTCACGGGGGCGCGTGTCCGGCTCCGGAGCCCAGCTCCGAGGCCCGGCTCTGGGTTCGGGTCCGAGGCCCGGCTCCGGGGTCCGGGTCCGAGGCCCGGTTCTGAGTACGCCATCTGAGTATCCGTACGGATGTGGCCACCGGGAGCCCGTAGGCAGGCTGTGGTGCATGACGACGCACCGTTCCCACAAGCCCCTCGCCGACCCGGCCCGCCCCGTCGAGCGTGCCGTGAACACCGCCCTGATCCTCGCCGCACTGGCCGGGCTCGGCTGGATAGCCGGGATGATCTGGACCGTGGCCGACTGGTCGCTGTAGCCCGGTGCCGCCGTAGGCCGGTCGGGTCTAGCGGCTCGTCGCGATCCGGAAGGTGATGCCTGCCCGGCGCAGGCGGTCGATGAGGGCGTCACCCATGGCCACCGCCGTGGTGACCTGGCCCGCCGTCGGCGGGAGGTCGTCGAGCGCCAGCGCGAGCGCCGACTCGGCGAACATCTTCGCCGTCTCGCCGTACCCCGGGTCGCCGCCCGCCACCTCGGTGAACACCCGCCGTCCGCCGCCCTCGCCCACGAACCGCACCGAGAACCAGCTCCTGGCCCGCTTCTCCGCGCTGGGCCCCTCACCGGGCTGCAGTCGTCCGGACAACCAGCGCCGGGCGGGCGGCAGTTGGGCGGCGGTCAGGACCGCGCCGAGGGCGGCGGCACCGCCCACGGCGACCGGCAGGTGCCGCACGGCCGCGTAGTGGCGGTAGCGGAAGTCCGGGCCGTAACGTTCCAGCACGCGCGCGGAGCGCCGCACGATCTGCGGGTCGATGGTCGGCAGCGGCACCGCCCAGGCGCCCACCTCCCCGGCGAACCGCGGCGCGCCCGTCGGCGTGACCGCCCGCCGCCCCAGCAGCCGCGGCTCGTGCCGCGCCCGTTCCCGCGCGGCGGCCCGGACCCGCAGGGGACGGGCGAACTGGCTGAGCGCCGACGCGAGGGTCCCACCCGAGAAGGCGGCGTCCACCCGGACGAATCCGTCCACGGTCAGCGGTACGCCCTCCGGCAGCTGCCGGACGGTGAAGTACACGCCCAGGTCGGGCGGTATGGAGTCGAATCCGCAGGCGTGCACCAGGCGTGCCCCGGTCTCGCGCGCGCGTGCGTCGTGCCGGACGTACACCAGGTCCACGAACTCGGGCTCGCCGCACAGGTCCAGGTAGTCCGTGCCGCTGTCGGCGCAGGCGGCGACGAGTTCCTCGCCCACCGCCGCGTAAGGGCCCACGGTGGTGGCCAGCACGCGCGCCTGCCGGGCGAGGTCGCGCAGGGAGTCCGGGTCGGCCGCGTCCGCGCGCAGCACTCCGACGGACGCACCCGAGGGCAGCCGCTCGCGCAGTTCCCGGAGCCGCTCCTCGCTGCGTCCGGCGATGGCCCAGCGCAGCCCTTCGGGGGCGTGCGCGGCGAGGTACTCGGCGGTGAGCGCCCCCACGAAGCCGGTGGCTCCGAAGAGGACGACGTCGTACGGACGGTCGGAGTTCCTCAGCCTGCTCATGACACTCCTCGCTCTCGCAGCCCGCGCCGCTGTCCGTGGCCGAGGCTAGCGTGAGGAGTGCGCGGTCCGGCGGCGAGGGCCCGGCGGTGAAGGCGCGGCGGTGCGGGATACGGCCACGAGGCCACCGGGTACGCCTTGGCTAAGCGCTTGCTCGCCAAGGGCTTGTATCCGCTGGAACACGTTCTTAGCATCATCGGTGTTACATCGGTTGTGTCACAGTGAGGGGACCTGATGACAACGGCAGAGGCGGCGGGGCGGCACGGGCCGCTGACCGGTGTGCGCGTGGTCGAGCTGGCCGGCATCGGCCCCGGCCCGTTCGCCGCGATGCTGCTGGCCGACCTGGGCGCCGACGTCGTCAGGGTGGACCGCCCCGGCGGCGCCGGACTGGGCATCGATCCCGCCCACGACATCACCAACCGCAACAAGCGCTCGGTGGTCGTCGACCTGAAGTCCCCGGGCGGCCCCGCCCGCGTCCTCGACCTCGCAGCCCGCGCCGACATCCTCATCGAGGGCTACCGCCCCGGCGTCGCCGAGCGCCTCGGCGTCGGCCCCGGGGCCTGCCACGCCCGCAACCCGCGGCTGGTCTACGGCCGGATGACCGGATGGGGCCAGGACGGACCGCTCGCCCCGCGCGCGGGACACGACATCGCCTACATCGCCGTGACCGGCACCCTCGGCATGATCGGCGAACCGGACACGCCCCCGGCCGTCCCCGCCAACCTCCTCGGCGACTACGCCGGCGGCTCCCTCTACCTCGTGGTCGGCGTCCTCGCCGCCCTGCACCACGCGCGCGCGACCGGCACCGGCCAGGTCGTGGACGCCGCGATCGTCGACGGTACCGCCCACCTCTCCGCGATGATCCACGGCATGCTCGCCGCCGGCGCCTGGCAGGACCGCCGCGGGGCCAACCTCCTGGACGGTGGTTGCCCGTACTACGGCACCTACGAGACCGCGGACGGCCGGTACATGGCGGTCGGCGCCCTGGAGCAGCGGTTCTACGACGAGTTCACCGGACTGCTCGGCCGGGCGGAGCACGCCGGGGCCCGTACCGACCACACCCGCTGGGGGGAACTGCGCGAGGCGGTCGCCGCCCGCTTCAAGTCCCGCACCCAGCAGGAGTGGACCGCGGTCTTCGAGGGCTCCGACGCCTGCGTGGCCCCCGTGCTGTCGCTGCGCGAGGCCCCGCACCATCCGCACCTCGCCGCCCGCGGCACCTTCACGGAGCACGCCGGCCTCAGCCAGCCCGCCCCCGCGCCCCGCTTCTCCGCCACCCCCACCGCCGTCCGCACCGGCCCCGCCCGGCCCGGCGACGGCACGGCGGCCGTGGCCCGCGACTGGGACCTGCCCGCACTCCTGGAGGACGGGATGGACGGGATGGACGGGAAGCGCGAGAAGGTCGGGACGGACGGGAAGGCAGATGACGGGGAGGACGGCTCCTGACGGACCCACGACCACGACACGTTCCCCCGACCCGCCCCGGCTCCTCCCCACCGCCTCCAGGACACCACCCTCGTCGAAAGGCTTGTCAGTGAGCACCGAAGCGTACGTGTACGACGCGATCCGCACCCCGCGCGGGCGCGGCAAGGCCAACGGCGCCCTGCACGGCACGAAGCCCATCGACCTGGTCGTCGGCCTCATCCACGAGATCCGCGACCGCTTCCCCGGACTCGACCCGGCCGCCGTCGACGACATCGTGCTCGGCGTCGTCGGCCCGATCGGCGACCAGGGCTCCGACATCGCCCGGATCGCCGCCATCGCCGCGGGACTGCCGGACACGGTGGCCGGTGTGCAGGAGAACCGCTTCTGCGCCTCCGGCCTGGAGGCCGTCAACCTGGCCGCCGCCAAGGTGCGCTCCGGCTGGGAGGACCTGGTCCTCGCGGGCGGCGTCGAGTCGATGTCCCGGGTGCCGATGGCCTCCGACGGCGGCGCCTGGTTCAACGACCCGATGACCAACCTCGCCGTCAACTTCGTACCGCAGGGCATCGGCGCCGACCTGATCGCCACCATCGAGGGCTTCTCCCGACGGGACGTCGACGAGTACGCGGCCCTGTCCCAGGAGCGCGCGGCCACCGCCTGGAAGGAGGGCCGCTTCGACCGCTCCGTCGTCCCGGTCAGGGACCGCAACGGGCTCGTCGTCCTCGACCACGACGAGCATCCGCGCCCCGGCACCACCGCCGACTCGCTGGCGGCACTCAAGCCGTCCTTCGCGGACATCGGCGAACTGGGCGGCTTCGACGCCGTCGCCCTGCAGAAGTACCACTGGGTGGAGAAGATCGACCACGTCCACCACGCGGGCAACTCCTCCGGCATCGTGGACGGCGCCTCGCTGGTCGCCGTCGGCTCCCGCGAGGTCGGCGAGCGGTACGGACTCACCCCCCGCGCGCGGATCGTCTCCGCCGCCGTCTCCGGCTCCGAGCCCACCATCATGCTCACCGGGCCCGCTCCCGCCACCCGCAAGGCGCTCGCCAAGGCCGGCCTGACCATCGACGACATCGACCTCGTCGAGATCAACGAGGCGTTCGCGGCGGTCGTGCTGCGCTTCGTGAAGGACATGGGCCTGTCCCTGGACAAGATCAACGTCAACGGCGGCGCCATCGCGCTGGGCCACCCGCTCGGCGCCACCGGCGCGATGATCCTCGGCACCCTCGTCGACGAACTGGAGCGCCAGGACAAGCGCTACGGTCTCGCGACCCTCTGCGTCGGCGGCGGCATGGGCGTCGCCACGATCGTCGAGCGCGTCTGACCCGCCCCCAGCGGCGCCCTCAGAACCCAGACTTCAACGGAGACCCCGACATGACCGAGAGCACCACCATCCGCTGGGAGCAGGACGACACCGGCGTCGTCACCCTCGTCCTCGACGACCCCGACCAGTCCGCGAACACCATGAACCAGGCGTTCCGCGACTCCCTCGCCGCCGTCGCCGACCGGCTGGAGACGGAGCGGGAATCCGTCCGCGGCATCATCCTCACCTCCGCGAAGAAGACCTTCTTCGCGGGCGGCGACCTGCGCGACCTGATCCGGGTCACCCCGGACACCGCCCAGGAGCTCTTCGACGGCGGCCTCGCGCTCAAGCGGAACCTGCGCCGTATCGAGACCCTGGGCAAGCCGGTCGTCGCCGCGATCAACGGCGCGGCCCTGGGCGGCGGTTACGAACTCGCCCTGGCCTGCCACCACCGGATCGCGCTCGACACCCCCGGTACGAAGATCGGCTGCCCGGAGGTGACCCTCGGCCTGCTTCCCGGCGGCGGCGGGGTCGTCCGCACCGTACGGCTGCTGGGCATCACCGACGCCCTGCTCAAGGTGCTGCTCCAGGGCACCCAGTACAACGCGCGGCGCGCCCAGGAGAACGGGCTCGTCGACGAAGTGGCCACCTCTCAGGACGAGTTGCTGGCCAAGGCCCGCGCCTTCATCGACGCCAACCCCGAGTCCGGGCAGCCCTGGGACAAGCCCGGCTACCGCATCCCGGGCGGCACCCCGGCGAACCCGAAGTTCGCCGCCAACCTGCCCGCCTTCCCGGCCAGCCTGCGCAAGCAGACGAACGGCGCCCCCTACCCGGCCCCGCGCAACATCCTGGCCGCCGCCGTCGAGGGCGCCCAGGTCGACTTCGAGACCGCCCAGGTCATCGAGGCCCGCTACTTCGTGGAACTGGCCGCGGGGCAGACCTCGAAGAACATGATCCAGGCGTTCTTCTTCGACCTCCAGGCCGTCAACTCCGGCGCCAGCCGGCCCCAGGGCGTCGAACCCCGCCAGGTCCGCAAGGTGGCCGTTCTCGGCGCCGGGATGATGGGCGCGGGCATCGCCTACGCGTGCGCCCGCGCGGGCATCGAGGTCGTCCTGAAGGACGTGTCCCCGGAGGCCGCCGCCAAGGGCAAGGGCTACTCGGAGAAGCTGTGCGCCAAGGCCGTCGCCAAGGGCCGTACCAGCCAGGAGAAGGCGGACGCGGTGCTCGCCCGCATCACGCCCACCGCGGAGACCGCCGACCTCGTGGGCTGCGACGCGGTGATCGAGGCCGTCTTCGAGGACCCGGCGCTCAAGCACAAGGTGTTCCAGGAGATCGAGCAGGTCGTCGCGCCGGACGCGCTGCTGTGCTCCAACACTTCCACCCTGCCGATCACTCTGCTCGCCGAAGGCGTGGAGCGCCAGACCGACTTCATCGGGCTGCACTTCTTCTCACCCGTGGACAAGATGCCCCTGGTCGAGATCATCAAGGGCGAGCGCACCGGCGACGAGGCGCTGGCCCGCGCCTTCGACCTGGTCCGGCAGATCAACAAGACCCCGATCGTCGTCAACGACTCGCGCGGCTTCTTCACCTCCCGGGTCATCGGCCAGTTCATCAACGAGGGCGTGGCGATGGTCGGCGAGGGCATCGAGCCGGCGTCCATCGAGCAGGCGGCGGCCCAGGCGGGCTACCCGGCCAAGGTGCTGTCCCTGATGGACGAGCTGACCCTCACCCTGCCCCGGAAGATCCGGGCCGAGTCGCGGCGGGCGGTGGAGGAGGCGGGCGGCACCTGGACCCCGCACCCCGCGGACGCGATCGTCGACCGCATGGTCGACGAGTTCGGCCGCACGGGCCGCAGCGGCGGCGCCGGCTTCTACGACTACGGCGAGGACGGCGCTCGCGCCGGACTGTGGCCGGGTCTGCGTGAGCACTTCACGACACCGGGGTACGAGATTCCGTTCCGGGACATGCAGGAACGCATGCTCTTCGCCGAGGCGCTCGACACGGTCAGGCTCCTGGAGGAGGGCGTCCTGACCTCCGTCGCCGACGCCAACATCGGCTCGGTCCTCGGCATCGGCTTCCCGGGCTGGACCGGCGGGGTGCTGCAGTACATCAACGGCTACGACGGCGGCGCCGGGGCAGGGGCCGGTCTGCCCGGCTTCGTGGGACGTGCGCGGGAACTCGCCGAGCGCTACGGCGAGCGTTTCACCCCGCCGGCGCTGCTGGTGGCGAAGGCGGAGAAGGGGGAGACCTTCACCGACGCGCGCTGACGGGCCGCTCAGCCGGACGGCGGCTCCTGAGGCCCCCGGGGATCCGCTCCCCGGGGGCCCTCTCGCCCGGCCGTGTCCAGCCACTCCCGCAGCTCCTCCTTCAGCGAGCGCTGGAAGGTGGTGAGCAGGGCCTGCACCACCAGGGGGTGCATATGGGCGGAGAGGGACTTCACGTCGCGGGTGTCGCGTTCGGCGACGGCGTCGCGCAGCAGCTTCGACAGCTCGTGGGCGGCCGTACGCGCGTGCTCGGTCAGCACCGTGCGGGCGGCGAGGATCGTCTCCTGGGACAGGGGTACGTCGAGGAGCTCCACGCCGAGTCGCAGCAGACCGGAGTCGACGCGGAAGGACTCGCCGTCGGCCTCGACGACGTTCATCGCGGCCAGCCGCCGGACGTCCTCCTCGCCGAGCGGCCGGCCGGCCCGGCGCTCCAGCTCCCGCCGGGACAGCGACTCCGCGGTGTCCGGCGCCCAGGACGCGACCACCGCGCGGTGGATGGCGAGGTCGTGCGGGGTGAGGTCCGGCGGCAGCTGCCGCAGATGACGTTCGATCGCGGCGAGCGTCATGCCCCGCAACTGCATCTCCTCGATCAGCGCCAGGCGCGCCAGGTGCTCCTGGCCGTAGCGGCCCACCCGGCGCGGGCCGATCACCGGCGGCGGCAGCAGGCCCCGGCCGCTGTAGAAGCGGACCGTGCGCACCGTGACACCGGCCCGTGCGGCCAGCTCGTCGATCGTGAGGGTCGGCTCGTCGGCGTCGGTCGTCATCGCAGCAGTATCGCTGTCTCACCGACGCTGTGAAAGCCCTGACCTGCTGGTGTATGGCTGGTGGCCGATGAGTGAATGACGCGTGTGAGAAGTCCCGCTCTGTGACGTACGCCATCGCAGGGGAACCGACCGCCGGGGATGCTGCCGTTCTGGTCTGTGCCGCGACATGGGTGGTGCGGGCCGCGACACGTACGGACACCCGGGCGCACGCTGCCCGGGGCACCAGAAAGTGGAACCACCCTTGAGCAAGGATGCCGTGCCCACGGCACAGGTCGCCCCCCACCCCCAGGCGACCGGGACGCCCGCCGACGCGGGCGACGCCGGATACAGCAAGGACCTCAAGCACCGCCACGTCAACATGATCGCCATCGGCGGGGCGATCGGCACCGGCCTCTTCCTCGGCGCGGGCGGCCGCCTGCACAACGCGGGACCGGCGCTGGCGCTGGCCTACCTCGTCTGCGGCGTCTTCGCGTTCTTCGTCGTCCGGGCCCTCGGCGAGCTGGTCCTGTACCGGCCCTCGTCCGGCTCGTTCGTGTCGTACGCGCGCGAGTTCCTCGGCGAGAAGGGCGCCTACGTCGCCGGCTGGATGTACTTCCTGAACTGGTCGACGACCGGTATCGCCGACATCACGGCGATCGCGCTCTACACGCACTACTGGAGCATGTTCACGTCCGTCCCGCAGTGGGTGCTCGCGCTGATCGCCCTCGCCGTGGTCCTCGCCGTGAACCTGATCTCGGTGAAGATCTTCGGCGAGATGGAGTTCTGGTTCGCGATCGTCAAGGTCGCCACCCTGGTCGGCTTCATGCTGATCGGCGTCTTCCTGCTGGCCACGCAGCACGACGTCGGCGGCCGGACCCCGGGCCTGAGCTCGATCAGCGACCACGGCGGGTTCTTCCCGCACGGCGTGATGCCGGTCGTCCTCGTCATGCAGGGCGTGATCTTCGCCTACTCCGCCCTGGAGATGATCGGTGTCGCCGCCGGTGAGACCGCCGAGCCGGAGAAGATCATCCCGCGCGCGGTGAACTCGATCATGTGGCGGGTGGGCCTGTTCTACGTCGGCTCGGTCATCCTGCTCGCCCTGCTGCTGCCCGGTTCGGTCTACTCGGCCGGGGAGAGCCCCTTCGTCACCGTCCTGTCGAGGATCGGCGTCCCGGCGGCCGGCGACGTCATGAACCTCGTCGTCCTCACGGCCGCCATGTCGTCGCTGAACTCCGGCCTGTACACCACCGGCCGCATCCTGCGCTCCATGGCCGCGGCGGGCTCCGCTCCGAAGTTCACCGGGGTGATGAGCCGCACCCGGGTCCCCTACGGCGGCATCCTCCTGACCTGCGCGGTCTGCGTGCTCGGCGTCGGCCTGAACTACCTCATGCCCAGCCAGGCCTTCGAGATCGTGCTGAACGTCGCCTCCCTCGGCATCGTCAGCACCTGGGTGACCATCATGATCTGCCACCTGGTCTTCGTCCGCCGTGCCAAGGCCGGCCTGCTCACCCGCCCGCACTTCCGCCTTCCCGGCAGCCCGGTCACCGAGATCGCCACGATCGTCTTCTTCGTCGGCTGCCTTGCCATGATGTGGAACGACCCCGAGGTGGGCCGCAAGACCCTCCTGCTGATCCCGCTGATCGCCCTGCTCCTGGTGGCCGGCTGGTTCGGCGTCCGCCGCCGCGTCTCCCGAACGGCCGACCGGGAGCTCTCCGGAATCACGGAGTAACGGCCCCACACCGCTGTCAGGGCCACCCCGTACGGGGGCGTCATGCCGGAGATCACATACATCCGGGGTGACGCCACCGCGCCCTCCGCCGAGGGCGTCAAGGTGATCGCCCACGTCTGCAACGACATCGGCGGCTGGGGGAGGGGCTTCGTCCAGGCCCTCTCCCGGCGCCGGCCGGAGCCGGAGGCCGCCTACCGGGCCTGGCACCGGGACCGTGCGGACAACGACTTCGGCCTTGGTGCCGTCCAGCTCGTCCGGGTGGAGCCGGATGTGTGGGTGGCCAACATGATCGGCCAACGCGGCATCCGGCGCAGAGGCGAGGCCGTCGCGCCCGTGCGGTACGAGGCGATCGACACCGCACTGGACCGGCTCGCCGTCCGTGCGGTCGAACTCGGCGCGTCCGTCCACATGCCCCGAATAGGCTGCGGCCTGGCCGGCGGCACCTGGGACCGGATCGAGCCGCTGATCGACGAACGGCTGGTGCGCCGGGGGATCGCGGTGACGGTGTACGACCACGAGGGGTGAGGCCGGGCGGCCCGGGGTCTGTCCCTGCCGCCCGGCCGTGGCTCACCTCGTGTGCACGTCGTTCGTCGCCTCGATCTTCTTCCACGACCTCGGCTGCTCGGGCGCCGCCGGCGTCTTCGCCAGGGACGCCGCGCGCGCCGCGGGTGCGGCCGGCTTGGACGGCTGGAACAGCCAGGTGTCGAAGAGGGCCGCAAGCGGCTTGCCGGAGACCTTCTCGGCGTACTCCTGGAAGTCGGCCACGGAGGCGTTGCCGTAGGCGTGCTTCTTCGGCCAGCCCTTCAGAAGGGCGAAGAACGCCTTGTCGCCGATCTCGTTGCGCAGCGCCTGGACGGCGAGCGCGCCCCGGTCGTAGACCGCGATGTCGAACTGGTCGTCAGGACCCGGGTCGCCCGGCGCGACCGTCCAGAAGCGGTCGTCGGCGGGGTGCGAGGCGTACACCCAGTCCGCCAGCTCCTGCGCGGTGCCCTCGCCCTCGTGCTCGGACCACAGCCACTGGGCGTAGCGCGCGAAGCCCTCGTTGATCCAGATGTCCTTCCAGCCCTTGAGCGACACGCTGTCGCCGTACCACTGGTGGGCCAGCTCGTGCACGACCACGGACGTGTTGGAGCCCTTCGCGAACTGCCTCGGGCTGTAGTACACCCGGGTCTGCGTCTCCAGCGCGTACCCGGTCGTCGTGTTCGGCACATAGCCGCCGGCCGAGCTGAACGGATATGGCCCGAAATAGCCGCTCAGCCAGTCGACGATCTCCCCGGTGCGCTCGACGCTCGCGCGCGCCGCCCCGGCGTTGTCGCCGAGGTCCCTGCTGTAGGCGTTGAGGACGGGGACGCCGTCCTCCGAGGTGCCCGTCGTGATGTCGAACTTCCCGATCGCGAGCGTGGCCAGATACGTGGCCTGCGGCTTGTTCTGGCGCCAGTTGTACCGGGTCCAGCCGAGCTGCGAGCCGGTCGACTGGAGAGTGCCGTTGGAGATCGCCTGCGTGCCGTCCGGCACGGCCACCGACACGTCGTAGGTGGCCTTGTCACTCGGGTGGTCGTTGCTCGGGAACCACCACCAGGCCGCCTCCGGCTCGTCCGCCGCGATCCCGCCGTCCGGAGTGCGGTGCCAGGTGGTGAAGCCGTACGCGCTCTTCGTGGACGGCACCCCGCTGTAGCGGACCACCACCGTGATCGGAGTGTTCCTGGCCAGCGGCTTCTTCGGGGTGACCACCAGCTCGTGCTGGCCGGAGGTGGTGAAGGCGGCCGTCGCGCCGTTGACCCGGACCTCGCTGACGTCCAGCAGGAAGTCCAGGTCGAAGCTGGACAGGTCCTGCGTGGTCCGCGCCTCGATCGTCGCCGTGCCCTCCAGCTCGTCCGTGACCGGCTGGTACTTCAGCCTGAGGTCGTAGTGGGAGACGTCGTATCCGCCGTTGCCGTAGTACGGGTAGTAGGGGTCGCCGATGCCCGGTGCGCCGGGGGAGTGGCTCGCGGCCGATGCCGGGATCGCCAGCAGCAGGGTGGCCGCCGCCAGTGCGCCCGGCGCGATCATTCTGCGGTGCACGTCAGCTCCAAGTCGTAGGGACACGAGGTTCGTTCGGAGCCTATTCAGTCCCGTGGGTCACAAACATGTCCATGCCCACCGCTGTCACACGATCGCCATTCGGCCGTCATGAGTGACACATGCTCAGAGGCCTTTCCGGCCCCAGCCCGCTCAGACGGCCGGGTACGCCAGCGCGGCCGCCCGGCGCGCACAGCCCCAGGCCACGGTGACCCCGGCCCCGCCGTGCCCGTAGTTGTGCACCAGCACCCGCCCGCCCGGCAGTTCCTCGCGCTCCAGCCGTACCGCGTGCCGGGACGGCCGCAGCCCGACCCGGTGCTCCAGCACCCGCGCCCCGGCGATCTCCGGCCGGAGAGCCGCACACCGCTCGACGATCCGCTCGGCCACCGCCGGATCGGGCGTCAGCGACCAGTCGTCCTCCTCGGCCGTGCCGCCGAGCAGGAGCCGGCCCGGCTGCGGGAAGACGTAGGTCGGGGACTGCGAGGCGGGGTCGACGGACGTCAGCCACGTCGTGATCCCCGGGTTCTCCACGACCACGAGCTGACCGCGCACGGGACGCATCGCGGGATCGGGGACGAGCTCACGTGCGCCGAGGCCGGCGCAGTTCACGACGACCGGGGCGTCGACCGCCGCCAGATCCGTCACTTCCCGTTCCTCCACGATGCCGCCCGCCGCGGTCAACCGCTCCCGCAGCCACGGCAGATGAGCCGACATGTCGATCAGCGGAAGCCGCGCCCACAGCGCCGTGCCCGCCGCCCACTCCCCGGCGTGCGCCGGGCGCAGACCGGGCACCCGCGCCGCCCACGGCCCCAGCGAGTCGAGCCGCGTCCCGCCGTGCACGCCCTCGACCAGGCGTACGCCCGTCTCGTCGGGACGCCCGGCCAACTCCTCGTACACCGCCAGGGATTCGAGTGACCACTCCCCGACGAGCGACTCCGGCTCGATCCGGTACGGCCACCACAGCGCGCCCGCGACCGCCGACGTCGTCCGCTCGGCCGGTTCACGCGTCCACACCCGCACCCGCCGGCCGCGCTCGGCCAGCACGACGGCCGTCGTCAGCCCGATGACGCCGCCGCCGACCACCACCACCTCGACACCCGGCCCACTGTCCACGCGGCGCACGGTAGCGGAAGGCGCACACCGTGCTCACCTCGCCCCCTGGCCGGGAATACTCATGGCATGCCTGCCGAGTACACGACCTTCGGCCTGGCCCCGGCGACGCGTCCCGGGGAGATCCTCGCCGACGGCGGTCACCAACTCCACCGGGACTTCGTGGACTTCGTCGTGGACGGACGGCCCTTGCTCTTCCGGCTCGCCGACCTGGACGCGGTCTCCCCGCTCGCCTCCGACATCCCGCCCGCGATCCTCGCCGCCCAGGTGCGCGGCCTGCTGCTGGAGAACGAGGCGCCGCTGCCGGGAGGCCGGTACCTCGTCTACGGCTGCCCCGAGTGCGAGGACCTGGCCTGCGGCGCGGTCACCGCCGTCATCGAGAGGGCCGGCGCCGACGAGGCGGACTACGTCTGGCGGGACTTCGCCTGGCAGACGGACGAACACGCCGACCTGGAACGGGACGGCTACCACGGCATCGGCCCGTTCCGCTTCGCCGGCGCCGAGTACCGCGCGGCACTGGGCGCGCTGCTGGACGGCGGCGGCCCCGCGCCCCGCCGCCGGGTGCTGCTCGTCGGGGCCCGGGTCGCCGCCCTCGCCAGACTCGCCGCCGCCCTGCGCGCCATCGGCATCGGCGCCGACATCACCCGCGACCCGCTCCACGTCCACGCCGACGAACTGCGCCAGTACGGAGCCGTCGCCTTCGGTCCGGCGGTCGGCCCGGCCGAACGCGCCGCCGTCCGGGGCGCCTTCGAGCGCGCGGGCGCCGACGTGGCCTACGTCGACGGGCCGGCCCCGATCGTGCCGCTCCTGGTCGCCCAGATCGAACAGGCCCTGGACCGCGTTCCTGTGGAGCGGCGCCGGCTGACCCGGCTGGCGGCCGCAGACGGCGTGGCGGACGTCGAGGTCACCTCCGCCTGCCGGGTCCGGCTCACCGTCCACCGCCTCGACCGGTTCCACCGCAGCCACACCCAGGAGGTCTTCGACGGCGTCCTGGAGCCGGGCCGGCACCGGCTCGCGCTGGGCGCCGGGGCGGTGAAGCGCAGGTCCTTCGTGGTGGCGCGCACGGCAGGGGGCGTGCTGGTGGCGGCGGTGGCGCACTGAGCGCGTCGGGGCACGGCCATTAGGATCGGTCCTCTGATGACTGCCACCCTCGTTGCCAAGAACCTCGCCGCCGGGCACGGCGACCGCGCGCTGTTCGCCGGACTGGATCTCGTCGTCGCGCCCGGGGACGTGATCGGGCTGGTCGGCGCCAACGGCGCGGGCAAGTCCACGCTGCTCAGGATGCTCGCCGGGCTGAGCACCCCGGAGCAGGGTGAGATCACCCTGTCCCCGCCGACGGCGAGCGTCGGGCACCTTCCCCAGGAGCCGGAGCGGAGGCCAGGGGAGACCGTACGGGAGTTCCTCGCCCGGCGCACCGGGGTGGCCGAGGCCCAGCGGGCGATGGACGAGGCCACGCAGGCCCTCGTCGAGGGAGCGCCGGGCGCGGACGACGCGTACGCGACCAGCCTGGAGCGGTGGCTCGGCCTCGGCGGCGCAGACCTCGACGAGCGCGCCGAGGAGGTCGCCGACTCGCTCGGCCTGGCCGTCGGCCTCGACCAGCCCATGACGTCCCTCTCGGGCGGCCAGGCGGCCCGCGCGGGACTCGCCTCGCTGCTGCTGTCCCGCTACGACGTCTTCCTGCTCGACGAGCCGACCAACGACCTCGACCTGGCCGGCCTGGAGCGCCTGGAGCGGTTCGTGACCGGGCTGCGCGCCGGGACGGTCGTCGTCAGCCACGACCGCGAGTTCCTTGTGCGTACCGTCACCAAGGTCCTCGAACTCGACCTCGCCCAGGGCCGGATCAACCTCTACGGCGGCGGATACGCTGCCTATCTGGAGGAGCGGGAGGTGGCCCGCCGGCACGCCCGCGAGGACTACGAGGAGTACGCCGACAAGCGGGCCGCCCTCCAGGACCGTGCCCAGACACAGCGCGCCTGGATGGACAAGGGCGTGAAGAACGCCCGGCGCAAGGCGGGCAGTGACAACGACAAGATCGGCCGCAAGTTCCGCAGCGAGGCCAGTGAGAAGCAGGCCGCGAAGGCCCGCCAGACCCAGCGCATGATCGAGCGGCTCGAGGTCGTCGAGGAGCCCCGCAAGGAGTGGGAGCTGCGCATGGAGATCGCGTCGGCCCCGCGGTCGGGCGCGGTCGTCGCCACGCTCCGGGACGCGGAGGTGCGCCGCGGCGGCTTCGTGCTCGGCCCGGTGTCCCTCCAGATCGACTGGGCGGACCGGGTGGCGGTCACGGGCGCCAACGGCGCGGGCAAGTCGACGCTGCTGGGCGCGCTGCTGGGGCGGATCCCGGTGGATGCCGGGCACGCTGCCCTGGGCTCCGGTGTGCTGGTCGGCGAGGTCGACCAGGCCCGCCGCTTCTTCCACGGCCCCGAGTCCCTGCTGGACGCCTTCTGCGCGGCGGTGCCGGACACCGAGCCGGTGGAGGCGCGCACGCTGCTCGCCAAGTTCGGCCTGAAGGCGGACCATGTGACGCGTCCCGCCGCGACGCTCTCCCCGGGCGAGCGCACCCGGGCCGCGCTCGCCCTCCTCCAGGGCCGGGGAGTCAACCTCCTGGTCCTGGACGAGCCCACCAACCACCTGGACCTGCCGGCCATCGAGCAACTGGAATCGGCCCTGGACTCCTACCAGGGAACCCTCCTGCTGGTCACCCACGACCGCCGCATGCTCGACGCCGTACGCGTCACCCGCCGGCTGGAGGTCGCCGCGGGCAAGGTGACGGAACACTAGGCCGTTTCCTGCCTTGGCCGGACCCGCGGTAAACGCTCCGACGCGGGGTCTTACACTCGGTCACCGTTGCCCAGCGGAACGAAACCGCAGATCGGAAGGCATGGTCACCCATGTTCCAAGACGCCCCCATTTATCACCAACTCGTAGCCGAGCGAGGCGACGTGCCCGCACGCGTACGGGACGCGGCCACGGCCATACACAGGCAACTCGAGGACGTGATGCGAACAGGGCGGCCCAACGCCGCCTTCCAGCCAGGCCCGCCGCCGCCCCCAGGCGCGACCCCACGCCCCCACTCGGAACTCCCCCCGGGCCAGCACCCGCCGCGATAACGCCTCTGCTGCCACGAGCCGGGCCAACGGGTGGCCCCTGTCGCCCCGTCGACGGTCCTGCCGCTACGGGACGGTCAACGGCCCCAGCCGGTACAGCCCGGTCAACTGCCCCCAGCCACCGGCCGGTCAACTGCGCACTGCAATCGGCCGGTCAGAGGGCTGACAGATGGCAGTCGGCCGGCGTTCTGTTGCTGTGCGGGTCGGTCGACTGACCGCAGCCACCAGTCCGTCAGCGGCACGTCGCCACCGGTCGGTCAACTGCCCCGCCGTCCCGCCCGGTGAAGGGGTGGCCGGTAGCAGTCGGGTGACGTCCGCTGCTGCGGGTCGGGCAACGGCCTGACGCCACTGGCCGGGCCAACGGGTCGTTGTTGTCGCTCCGTTGACGGTCCGCCGCCACGGGGCGGTCTACGGCTCACCCGGGTTCAGCCGGGTCAACTGCCGCCGCCAGCGGGCGACTGCCCGCGGCTACCAGCTCGTCACTGGCGTGCCACCACCGGCGGCTCGACTGCCCGCCACCACCGGCCCGCCCGTGGCCCGCCGTCCCCGGCCGGTCAATGGGCAGCCGGGCGGCGGTCCGCTCGTAGTGGTCGTCCACCGGCACCGGCCCCCGGCCGGTTCAGGAGGTCCGCCCCGGACCCGCCCACCGGTGGTGGGGCGAGTCCGGGGCGGGTGGGTCAGCGGCGGGTGTTCTTCGGGTCGAGGAGGCCCGCGCGGCGCAGGGCGTCGGCCATCGCGCTGTTGGCGGGCGGGGGTGCCTGGCGGGAGCCACCGCCGCCACCGCCACCGCGGCCCTGGCGCTGCTGCGGCGGGCGCCCGCCGCGCCGGCGGCGCTCGCCGCCGTCTCCCTGCCCCTGACGGTCCTGCGCCGCCGCCTCGTCGTCCAGACGCAGCGTCAGCGAGATCCGCTTGCGCGGGATGTCGACCTCCAGCACCTTCACCTTGACGATGTCACCGGGCTTGACGACGTCCCGCGGATCCTTCACGAACTGCTTCGACATCGCCGAGACGTGCACCAGACCGTCCTGGTGGACGCCGACGTCGACGAACGCGCCGAAGGCCGCCACGTTCGTCACCACGCCCTCCAGGACCATCCCGGACGCCAGGTCGGAGATCTTCTCGACGCCCTCCTTGAAGGTGGCCGTCTTGAACGCGGGCCGCGGGTCGCGCCCCGGCTTCTCCAGCTCCCGCAGGATGTCCGTCACCGTCGGCAGACCGAACGTGTCGTCCACGAAGTCGGCCGCCCTGAGCGAGCGCAGCACCCCGGTGTTGCCGACGAGCGAGGCGACCTCCTGGCCCGCGGTCTTCACCATCCGGCGGACCACGGGGTAGGACTCGGGGTGCACGCTGGAGGAGTCCAGCGGGTCGTCGCCGCCGCGGATCCGCAGGAAGCCCGCGCACTGCTCGTAGGCCTTCGGGCCGAGCCGCGAGACGTTCTTCAGCTGCGCACGCGAGGTGAACGGCCCGTTGGCGTCCCGGTGCGCCACGATGTTCTCCGCGAGTCCCGAGGTGACGCCGGAGACGCGCGCGAGCAGTGGCACGGACGCGGTGTTCACGTCCACGCCGACGCCGTTCACACAGTCCTCGACCACCGCGTCCAGGGAGCGGGACAGCTTCACCTCGGACAGGTCGTGCTGGTACTGGCCGACACCGATCGACTTGGGGTCGATCTTGACCAGTTCGGCCAGCGGGTCCTGGAGCCGGCGGGCGATGGAGACCGCGCCGCGCAGGGAGACGTCCATGTCGGGCAGTTCCCGCGAGGCGTACGGCGACGCCGAGTACACCGAGGCGCCCGCCTCCGACACCATCACCTTGGTGAGCTTCAGCTCCGGGTGCCTGGTGATGACGTCGGCGGCCAGCTTGTCGGTCTCCCGGGACGCCGTGCCGTTACCGATCGCGATCAGCTCGACCGCGTGCTCCTTGGCCAGCCGGGCCAGCTTGGCGACGGCCTCGTCCCACCGGTTGGCCGGCACGTGCGGGTGGACGACGTCGGTGGCGACGACCTTGCCGGTCGCGTCGACCACGGCGACCTTCACACCCGTACGGAACCCGGGGTCCAGGCCGAGGGTCGAGCGAGTGCCGGCCGGCGCGGCGAGCAGCAGATCGCGCAGGTTGGCCGCGAACACGTTCACCGCCTCGTCCTCCGCGGCCGTGCGCAGCCGCAGGCGCAGGTCGATGCCCAGGTGGACGAGGATCCGGGTGCGCCAGGCCCAGCGGACCGTGTCCTGGAGCCACTCGTCGGCGGGCCGGCCGCGGTCGCCGATCCCGAACCGGTGGGCCACCATCCCCTCGTACGAGGACGGGCCGTCCACCGGCTCCTCAGGCTCCAGGACGAGGTCCAGGACCTCCTCCTTCTCGCCCCGCAGCATCGCCAGGATCCGGTGCGAGGGCAGCTCGGTGAACGGCTCGGCGAAGTCGAAGTAGTCGGCGAACTTGGCGCCCGCCTCCTCCTTGCCCTCGCGCACCTTGGCGGCCAGCCGCCCGCGCCCCCACATGCGCTCGCGCAGCTCGCCGATCAGGTCGGCGTCCTCCGAGAACCGCTCGGTGAGGATCGCCCGCGCGCCGTCCAGGGCCGCCTGCGGATCGGCGACGCCCTTGTCCGCGTCGACGAAGGCGGCGGCCGCCGCCAGCGGATCCACGCCAGGGTCGCCGAGCAGGCCCTCGGCCAGCGGCTCCAGGCCCGCCTCCCGGGCGATCTGCGCCTTGGTCCGCCGCTTCGGCTTGTACGGCAGGTACACGTCCTCCAGCCGTGCCTTGGTCTCGGCGCCGCGGATCTGCGCCTCCAGTTCCTCGGTGAGCTTGCCCTGCTCGCGCACCGACTCCAGGATCGCCGTCCGCCGGTCCTCCAGTTCCCGCAGATAGCGCAGCCGCTCCTCGAGCGTGCGCAGTTGCGCGTCGTCGAGCATCTCGGTCGCTTCCTTGCGGTAGCGGGCGATGAAGGGCACCGTCGAACCGCCGTCCAGCAGCTCCACGGCGGCCTTGACCTGCCGCTCCCGTACGCCGAGCTCCTCGGCGATCCTGCCCTCGATGGACGCTGTGAGGGGTGTCGTCACGATCCCGTACCGCCTTCTCCACTCCGGTGTGCGCCGCAATTGTGGCAGGCCCCGCCGACAACCGGGCCGCAGGGCGCCACCCGGCGAGGCGCACCCCTGCCGCCGCCCGCACCGGCGGAGAGGGGGCGGGGTGTGGCGGGAAAGGTGGGAAACCCGTCATTGCGGCCATCCCCCGGTCCGCGAAGAATCGGTCGCATGGCGCAGCGAACCGTTCTCGTCGTCCTCTTCGACGGCGTCCAGAGCCTCGACGTCACCGGCCCCGTGGAGGTCTTCGCCGGTGCCGACCGGCACGTACCGGGGGCGTACCGCATCCACACGGCCTCCCTGGACGGCGGTCCCGTACGCACCTCCAGCGGTCTGACCCTGGTACCGGACTCCCCGCTCCCCGAGGCGCCCGCGCCGCACACGCTGCTCGTGCCCGGCGGGGAGGGCACCCGCCGGCCGGACCCGCGTCTGGTCGACTGGGTCCGCGCGCACGGGCCGGGGGCCGCGCGCCTGGTCTCGGTGTGCACCGGCGCGATCCTGCTGGCCGAGGCGGGCCTGCTGGACGGCCGCCGGGCCACGACCCACTGGGCGTACTGCGCCAAGCTGGCCCGCGACCACCCCGCCGTCGAGGTCCACGCCGACCCGGTCTACGTGCGCGACGGGGACGTGGCGACGTCGGCCGGCGTGACCTGCGGCATCGACCTGACCCTCGCGCTCGTCGAGGAGGACCTCGGCCGCGACGTCGCGCTGAGCGTCGCCCGTCACCTGGTGGTCTTCCTGCGCCGGCCCGGCAACCAGGCCCAGTTCAGCGCCCAGCTCGCCGCGCAGACGGCACGGCGCGAGCCCCTGCGGGACGTACAGCAGTGGATCACCGAGCATCCGGCGGACGACCTGTCCGTCGAGGCGCTCGCCGCCCGTGCCCGCCTCTCGCCGCGCCACTTCGCCCGCGCGTTCCGGGCGGAGACCGGTACGACCCCCGGCCGCTACGTCGACCGGGTCCGCCTCGAACACGCCCGCCGGCTGCTGGAGGACACCGCCGACGGCGTCGAGGAGATCTCCCGCGCCAGCGGCTACGGCACACCGGAGGCCATGCGGCGCGCGTTCGTCAAGGCGCTGGGCGCCGCCCCGGCCGAGTACCGGCGGCGGTTCCGCCCCGCTCCCGCCACCTGACACCCACCGGAGGAAATCCCGTGCAGATCGCCATCGTCCTGTTCGACCGCTTCACCGCCCTGGACGCCGTGGGCCCGTACGAGACCCTCAGCAGGCTCCCCGGCGCGCGGACCGTCTTCGTCGCCGAACGGACCGGACCCGTCCGCACCGAGACCGGGCACCTCGCGCTCACCGCCGACCGGACCCTGGACGAGGTCACGGACCCCGGCATCGTCGTCGTCCCGGGCGGCCCCGGCCAGGCGTCGCAGATGGAGAACGAGACCCTGCTGGACTGGCTGCGCACCGCCGACGCCACCAGCTCCTGGACCACCTCCGTGTGCACCGGCTCGCTGCTGCTCGCGGCCGCCGGACTCCTGGACGGCCGCCGCGCCACCTCGCACTGGCTGGCCCTCGACCAGCTGAGGCGCTTCGGCGCCGAGCCCACGGGGGAGCGGGTCGTCTTCGACGGCAAGTACGTCACGGCCGCCGGCGTCTCCTCGGGCATCGACATGGGCCTGACGCTGCTCGGCCGGATCGCCGGCGACGAACACGCCCAGGCCGTCCAACTGCTGACCGAGTACGACCCGCAGCCGCCCTACGACGCCGGATCCCCGGAGAAGGCGCCCGCGCACCTCGTCGAGGAGTTCCGCGCCAACAGCCGCTTCGTGCTGACGTAGGCGGCCGGCTACCGCACGCTCCAGGTGAACCGTGGGGTCCGGCGTTCCAGGAACGCGGCGACCCCCTCCGCGGTGTCGTCGCTTGCTTGTGCCTGCTTGGTCCAGTGGGCGTCGCGGTCCGTGCGGCCGTCCGCGAACTCCTTCGCCGCGGCCTGCGTCAGCTGCGAGCGCGCAGTGAGGATCCTGGTGAACTCCGTGATCCGCTTGGCGAGTTCGCCCTCGGGCAGCACCTCGTCGACCAGTCCGGTGCGCAGCGCGCGCTCCGCGTCGATCAACTCGCCCGAGAAGAGCAGGTACTTGGCGGTCGCCGGGCCCACCAGGGAGACCAGGCGGCGGGTGGAGGAGGCGGGGTAGACGATGCCCAGTTTGGCCGGCGTCACCCCGAACAGCGCGCCCGCCTCGGCGAACCGCAGGTCGCAGGCCGCCGCGAGCTGGGCGCCGCCGCCCACGCAGTACCCGCGCACCGCGGCCAGCGTCGGCTTGGGGAACGCGGCGAGCGCCTCCTCGGCCTGCCCCGCCAGGCGCTGCGCCTCCCGCGGCGAGCCGCGCAGCGTGGAGATGTCGGCACCGGCGCAGAACGTCGCGCCCGACCCGGTCAGCACCAGCGCCCGGACGCCCGGATCGGCCGCGAGGCCGTCCAGGAGCGGTGGCAGCGCCCGCCACATCGCGGCGGTCATCGCGTTGCGCTTGGCCGGGTGGTGGACCATGACGGTGGCCACCGCGTCGGTGACGTCGTGCAGCAACTGCGGCTCCATGCGCCGGATGCTATCCGCCGGGCCGAGCGTTTGATCAAGAAGGGGCGGGGGAGAGATACGACACGGCAACAAACGGAACAAAAGGTGGAAACCGGGGGGATCGTGCGGCTTTGAGGAGGCGCCGATGGCCAGGTTCACCAAGCCCCGCAGCGAGACGGCGAGGATGCGCCGCGGTTTCGGCTGGCTCGCCGGACTAGGGGTGCTCCTGGTGGTCGCCGGACTCGTCGGGCTCGTCTACACGGCCGCCGTCACGCTGACCTCCATGCTCCTGTTCGGCTGGCTGCTGCTGATCGGCGGTCTTGTCGGGCTGCTGCACGCGGTCCAGGCGCGCGGCTCGAACTTCTTCTGGCTCGGTGTCATCGTGGCCGCCCTGAACATCGCGGCGGGCGTGGTGGTCATCGGACATCCGCACGCGACCGCCGCGGCGCTCACCATGTTCGCGGCCCTGCTGTTCCTGACCGGTGGCCTGTTCCGGGTGGTCGGCAGCGTCGTGGTGCGCGGCCCCCAGTTCGGCTGGACGCTGCTGCTGGGCGCCTTCTACCTGCTGCTGGGCATCATGGTGCTGGCCTCCTGGCCGAGCAGCAGCCAGTACGTCATCGGCGCGTTCTTCTCCCTCGCCCTCCTCTTCGACGGCCTCGGCCTGATCGCGACCGGCTTCGGCGGCCGCCGCATCGTCGGCATGGTCTCCGACCGGACGGCCTGACTGTGCCGTCCCGGACGGGCCGGGCACGGGAGGCACATGGACCGTACAACCCGAAAAGTTCGCGATGTCGGCGCGGACGGGACAGGAACGGTCCCTGCCGTGACGGATTCGTACGCGAACGGTCACAAGGCGCTTGAAACACGCTGACTTGTGTTCAGTCCTTGGGCTGAGAGCGGTGCGTTACCAACACTCGACCTGTGGTGACAATCGAGCGCGAGGATGGCGACCGGACGATGGACAACCACGGGCGCGGGTACGGCTCACGCCCGGAGGGCGGCGCGGGGGCACCTCTCCACGACGTACCGCCGGATCCGCTGCCGTACGAGGGGGTCTGGCGGTTCACCGCGCCCGCCGCCGACGCCTCGGTCCCGCAGGCCCGGCACGCGGTCCGGGACCTGCTGCTGCGGCAGGGCGTCCCGGTCTCGGACGACCTGGTCCACGGCCTGCTGCTGATCGTGTCCGAGCTGGTCACGAACGCCGTACGGCACGCGGCGCTGCTGTCGCCGATGCTCGCCGTGGAGGTCGCGGTCGGCGCCGAGTGGGTGCGGGTGTCCGTGGAGGACAACCACCCCTACCGCCCGACCGCCCTGGAGGCCGACCACGGGCGCACCGGCGGGCGCGGGCTGCTCCTGGTCCGTGAGATCGCGCGGGAGGCCGGCGGGGTCTGCGACGTCGAGCACACCGCGAGCGGCGGCAAGGTCATCTGGGCCGCCCTGCCGCTCAAACCCGCGCATCAGCTGGAACAGCACCCCTGAGGTCCGACTTACCAGCCGGCGGGACCCGTCAGTTCCCTGATCGCGGGACGGGCCGCGTCCAGCACGGTCGGGAACCAGACGGAGAAGGTGTCCCGCGCGTGCCGCTCCGCCAGCTCGGCGGGCGTCACGAACTCCGTGGCGCCGACCTCCTCCGGGTCCGGCCGCAGCGGGGACTGCACCAGGCCGACGAAGAGGTGGTTGTACTCCTGCTCCACCAGGCCCGAGTCCGGGTCCGGGTGGTGGTAGCGGACCGTGCCCGCCTCGGCGAGCAGCGACGGGGAGATCCCCAGCTCCTCGTACGTGCGCCGGGCCGCCGCCGCCATGGGCGACTCACCGGGGTAGGGGTGGCCGCAGCAGCTGTTGGACCACACGCCGGGGGAGTGGTACTTGCCCAGCGCCCGCTGCTGGAGCAGCAGCCGGCCGCGGTTGTCGAACAGGAATACGGAGAAGGCGCGGTGCAGCCGTCCTGGTGGCTGGTGGGCGGACAGCTTCTCCGCGGTGCCGATCGTCACGCCGTCCTCGTCGACCAGTTCCAGCAAGATCGCGTCCGCGGTGCCGTTCGACGAGCTGTGCTTCGCGGTGGCAGGTGTGGTCGACATACCCATCCTTCACTTCGGTCCTCGAGTCCCAAGTCTGCCGTACGAAACCGGCACTCCCGGCACTCCGCATGTCCCGCGCGGCGCCGTGGTCCGCGACAGTCACGGGCCGGGCACCGTAGGTGATCGTGCCCGGACGGGCACGCCCGGAACCGTCCGGGCGCCCCGCGGAGTGGACACGGGCGCACACCGCGCCTCCGTGTACCGGCGCGGGCGCCGTGCGCGCCGGGCGCCCCTTCGGTCAGGACTGCGGGGAGTGTCCCGTCAGTGGCACAGCCGGGCCTCGTGCTCCGCGTGCCCGCTCGGCTCCAGCTGGAAGGTGCAGTGCTCCACGTCGAAGTGGTCCCCGAGGCAGCCCTGGAGCTCGTGCAGTAGCTTCTCGTGGCCGATGGCGCTGAGCGCGTCGGACCGGACGACCACGTGCGCGGAGAGTACCGGCAGACCCGAGGTGATCGTCCAGGCATGCAGGTCGTGCACGTCCTCCACGCCGTCCAGCTCCAGAATGTGCTCCCGCACCTCGTTCATGTCGACGTTCTTCGGGGCCGCCTCCAGCAGCACGTCGAGCGTCTCGCGCAGCAGCCGGAAGGTGCGCGGCACGATCAGCAGGCCGATGAGGAGGGAGGCGACGGGGTCGGCGGCCTGCCAGCCGGTGAGCAGGATCACCGCCGCCGAGATCATGACGGCCACCGAGCCGAGCGCGTCCGCGGCCACCTCCAGGAAGGCACCGCGCACGTTCAGGCTCTCCTTCTGGCCGCGCATCAGCAGCATGAGGGAGATCGAGTTCGCCACCAGGCCGATCGCGCCGAACACGATCATCAGCCCGCCGTTGGTGGGCGCCGGGGTGAGGAACCGCTGGACCGCCTCGTAGAGCACATAGCTGCCGACGCCGAGCAGCAGCAGGCAGTTGGCGAGCGCGGCGAGGATCTCCGCGCGGGCGTAGCCGAAGGTGCGGTTCCCGCTCGGCGGCCGGTTGGCGAAGTGGATGGCCAGCAGCGCCATACCGAGGCCGACGGCGTCGGTGGCCATGTGGGCGGCGTCCGCGACCAGCGCCAGCGAGTCCGCGAGCAGGCCGCCGACGATCTCCACCACCATCACGGTGAGCGTGATCGACAGCGCGATGCGCAGTGTGCCGCGGTGCGCGGCGCCGGCCGTACCGCCTGCGCCGTGCGCGTGCCCGTGGTCGTGACCGGCCCCCATGGGATGACCGCCCTTTCCGTATTGCGTCCGGGATCACAGTGAACTACGGGCGGGGGGTATGGGGCAACGCGGCACTGAACACCGTTGTCATGTGCCCTGACCTGCGCAAACGAACCGCAGGTCAGGGTGCGCGGACGACTCGGGCGCCGGGGTGCGGCAGTCGGCCCCGCACATCGAGGAGACCCTTTGGTGGTCAGCCATGTCATGGCCGTCCATGCCATGTCGGGGCCGGATGTGACGAATACCCGATCTGGTGCGGAGTTTGTGGCCCGGCGGCCGGATCACCCATGATGATCGCGGCGAAGGCTGCGGCAGACCACGTCGATCAGGCCGGTGAACGGGCGGTGAACGTGGGCTTCCCGCCATCCGATAGCCTCTGCCGACATGCCGCCCGGGTGCCACAGGCAGGCGGGTCCCCTATATGCACATGACCGGCGCGGGCGCGTCGGCCCCCAGGGAGTGAGTTCGTTGTCGACCGCCATCCTGACCGGTCAGCCGGTCCCCGGATCGTCGATCGAGGGCGATCTGCGGTCCCTCGGATTCGACGTGCGGGTCGCCTCCGACGGCACCGACGCCGAGACGCTGCTCGCCCAGGTGCCCGGTGACCAGCGGGTCGCCATCGTCGACGCCCGGTTCGTCGGCCATCTGCACGCGCTGCGACTGGGTCTGACCGACCCCCGCTTCCCGCTCGCCGCCGTCCCCGGCGCGATGACCGCCCGCCCGGCCGGCCGCCAGGCGCTGACCCGTGCGATGGCGCGCGAGAACTCCGCCGGCGGCAGCACCGCGGTCGCCGTCGCCGGCCTCGCCGACCGGATCTCCGAAGCCCTGGACGCCGACGGCTCCGAGGTGCACCGCCCCGTGCTCGGCACTCTCGTCGCCGCCGTACCCGAGGACCCCCAGACCCGCAACGAGGCACGCCAGGCCGTGGCCGCCGTCGACGACGAGGCCGTCCGCCTGAAGTCGGCCGTCAAGGCCCGCGACGGCTTCTTCACCACCTTCTGCATCAGCCCGTACTCGCGCTACGTCGCCCGCTGGTGCGCCCGCCGAGGGCTGACCCCCAACCAGGTCACCACGGCCTCCCTGCTCACCGCGCTCATAGCCGCGAGCTGCGCCGCCACCGGCACCCGCGGCGGCTTCGTCGCCGCCGGCGTGCTGCTCATCGCCTCGTTCGTACTGGACTGCGCCGACGGCCAGCTGGCCCGCTACTCGCTTCAGTACTCCACCCTCGGCGCCTGGCTGGACGCCACCTTCGACCGGGCCAAGGAGTACGCCTACTACGCAGGCCTCGCGCTCGGCGCCGCCCGCGGCGGCGACGACGTCTGGGCCCTGGCCCTGGGCGCCATGATCCTTCAGACCTGCCGGCATGTGGTCGACTTCTCCTTCAACGAGGCCAACCACGACGCCACTGCCAACACCAGCCCCACCGCCGCGCTCTCCGACAAGCTGGACAGCGTCGGCTGGACGGTCTGGGTGCGCCGGATGATCGTTCTGCCCATCGGCGAGCGCTGGGCGATGATCGCGGTCCTGACGGCGGTCACGACCCCCAGGATCACCTTCTACGTCCTGCTCGCCGGCTGCGCCCTCGCGGCGACGTACACCACGGCGGGCCGCGTCCTGCGGTCCGTGACGCGCAAGGCGCGGCGCACCGACCGGGCGGCGCAGGCGCTGGCGGACCTCGCGGACAACGGGCCGATCGCCGACCTCGTCGCCAGGCTGCGCGATCCCAATGCGCGCTGGTACCTCAGCTCCCCGTTGCTGCATGCCCTGGCCGGCGTGGTGTTCCTCGCCGGCGCCCTGTACTCCGGCGTGCCCATCGTGGGCGCCACCTTCTACGTCGCCTTCGCGGGCCTGGCCCTCTCCCAGCCCCTCAAGGGCTCCCTCGACTGGCTCGTCCCCCCGCTGTTCCGCGCCGCCGAATACGTCACCGTGCTGGTGCTGGCGGCCAGAGCGGAGGTGAACGGAGCCCTTCCTGCGGCTTTCGGCCTGGTGGCGGCCGTCGCCTACCATCACTACGACACGGTGTACCGCATCCGCGGCAACGCCGGAGCGCCGCCGGTCTGGCTGGTGCGCGCCCTCGGCGGGCAGGAGGGGCGCACGCTGCTCGTCACCGTGCTGGCCACGGTGCTCACCGCCTCGCAATTCCAGGTCGCGCTCACGGTCCTCGCCGTGGTCGTCGCCCTGCTGGTGCTCACCGAGAGCATCCGTTTCTGGGTGGCCTCTCATCTGAGGGGCGCGCCCGCAGTACACGACGAAGGAGAACCCGCATGATCGGCCTCGTGCTGGCGGCCGGCGCCGGACGGCGCCTGCGCCCCTACACCGACACCCTGCCCAAGGCGCTGGTGCCGGTGGGGCCCGACGGCGCGGAGGACGGCCCCACGGTCCTGGACCTCACCCTCGGCAACTTCGCCGAGGTCGGCCTGACGGAGGCCGCGATCATCGTCGGCTACCGCAAGGAGGCCGTGTACGAGCGCAAGGCGGCCCTGGAGCGGAAGTACGGCCTGAAGCTCACCCTGATCGACAACGACAAGGCCGAGGAGTGGAACAACGCCTACTCCCTTTGGTGCGGCCGTGACGCCCTCAAGGACGGCGTGATCCTCGCCAACGGCGACACCGTCCACCCGGTCTCCGTCGAGAAGACCCTGCTCGCCGCCCGCGGCGACGGCAAGAAGATCATCCTCGCCCTGGACACGGTGAAGTCGCTCGCCGACGAGGAGATGAAGGTCGTCGCCGACGCCGACCGGGGTGTGCGGCGGATCACCAAGCTCATGGACCCCGCCGAGGCCACCGGCGAGTACATCGGCGTCACCCTCATCGAGGGCGACGCGGCCCCCGAGCTGGCCGACGCGCTGAGGGTCACCTTCGAGCGGGACCCGCAGCTGTACTACGAGGACGGCTACCAGGAGCTCGTCAACCGCGGCTTCACGATCGACGTGGCACCGATCGGCGACGTCAAGTGGGTCGAGATCGACAACCACGACGACCTCGCCAAGGGACGTGGAATCGCGTGCCTGTACTGACCCGGCTCATTCCGTCGCCCGTCGCTGTCGACATCCGCCGGGGCGCGCTCGACGACCTGGCCGTGATCCTCTCCGACGAGCGGATCTCGCCGTCCGGGCGGCTGGCCTTCGCCATCAGCAACGGCTCCGGCCGGCTGCTGCGCGAGCGGTTCGCCGCGGCCTTCCCGAGCGCCGACTGGTTCGAAGACGCCGATGGCACCATCGACGGTGCGGTCAGGCTCGCCGACTCCATCAAGAAGGCCGGCCGCTACGACGCGGTGGTCGGCCTCGGCGGCGGCAAGGTCATCGACTGCGCCAAGTACGCGGCGGCCCGCGTGGGCCTGCCGCTGGTCGCGGTGGCCACCAACCTGGCCAACGACGGGCTCTGCTCGCCGGTCGCCACGCTGGACAACGACGCGGGCCGGGGCTCGTACGGCGTGCCCAACCCGATCGGCATCGTCATCGACCTCGATGTGATCCGCGAGGCACCGGTGCGCTTCGTGAGCGCCGGCATCGGCGACGTGATCTGCAAGATCTCCGCCGTGGCCGACTGGGAACTGTCGCACCGCGAGACCGGTGAGAAGATCGACGGCCTCGCCGCCGCGATGGCCCGGCAGGCGGCCGAGGCCGTGCTGCGGCACCCCGGCGGCATCGGCGACGACTCGTTCCTGACGACGCTCTCCGAGGCCCTGGTCCTGTGCGGCATCTCCATGTCGGTGGCCGGGGACAGCCGTCCGGCGTCGGGTGCCTGCCACGAGATCAGCCACGCGTTCGACCTCCGGTTCCCCAAGCGCAACGCGCTCCACGGCGAGCAGTGCGGCCTCGGCGGCGCGTTCGCCACGTATCTGCGGGGCGACGTGGAGACGGCCGGACAGATGGCCGAGGTGCTGCGCCGGCACGGGCTGCCGGTGCTGCCCAAGGACATCGGCTTCACGATGGACGAGTTCGTCCGGGTCGTCGAGTTCGCCCCGGAGACCCGGCCCGGCCGCTACACGATCCTCGAACACCTCGACCTCAAGACCGACCAGATCAAGGACATCTACGCCGACTATGTCAAGGCCATCGGTAGCTGAACTGAGACCGGTCGTCCATCCGGCAGGGGTGAAGGACCGGCGCAGCGGAGAGCACTGGGCGGGACGCCTCTACATGCGCGAGGTGTCCCTGCGGGTGGACCGCTACCTGGTGGGCACCAGGGTCACGCCCAACCAGCTCACGTACCTGATGACCGTCTTCGGCGTCCTCGCGGCCCCGGCCCTGCTGGTGCCGGGGATCGCGGGCGCCGTGCTCGGCGTGCTGATGGTCCAGCTCTACCTGCTGCTGGACTGCGTCGACGGCGAGATCGCCCGCTGGAAGCAGCAGTTCTCGCTGGGCGGGGTCTACCTGGACCGGGTCGGGGCCTATCTCACCGACGCCGCCGTCCTGGTCGGGCTCGGGCTGCGCGCCGCCGACCTGTGGGGTCCCGGGCGCATCGACTGGCTGTGGGCCTTCCTGGGGACCCTGGCCGCTCTCGGCGCGATCCTGATCAAGGCCGAGACCGACCTCGTCGGCGTGGCCCGCCACCAGGGCGGGCTGCCGCCGGTCCAGGAGAGCGCGGCCGAACCGCGCTCGTCGGGCATGGCGCTGGCCCGCCGGGCCGCCGCGGCGCTCAAGTTCCACCGGCTGATCCTCGGGATCGAGGCGTCGCTGCTGATCCTGGTTCTCGCGATCGCCGACACGATCAGGGGCGACCTGTTCTTCACCCGGCTCGGCACGGCCGTACTCGCCGGCATCGCGCTGCTCCAGACCCTGCTGCACCTGGTGTCCATCCTCGTCTCCAGCAGGCTGAGGTGAGCGGCGTGACCTCTGCGAACGCTCCGCTCAAGGTCGGCGCCGTCGTCATCACCATGGGCAACCGGCCCGAGGAGCTGCGGGCCCTGCTCGACTCGGTCGCCAAGCAGGACGGCGACCGCGTCGAGGTGGTGGTCGTCGGCAACGGCTCGCCCGTCCCGGACGTCGCAGAGTTCTCGTCGGTTGTACGGACCGTCGAGCTGCCGGAGAACCTCGGCATCCCCGGCGGCCGCAACGTCGGCATCGAGGCCTTCGGCCCGGCCGGCGGCGACGTCGACATCCTGCTCTTCCTCGACGACGACGGCCTGCTCGCCCGCAACGACACCGCCGAGCTGTGCCGCCGGGCCTTCGCCGCCGACGACCGGCTCGGCATCGTCAGCTTCCGCATCGCCGACCCGGACACCGGCGTCACCCAGCGCCGCCACGTGCCGCGGCTGCGCGCCGCCGACCCGATGCGCTCCTCCCGGGTCACCACCTTCCTGGGCGGCGCGAACGCCGTCCGCACCAAGGTCTTCGCGGAAGTCGGCGGCCTGCCGGACGAATTCTTCTACGCGCACGAGGAAACCGACCTGGCATGGCGGGCCCTCGACGCGGGCTGGATGATCGACTACCGGTCCGACATGGTGCTGTACCACCCGACGACCGCGCCTTCGCGGCACGCGGTCTACCACCGCATGGTCGCCCGCAACCGGGTCTGGCTGGCCCGCCGCAACCTCCCGGTGCTCCTCGTCCCGGTCTACCTTGGGGTGTGGCTGCTGCTCACCCTCGCCCGCCGCCCCTCGCGTCCGGCCCTGAGGGCCTGGTTCGGCGGCTTCCGGGAGGGCTGGACCACACCCTGCGGCCCGCGCCGGCCCATGAAGTGGCGTACGGTGTGGCGACTCACCCGACTGGGCCGGCCGCCGGTCATCTGACAAGATCGTTCCCCCGAGTACGCGGCACCACCAGGCCGGTGCTCGAGCCACGGCCGTACATCCGCACTGGCAGCGCATCTCGAAGACGAAAGTTTCCACTTGTGAGTGAGACAACGCATGACGGCGGCGTCGCCCTCGGCGCGGCTCCGTCGCCCGACGAGGGTCTTACCCCAGTCCAGCTTGCCGACAAGTACGGGCTGTCCGTCAGCGGCGCCCGGCCCCCGCTCGGGGAGTACATCCGGCAGCTGTGGGGGCGGCGCCACTTCATCCTGGCCTTCTCCCAGGCGAAGCTGACCGCACAGTACAACCAGGCCAAGCTCGGCCAGCTCTGGCAGGTGGCGACGCCGCTGCTGAACGCCGCCGTGTACTACTTCATCTTCGGCCTGATCCTCCACACCAGCCGCGGCATGTCCCAGGACGTGTTCATCCCGTTCCTGGTGACGGGCGTGTTCGTGTTCACCTTTACCCAGACCTCGGTCATGACCGGCGTACGTGCCATCTCCGGCAACCTCGGTCTGGTGCGGGCGCTGCACTTCCCGCGCGCCTCCCTGCCGATCTCGTTCGCGCTGCAGCAGCTCCAACAGCTGCTGTTCTCGATGCTCGTGCTGTTCCTGGTGGTCGTGGGATTCGGCAGTTACCCGGGCCTGTCCTGGCTGCTGATCGTGCCGGCGCTGGCGCTGCAGTTCCTGTTCAACACCGGGATGGCGCTGATCATGGCCCGGCTGGGCGCCAAGACTCCCGACCTCGCCCAGCTCATGCCGTTCGTCACGCGGACCTGGATGTACGCCTCGGGCGTGATGTTCTCCCTCAGCATCATGCTCGAAGGGAAGCCGGACTGGGTCATCCGGCTGATGCAGCTCAACCCCGCCGCCATCTACATGGACCTGATCCGCTTCGCGCTGATCGACGGCTACGACTCCTCGCACCTGCCGCCGCACGTCTGGGCCGGCGCCCTCGGCTGGGCCGTGCTCGTCTTCGTCGGTGGCTTCGTGTACTTCTGGAAGGCGGAGGAGAGGTACGGCCGTGGCTGACCGGGACCATCACATGCGCGACGGCGGGCAGGTGCCCACCGTGATCGCGGACGAACTGCACATCGTCTACCGCGTCAACGGCGCCAAGTCCGGCAAGGGCAGCGCCACCGCCGCGCTCAGCCGCATCCTCAAGCGGGGCTCCGACGACACGGCGCGGGGCGTGCGCAAGGTGCACGCCGTCAAGGGCGTCTCCTTCGTCGCCTACCGCGGCGAGGCGATCGGCCTGATCGGCTCCAACGGCTCCGGCAAGTCCACGCTGCTGCGCGCCATCGCCGGCCTGCTGCCCGCCGAGAAGGGCCGGGTCTACACCGACGGCCAGCCCTCGCTGCTCGGCGTGAACGCGGCGCTGATGAACGACCTCACGGGCGAGCGCAACGTCATCCTGGGCGGACTGGCCATGGGCATGTCGCGCGAGCAGATCATGGAGCGCTACGAGGGGATCGTCGACTTCTCCGGCATCAACGAGAAGGGCGACTTCATCACCCTGCCGATGCGCACGTACTCCTCCGGCATGGCGGCCCGGCTGCGCTTCTCCATCGCCGCCGCCAAGGACCATGACGTCCTCATGATCGACGAGGCGCTGGCCACCGGCGACCGCAAGTTCCAGACGCGCTCCGAAGCGCGTATCCGGGAGCTGCGCAAGGAGGCCGGCACGGTGTTCCTGGTCAGCCACAACAACAAGTCGATCCGCGACACCTGCGACCGGGTGCTGTGGCTGGAGCGCGGCGAACTGCGCATGGACGGCCCCACCGAAGCGGTGCTCAAGGAGTACGAGAAGTTCACGGGCAAGTAGCCCGCAGGCGCCAGGGCCCCGCCGGAACGCGTCCGGTGGGGCCCCTCGTCCGCAAAGGATGTGTCAACTCGCGCCGTCCTGAGGAATCTTGACACCAATCGGTGTGTTGTTGTGATGTGCGGGGCACCCCCCGCGCGGCTCGCTGCGTTGTACAACGTAAGCTGTACCGGTCCCGGAAAGCGGCAAGTGGGGAGATAATGCGCGACAGCCTCCGCCGACGCCGCCCCGCGGACGGCCGGGCGGCGTGTCCGAAATAGTGTGTCTTGGGTCGGCAGTGTAGAACGGGAGATGTGACGGCAATGGCTACGGAAACTCCCCAGCTCAACGCAGCAGGTGCCGTCCCCGTGCCGGACAGTGGACGATGACGCGAACGCCGACGGCGCGCGACCCCGAGCGCGCCACCCTCGACAAGGCCGCGGGTGAGAACTTCCCCGTGGCACCGTTCTTCCTGCCCAGAGCCTGGCGCTTCGACCTGATGGCCGTCTACGGCTTCGCCCGCCTCGTCGACGACATCGGCGACGGCGACCTGGCCCCCGGCGGCGCGGACGCCCGGCTGCTCGGCGTGTCGCCCGGCGAGGCCGAGGACCGACTGGTCCTCCTCGACGCCTTCGAGGCCGATCTGCGCCGGGTCTTCGACGGCACCCCGCGCCACCCCCTGCTGCGCCGGCTTCAGCCCACCGTGCGCCGCAGATCACTGACCCCCGAGCCGTTCCTCGGCCTGATCGCCGCCAACCGCCAGGACCAGCTCGTCACGCGGTACGAGACCTACGACGACCTCCTCGCCTACTGCGAACTGTCCGCCAACCCCGTCGGCCGCCTCGTCCTCGCCGTCACCGGCACCTCGACCCCCGAGCGGATCCGCCATTCCGACGCCGTCTGCACCGCCCTGCAGATCGTCGAGCACCTCCAGGACGTCAGGGAGGACCTCGGACGCGACCGCATCTATCTGCCCGCCGCCGACATGAAACGTTTCCACGTGCAGGAGTCTGATCTCGCCGCCCCCACCGCGGGCGCATCGGTGCGCGCACTCGTCGCGTACGAAGCGGAACGCGCCCGCGGTCTGCTGAATGAAGGCGCCCCCCTGGTGGGTAGCGTCCACGGCAGGTTGAAGCTGCTACTAGCGGGGTTCGTGGCGGGGGGAAGGGCGGCGGTCCACGCGATCGCCGCCGCCGAACACGACGTACTTCCCGGCCCGCCCAAGCCCGGCAAGACCCGGTTGCTGCGCGAGGTGGGCCTGACTCTGCGAGGAGAGGGGTGATCCGGGCCGTGGAGCCGGAACAGCACGTGTCCGCGCCGGTACTCGCCGCCTACAGCTACTGCGAGGCCGTCACCGGACAGCAGGCCCGCAACTTCGCCTACGGCATCAGACTGCTGCCGACGGCCAAGCGGCGGGCGATGTCGGCGCTGTACGCGCTCTCCCGGCGCGTCGACGACATCGGCGACGGAACACTGGCCCACGACGTGAAGATCACCCGTCTGGAGGACACCCGGGCGCTGCTCGGCCGGGTCCGCGACGGCGCCGTCGAGGACGACGACACCGACCCCGTGGCCGTCGCCCTCAGCCATGCCGCCCGGGTCTTCCCGATCCCGCTCGGCGGCCTGGACGAACTCATCGACGGCGTCCTGATGGACGTCCGCGGCGAGACGTACGAGACCTGGGAGGACCTGAAGGCCTACTGCCGCTGCGTGGCCGGGGCCATCGGACGGCTCTCCCTCGGCGTGTTCGGCACCGAGCCGGGGGCGCGCGGCGCCGAACGCGCTCCCGAGTACGCCGACACGCTCGGGCTCGCGTTGCAGCTGACCAACATCCTCAGAGACGTCCGCGAGGACGCCGAGGACGGCCGCACCTACCTGCCCGCCGACGACCTCGCCAAGTTCGGCTGCTCGGCCGGGTTCCACGGGCCGACGCCGCCGGAGGGCTCCGACTTCGCGGGCCTGGTGCACTTCGAGGTGCGGCGGGCCCGCGCCCTGTTCGCCGAGGGCTACCGGCTGCTGCCCCTGCTGGACCGGCGCAGCGGCGCGTGCGTCGCCGCCATGGCCGGCATCTACCGCCGGCTGCTCGACCGCATCGAGCGCGACCCGGAGGCCGTGCTGCGCGGCCGGGTCTCGCTGCCCGGACACGAGAAGGCGTACGTCGCGGTGCGCGGCCTGTCCGGCCTCGACGCCCGGTACGTGTCCCGGCAGACCGTCAGGAGGCGTGCCTGATGGTGATGTCACCGCACGGTGAGGCCACCGGCGAGAAACGGCGGGCAACCCTCCGATGCCGGGCGGCGTCCCTGACGGCAACGGTCGCCCGCGAGGCACCCGCTCACCGCGGCGGACGCACAGGGGAGGGCGCACGATGACCGACGGCACACGGCGGGACGGACCGCTCACGGACGCCTCGGGACCGGCCGGACGGCACGCCGTGGTGGTCGGCGGCGGCCTGGCCGGCCTCACCGCCGCGCTCGCGCTCGCCGACGCCGGAATGCGGGTGACGCTGCTGGAGGGCAGACCTCGCCTGGGCGGGCTCGCCTTCTCCTTCCAGCGCGGCGACCTCACCATCGACAACGGACAGCACGTCTATCTGCGCTGCTGCACCGCCTACCGCTGGTTCCTCGACCGGATCGGCGGCGCCGCGCTCGCCCCGCTGCAGGACCGGCTGGAGGTGCCCGTCGTCGACGCCACGAGACCCGAGGGCCGGCGGCTCGGCACACTGCGGCGCGACGCGCTGCCCGTACCCCTGCACCTGGGGCGCAGCCTCGCCACCTACCCGCACCTCTCGCTCGCCGAGCGGGTCCGGGTGGGCCGCGCCGCGCTCGCGCTCAAGGGACTCGACCTCACCGATCCGACCCTGGACGCACGGGACTTCGGCAGCTGGCTGACCGAGCACGGCCAGTCGGCGCGAGCCGTCGAGGCCCTGTGGGACCTGGTCGGGGTCGCCACGCTCAACGCGGTCGCGCGCGACTCCTCGCTGGGGCTCGCCGCGATGGTGTTCAAGACCGGACTGCTGTCCGACCCGGGCGCGGCCGACATCGGCTGGGCCCGCGTCCCGCTGGGCGAACTGCACGACGGGCTGGCCCGCAGGGCGCTCGACGCCGCGGGCGTGCGTACCGAGGTCCGGACACGCGTCACCTCCGTCTCCCTCAACGGAAACGGGAGCTGGAACGTTCAGCTTCCCGGCGAGAGCCTGGTCGCCGACGCGGTCGTCCTCGCCGTACCGCAGCGCGAGGCGCACGGACTGCTGCCGGCCGGCGCCCTGGACGCGCCGGACCGGCTGCTCAGGATCGGCACCGCGCCGATCCTCAACGCCCACGTCGTCTATGACCGCACGGTGCTGAACGCGCCCTTCTTCGCGGCCATCGGCACACCCGTGCAGTGGGTCTTCGACCGCACCGAGGCGGCCGGCCTGAAGCACGGTCAGTACCTCGCGGTGTCCCAGTCGGTGGCGCAGGACGAGATCGACGCGCCGGTCGCCGTGCTGCGCGAGCGCTATCTGCCCGAACTGAGGCGGCTGCTGCCCCGTGCACGCGGTGCCGAGGTGAAGGACTTCTTCGTGACCCGGGAGCGCACGGCGACGTTCGCCCCGGCCCCCGGCGTCGGACGGCTGCGGCCCGGCGCCCGCACCAAGGCCCCCGGCCTGTACCTGGCCGGAGCGTGGACCGCCACAGGGTGGCCCGCGACCATGGAGAGTGCGGTCCGCAGCGGTGTGAAGGCGGCCGAGGCCGCGCTGAGCGCCCTGGGCCGGCCCCGCCCGAGCCGTCTCTTCGCCATCGAGGAGGCGGCGGCATGACGTTCGATCAGCAGCCCGCGGCGGGCCCCCGCACCTCCGGCACCGCAACAAGAGGAGAGACTGTGCCCACTGTGCCCCCGGCCTCGACGGCCGCTCGGAGGACCGCGGTGGACGTGACCGCGCTTTTGGAGCGCGGCCGGACCCTGGCCACGCCGGTACTGCGGGCGGCCGTCGACCGCCTGGCGCCCCCCATGGACACCGTCGCCGCCTACCACTTCGGCTGGATCGACGCCCTGGGCAACCCGGCACGCGGGGACGGCGGCAAGGCCGTGCGCCCCGCCCTGGCCGTGCTCTCCGCCGAGGTCACCGGGGCCGCGCCCGAGGCCGGTGTGCCCGGCGCGGTCGCCGTGGAGCTCGTCCACAACTTCTCCCTGCTGCACGACGACCTGATGGACGGCGACGAACAGCGCCGCCACCGCGACACGGTCTGGAAGGTGCACGGCCCCGCCCAGGCCATCCTGGTCGGCGACGCGCTGTTCGCCCTGGCCAACGAGGTGCTGCTGGAGCTGGGCACGGCCGAGGCCGGCCGCGCCGCCCGCCGGCTGACCACCGCCACCCGCGCCCTGATCGACGGTCAGGCGCAGGACATCTCCTACGAGCACCGCGACCGGGTCAGCGTCGCGGAGTGCCTGGAGATGGAGGGCAACAAGACCGGTGCCCTGCTCGCCTGCGCCTCCTCCGTCGGCGCGGTCCTCGGCGGCGCGGACGACCGCACGGCCGACACGCTGGAGAAGTACGGGTACCACCTCGGTCTGGCCTTCCAGGCTGTCGACGACCTCCTCGGCATCTGGGGCGACCCGGACGCCACCGGCAAGCAGACCTGGAGCGATCTGCGCCAGCGCAAGAAGTCCCTGCCGGTCGTGGCCGCGCTCGCGGCGGGCGGTCCGGCCTCCGAGCGGCTCGGCGAGATCCTCGCCGCCGACGCCAAGAGCAGCGACTTCGCGAACTTCTCCGAGGAGGAGTTCGCGGCCCGCGCCGCCCTCATCGAGGAGGCGGGCGGCCGGGAGTGGACGGCCGAGGAGGCGCGCCGTCAGCACACCATCGCCATCGAAGCCCTCGACACCGTCGGCATGCCCGAGCAGGTACGGGCCGCGTTCACGGCGCTCGCCGACTTCGTCGTCGTACGAAAGAGATGATCACTATCGGTTGAACCAGCCTCGCGTAGTCGCCGGCCGGTGCAGCAAGGAGGTTTCAGGCACCGGCCGACGGCGGACCCACAGCAGCACGATTTGCACGACTGCACGAAGGGGAAGCCATGACAGCGACGACCGACGGAAGCACCGGGGCGACACTGCCGTCCCGCGCTGCCGCGGCCAGTGAAACCGTACTCAGCACCCCCGAGGCGGCCGGGGTACAAGAAGCCGCCGCGGCCGCCGTCAGGCGGGCCACCGACTTCCTGCTCGCCCAGCAGGACGTCGAGGGCTGGTGGAAGGGCGACCTCGAGACGAACGTCACCATGGACGCCGAGGACCTGCTGCTGCGCCAGTTCCTGGGCATCCTGGACGAGGACACCACCCGGGCCGCCGCGCTGTTCATCCGCGGAGAGCAACGCGAGGACGGCACCTGGGCCACCTTCTACGGCGGCCCGGGCGAACTCTCCACCACCATCGAGGCCTACGTCGCCCTCCGGCTGGCCGGCGACGCGCCGGACGAGCCCCACATGGCCCGGGCCTCCGCCTGGATCCGCGCGCGGGGCGGCATCGCGGCCTCCCGCGTCTTCACCCGGATCTGGCTGGCCCTGTTCGGCTGGTGGAAGTGGGAGGACCTGCCCGAACTGCCGCCCGAACTCATCTGGTTCCCCAAGTGGTTCCCGCTCAACATCTACAACTTCGGTTGCTGGGCGCGGCAGACGATCGTCCCCCTGACCGTCGTCTCGGCCAAGCGCCCGGTGCGTCCGGCCCCGTTCCCGCTCGACGAGCTGCACACCGATCCCGGCGCTCCCCGTCCGCCGCGGCCGCTCGCTCCGGCCAGGACCTGGGACGGCCTGTTCCAGCGGCTCGACATGGTGGTGCGCGGCTACCGTTCCGTCGCCGTGCGCAGAGTGCGCGAAGCCGCCCTGAAATCGGCCGCCCGCTGGATCATCGAGCGGCAGGAGAACGACGGCTGCTGGGGCGGCATCCAGCCGCCGGCCGTGTACTCGGTCATCGCCTTGTACCTGCTCGGCTACGACCTCGAGCACCCGGTGATGCGGGCGGGCCTCGAGTCGCTGGACCGTTACGCCGTGCGGCGTGAGGACGGCGCCCGCATGATCGAGGCCTGTCAGTCGCCGGTGTGGGACACCTGCCTGGCCACCATCGCGCTCGCCGACGCCGGACTGCCCGCCGACCACCCCCAGTTGGTCAAGGCCGCCGACTGGATGCTGGGCGAGCAGATCGTCCGGCCCGGCGACTGGTCGGTACGCCGCCCCGGACTGCCGCCGGGCGGCTGGGCGTTCGAGTTCCACAACGACAACTACCCCGACATCGACGACACCGCCGAGGTCGTCCTCGCCCTGCGCCGGGTCAGGCACCACGACCCGGAGCGGATGGACAACGCCATCGGGCGCGGGGTGCGCTGGAACCTCGGGATGCAGTCGAAGAACGGCGCCTGGGGAGCCTTCGACGTCGACAACACCAGCCCCTTCCCCAACCGGCTGCCGTTCTGCGACTTCGGCGAGGTGATCGACCCGCCGTCGGCGGACGTGACCGCGCACGTCGTGGAGATGCTCGCCGCCGAGGGCATGACCCACGACCCGCGCACCCGGCGCGGCATCGAGTGGCTGCTGGCCGAACAGGAGCCGGACGGCTCGTGGTTCGGCCGCTGGGGCGTCAACTACCTCTACGGCACCGGGTCCGTCGTACCCGCCCTGACGGCCGCCGGCCTGCCCGGCTCCCACCCGGCCGTCCGCCGCGCGGTGACCTGGCTGGAGAGCGTGCAGAACGACGACGGCGGCTGGGGCGAGGACCTGCGCTCCTACCGGTACGTCAAGGAGTGGAGCGGCAAGGGCGCCTCCACCGCCTCGCAGACCGCCTGGGCCCTGCTCGCCCTGCTCGCGGCGGGGGAGAAGGACTCCAAGGTCGTCGAGCGCGGCGTCGAGTGGCTCGCGGCCACCCAGCGGGAGGACGGTTCCTGGGACGAGCCGTACTTCACCGGCACCGGCTTCCCGTGGGACTTCTCCATCAACTACCACCTGTACCGGCAGGTCTTCCCGCTCACCGCGCTCGGCCGGTACGTGCACGGCGAGCCTTTCGCCGGCCGACTCCCGATCGCCGATCCCCTCGCCGAGCGGCCCGGCGCCGAGGTCAAGGGGAGCTGATGAGCACACGGCCCGGACCGGCTCCGCTGCTGATCGCCTGCGCGCTCGGCATCGAGCGTCTCGCCCTGCGCGCCGGTGACCGCGGCGGAGCAGGCGGGCCGGTCACCGTCCTGCGGACGGGCATGGGACCCAAGGCGGCGGAACGCTCCGTCACCCGGGTCCTCGCCGGCCCGCCGCTGGACCGGGCCGCGGTGCTCGCCACGGGCTTCTGCGCGGGACTCGCCCCGGGCATGCACCCCGGCGACCTCGTCGTCGCCGAGGAGACCCGGGACCCGCACGGCACCGTCCCCTGCGTCGGCACCGAACTGCTCGTCAAGGAACTCACCCGCACCCTGCCCGGGCGCACCGTGCACACCGGGCCGCTCACCGGCTCCGACCACGTCGTACGCGGACCCGAGCGGTCCGACCTGCGCGCCACCGGCGCGATCGCGGTCGACATGGAGTCGGCGGCCACGCTCCTGAGCGCCGTGTGCACGGGCGTGCGCCCTGTTGCGGCCGTGCGGGTGGTCGTAGACGCTCCAGAACATGAACTCGTCCGTATCGGTACGGTCCGCGGTGGAATATCAGCCTTCCGCGTTCTTCGTTCCGTCCTGCCGACTTTTTTCGAATGGCACCGTAATGTGCTGCTCCCCAGGAGGTGAGCCAGATGGCCATGCCGCTGCGCCAGTCCGTCAAAGTCGCCACATACTTGGCCGAACAGAAGCTTCGCAAGCGGGACAAGTTCCCGCTGATCGTCGAGCTTGAACCGCTCTTCGCCTGCAACCTCAAGTGCGAGGGCTGCGGCAAGATCCAGCATCCGGCAGGAGTGCTCAAGCAGCGCATGCCCGTCGCCCAGGCGGTGGGAGCGGTACTGGAGTCGGGTGCGCCGATGGTGTCCATCGCGGGTGGCGAGCCCCTGATGCACCCGCAGATCGACGAGATCGTACGGCAGTTGGTGGCCAAGCGGAAGTACGTCTTCCTGTGCACCAACGCGCTGCTGATGCGCAAGAAGATGGACAAGTTCAAGCCGTCCCCCTACTTCGCCTTCGCGGTGCACATCGACGGGCTGCGGGAGCGGCACGACGAGTCGGTGGCGAAGGAGGGCGTGTTCGACGAGGCGGTGGAGGCCATCAAGGAGGCCAAGCGGCGCGGCTTCCGGGTGACCACCAACTCCACCTTCTTCAACACCGACACCCCGCAGACCGTCGTCGAGGTGCTCAACTTCCTCAACGACGACCTCAAGGTAGACGAGATGATGATCTCGCCCGCCTACGCCTACGAGAAGGCACCCGACCAGGAGCACTTCCTGGGCGTGGAGCAGACCCGCGAGCTGTTCAGGAAGGCCTTCGCGGGCGGTAACCGCCGCCGCTGGCGGCTCAACCACTCGCCGCTGTTCCTCGACTTCCTCGAGGGCAAGGTCGACTTCCCGTGCACCGCGTGGGCGATCCCGAACTACTCCCTGTTCGGCTGGCAGCGCCCCTGCTACCTGATGAGCGACGGGTACGTGCCGACGTACCGGGAACTCATCGAGGACACCGACTGGGACAAGTACGGCCGGGGCAAGGACCCGCGGTGCGCCAACTGCATGGCGCACTGCGGCTACGAGCCCACCGCCGTGCTGGCCACCATGGGATCGCTCAAGGAGTCCCTGCGCGCCATGCGCGAGACGGTCTCAGGGAACCGGGACTGACGCCATGGCCGCCATTCCTCTGGGCGTCCCCGAGGTACCGGCCCGGCCGATCGCCGAGCGGCGCGTGTCGCGGCAGATCCACGTCGGGCCGGTGGCGGTCGGGGGCGGGGCCCCGGTGTCGGTGCAGTCGATGACGACGACGCGTACGTCGGACGTCGGCGCCACGTTGCAGCAGATCGCGGAGCTGACGGCTTCGGGTTGCCAGAT